>CALUPP010000093.1 GCA_944322685.1 Candidatus Gastranaerophilales bacterium
GTTCTGGCTTATAAGTCAAAGCGCCCATCCCGCTTTGTTGAACAATAGCAAGACGGTTAAGATTATCGACTTCGGCAGGGTTTATTTTGTTTTTCAAAAACAATCTGTCAACAAGCAACCGTCCCCAACCGTCAGGCAAACTGTCATTAAAAACACCAAATAAGCCGCCAAAAGGTTCATTTTTAGGAATAAAAACTTTCTTGATAAGCGGCAAACTAAAAGGCGAAATACTAAACCCGTTATTTAACCAGTCTGAATCGTATTCAAAGGCTACAACTCTCTCTGGAGTTTTTGCAAGAGCCCCCACTAAAATATCGTTATAAAAGACTTTTAAATATTTATAATTGTCCATTTATTACCTCATCAATGGAACTGTAGTTTTTTTGCGTAAACAAATTTTCCAAGTCACCCTCTAAATTGAGCGCAATCAGAATTTTTATAAAAGAATTCAAAGAAATTTCATACTTTGATTCAAACCTTTTGATAGAACCAAGACTGACACCTGATTTTGCAGCAAGCTGAATTTGTGAAATTTTAAGCTTTTTTCGTTGTTGCTTAATTTTTTCAACCAATTCTTTTGCTAAGTCATTAGGAGTTTTAGGGTTAAATAAAAAATTGTTCACAGATAATATATTATACTATTTTTACTAAAAAGTCAATATTTAGATAATATATTATCTAACTTGAGTATACCATCCTCCACAAAAACACAACAAAATGAAGTCGTATTGTAACGTCCCAGAAACATATTAATTGCATAAAAAAGACTCCTAAAAGGAGTCTTTTTTATGGTGGGCCGCAGTGGACTTGAACCACCGACCTCACGCTTATCAGGCGTGCGCTCTAACCACCTGAGCTAGCAGCCCGCACATTTTTTATTCTTTTGTCATTGGCTCAGGTCGTTAGAGCGCCGTGCGCTTAATTTAACTTCGAAAGCTTCGCTTTCTGGGGCACCTGAGCTAGCAGCCCGCACATTTTTTATTCTTTTGTCATTGATTCAGGTAGTTAAAGCTCTGTGGACTTAATTAACTTCGAAAGCTCCGCTCACCTGGGTACCTGAACCGACAGCCCGCATTTATCGCGTGATATTATTACACCATAGACATAATTCTAAATCAAGTATTTTAAAAATTTAATTTATTCATCATCTGTCGTAGGTCTTAAAATAATAATTGAGTTAATATTCAGCTGCACAAAATCATGGAATTCCGTTCTTCTGTTAGGCAGCTGCCTGTATGACACTTCACAGTCTTTTATTGCAACAAAACGTTTTTTTCCGTTCAAAATATCCGAAAGAACACGGCTTCTGCGACCGATTTTGGGCATGTAAACATAACCCTTTATTTCATAATCCTGGGTGATAACCAAAACCCGCTCAGACCATACGCCATTGGTAAAATCGTCCATCGGATCGTCATGTATTTCAAAATTTAAGTCGTTGTTCATTATTTTTCCTCTCTAAGAAAGCTGATATGTCTGGAACAGCGGCAGATAAAGCGCCAACGCAAGAAACATTACGATACCGCCGATTACAATTAGCATCAAAGGCTCAATCATTGCAGTCAATGCGTCTATGATTTTGTCCAACTCTTTATCAAGAAATTTCACTGACTGATGAAGCAATTCTCCCAATTTACCGGTTTGCTCACCCGTCGCAACCATAAACATAACCATCGACGGAAATATATTTACTGAACGCATTGACGTGGAAAGGTGCGTACCCTGCTGAACCTTTGCAATTGCATCAGTAACCTTGGTTTTCAATGTATGATTATCAATTGTCAAGTTGGCAAGATACAAACAATCAACAATAGGGATACCTGCCTCATAAGCAACGTTCATGACCGTAAAAAAGTTCGAAAAATTTGCAAATTTCAACATCTGCCCAATCAAAGGCACACGTAAAAACACCTGATCAAGAATTCTTCTTGAAACCTGATTTTTGAACGCGGCATAAATCAACGCAGCGATAACAACAGGAATAAGCAAGGTTACAAACCAATACTGCTTTAAAAATTCGCCCAAATCAATACAAATCTGCGTAAATATAGGCAATTTTGCACCTGCATTGTCAAACATTTCCTTAAATGTAGGGAATACAAACATCAACATAACAGTGACAACAATCGCGGCAAGTGAAATTACAAAACAAGGATACATCAGTGTTCCGATAACACGGCTCCTGATTGCATGCTGTTTTTTCAGCAGCTCAACCAGCCTGTCCATTGTTTTCTCCATTTCACCGGAATCCTCGCCCGCTTTTGTCAAACCGACATAAACATTCCCGAAAATTTCCTGATATTTTGAAACAGTATCCGCAAAAGTCGCACCGGCGATAATCTGCTTTCTGATTTCCTTTGCCAGAAGCCTTATTCTGGAGCTGACAGCGTCCTTTTCCATAAACACAAGCCCCTCAATAAGAGGTACACCTGTCTGAACCAACGTTTGAAAAGTACTTGTAAAGTCAATCAACTCCTGCAAAGACAATGGACTAAGCCTAACCTTTGGTGCAGAAGCCTTTTGCCCCTCTTCAAAGACCTTTGTTGGTAAAAGTCCGAGTTTACGGATTTCCTCACGCGCCATTTTGACGTCTTCGGCTTCAATTTTACCCTGAACTACTTCGTTATTATTTTTTAATGCACTATAATTATATATTGTCATATTTTATCCTATTCCGTTACAGGCCCTAACACGCGGACAAATTCATCAATCGTGGTTTCCCCTCTGAGAATATGCCCGAGGCAAGATTTTTGCAGAGTTTTCATTCCTGCGCCCACCGCAGCTTCCTCAATCTCAATATCATGCGCACTTTGCGCAATCAATTTCTTTATTTCTTTCGTAATATTCATGATTTCATAAACGCCGAGCCTGCCCACATACCCCTCATGCTTGCAGTCAAAGCAGCCTTTTGCTTTGTAAATTGTGCGCTTCATGAACTGTTCAATTTCTTCTTTTGTTGAAACAACTTTCATAGCTTCTTCACGAGTTGCCTGATATGCGACTTTACATTTCGGACACAGCCGTCTGACAAGCCTTTGCGCGCTGATTCCGGTCAAAGTAGAAGAAATAAGGTAATCAGGCGCCCCCATCTGAATCAAACGGGTGATCGTAGCAGCTGCCGAGTTCGTGTGAAGTGTCGAAAGCACAAGGTGGCCCGTAAGTGCAGCGGATATTGCCGTTTCTAGCGTTTCATAGTCACGAATCTCACCGATCAGGATAATATCAGGGTCCTGACGCAAGATAGCTTTCATACAAGATGCAAAAGTAATGCCGGCTTTCGGGTTAATCTGCGACTGGTTAATCCCGTCAATTTTAATTTCGACAGGGTCCTCCAGAGTCGTGATATTTATGCCCTCGTCGTTCAAACTCTTTAAAATCGAATAAAGCGTAGTCGTTTTACCGGAACCAGTAGGCCCTACCGCCAAAATAATGCCGTTTGGAGCGCTGGTCATCTTATAAATTTTAGCAAGATCCTCTTCTGTTCCGCCAACCAGCTTAATAATCTTATCTTCTGACTTAATACTTGCAGCAGGCGCCAGTACACGGATAACCATCTTTTCTTTTCCCATAACAGGCAGCGTATTGATACGAAAGTCATAAGACATGTTGTTATACTTGATGGTAAAAGTACCGTCCTGAGTACGTCTATGCTCAGCGATGTTCATTCTTGAAAGAACCTTAAAACGCGCAATGACCGAATTTTCAACTTTTGACGGCAAATCCAAAACCCTGCGCAAAATACCGTCAATACGATATCGAACGATGTAATTATTGAGTCTCGGTTCGATATGAATATCGGATGCATGCATATCTATCGCATCAGAGATGATTTTGTTAGCAAACATCGCAACGTTGCCCGATGTATCCTCGAGTTCCTTGTCAACTTGCTCCCACAAAGATTCTTCAACCTCAAACTGAAGCTTTTCTTCCTCAATTTTTTTGATTATTTTCGAGGTTTCTTTTCTTGCATCGCTATAATACTGCGCAAGACAATTCTGGAACTCAAAATATGTAATCAGCAAAACGCGCGGGCGTAATCCGGTCAAATATACAATTTCATTCAATGCTTTTTTATTATCCGGGTTCACCATCCCAACATCAAGAAATTTTCCGTCAGAGGCCAGCGCAAGAAGCTGATTTTCCCTGATAAAGTCCTCCGGCAGGATTTTCAATGCATTAGACGCAATATTCAGCTGCTCCGAACTTACATAAGCATAGCCAAGCTGAGAAGACAACGCCTCTTTCAACTGCTCTACTGTAATAAAACCCTTTTTAACGAGCATTGAACCAATAGGCGTATGCTGACGCTTACTCTCAATCAACGCTTCTGTCAACTGGGCTTCTGTTAAAAGCCCTTGCTCTATCAAAATCTCGCCGACACGCTTTTTATGGTGGTGTTCAGGCTGATTGTTGCCAGTTTTGGCGCTGGTTTCCGCTTCCTCTTTGGGTTGAGCAGCCTGTTTATCAGGGTAATTCTCCGCAATAAACGATTTTAGCAGTTGTTGAAAGCTGTCATTATCAACTGTTATAAACTTCAGCGGCTCTTTTATATTTTTTTCTGCAAAAAAAGCACTCAGCTCTTTTTTATTCGCCTTGTCCGTTATGGTAACGAAAAAAAACCCGGATTGCCTGTTTACAGGAATAAAAGAGTACTGTTTAAAATCTGCTTCCCTAAAAAGGGAAGCAAATTCGTTGTTTATATTACTTTTTATTTTTTTTAGTGTTTCGTTGCTCATTTTATATTAGAGATTATCAGTAACGTTTACATCCTCTGAATCTTTAATAATTCTCGGTGTAAGCATAATTACAAGCTCAGTCTTTTCATTGTTAGTCGTAGTATTTCTAAAGAATGAACCGATGTAAGGCAAATCCCCGAGGAACGGAAGTTTCTGGATATCTTTTGTTTCGGTTTCCTGAATCAATCCGCCAAGAACCAGAGTTTCGCCATCTTTTATCCTTATATTTGACAAATCAAGGTTTCTTCTCTGTAACAATGTTGCCGCAATAATCGGAGTCGAAGTTCCGGAAGTTTCATCATAGTAGTTATCCATAACCTGTTCTTTGATTGTTGCATATTTAGGTGTAATATTGAGTGTCACATAACCGTCAGGACTGATAAACGGCGTCATTGAAACAGAAATACCATTGTCTTTTTCAATGTTATATGTTTTCTGAACACCACCGGCGATACCACCTGTTGCCATAATCTGAGCTTCAGTTGATTCAATATAGTCAGATGTAAGGTCAATCAAGGATTCCTGGCCGTTTGTTACAATCAGCTTAGGATTAGCAAGAACCCTGCCTTTGCCGTTTTCAATCAAATAGTTAACTCTGTATGAAATCGTAATAGGTCCTTTGTATCTGTTTACATGATAGTCGACCTGCATATCTTCATCCAGCACGTCATATCCGGCACCATGGAAGAATGTAGGATATTTGTTGTTTGTAGTAAGGCCTGTATTGCCAAAACCAGCGCTAAAGAACGGTGAAAACATATCCCAAGTGTTGTTAAATGTTTTTGAACCCGATTCATTAAGCTCAATAATCTGCATTTCCATAAATGCCTGGGGCTGTTTTCTGTCATTATCTTTAATGAACTGTGCAATCATTTCTCTCTGGCTGTCAGAACCGCCTGTAACGTTGATTACACCGGTTGTCGGGAAGTACATTACCGAAAGGCTTCTGTCACCAAGGTTTGTAAGCTTGCTTTCCTTAGTAGCATTTACATTAATAGAACATGCAAGTTTTCCTGCTCCCATTTCTATTGCTTTCCCGGAACCAGCTGACGCACCGCCGCCAGAGCCTCCGCCTACTTCAGCAGCACCGCCTGTCATAAATCCGCCGCCACCGCCGGAACCAGAACCACCGCCTGATGAATCAGGAAACAGTGAATTACAAATAAGCTCCGCCATTTCTTTAGGCGTCGTATAATTTACGCGGTAAGTTGAAGTTATCGGTTTTGTGTCGAGCTTGGCTACGATTTTTTGAGCCATTGCATAGTCGTTTTTTGTTCCGAACAAAACCAATTCGTTCGTTGCCGGGTTTGTTACAACAATTTTATTATTGGATAAGCCCGGTCTGTTTGTTGAAAAGATATTGTTATTCAAAAAATCCGCAATTTTAGATGCATCACCGTATTTTACCGGAATAATCATCATATTTTGCTTTGCAACATCAGACTCAAGGCTTGCATCCTTGCTCATAACAAGGAGCGTGCCTTTATCCAGCACATAAGACAGGTCAGATGCCTGCATAATCATCTTAAATGCATCATTTAAAGTAACATTAACCAAATCTAATGTCACAGTTCCCTCAACAGAACTGTGGAAAATGATATTTAATCCGGCTTTGTCCGCAATCATCCTCAAAGCTTGTTTCAAATCCGAATCCCTAAGGCTTACGCTGATTCTTCTGTTGCCGTTCGTAAGAGAAACAGCTCCATCCAACTGAATAGAGTCAGCACTTTTATATTCCGTCCGCAAAGCAGGCTGCTCAACACCGGCTTTCATTGGTTCTGCCGACGCAATGCTTATATATCCGATAGTAACCGTCAGCGCTAAGGCTGCCAGTCCGACAGATAAGCTTTTAATTTCTTTACAATTGAACATTTATTCTCAACTCCTATAAGTTAATTACTTCCATTTATTTCTATTACATTGCAAGGTGCTTTTGAATATGCTCCGCCAAATTGACGATTCAAATTCGAAACTTCGTTAAATGTAACTCCGTTTCCACCGGCAACTTCCTGTCCGACAGTAGCTCTGTAAATATTTGTACCATATTTCAAAACAACTCTGTCTCTTGTTATATCAATAATTTGATAACCTTGTACTCTGTCACCCTTATGAACAAGGTGGTCGGAACCGCCAAAGTTGATAATAGCGGATGGGCGCTGGCTATCATACATTATACCCGATATTTTTGTTGACATCATAGAATCTGTCAAAGGATCCGCCGCAGGAATATCCAAAGGAGGCGGAATCAAGTCAAATTCAGGCGGTTTTGCATTAGCAAGCACGCTGTCATAAGGAACAAACGGATTTGCGCGGCCGCCATTGGTTACAGGAATCACAACCTGCTTATTTTGTTTTTGTGCAAGCTGTTTTTTCTTTTCTAACTCTTTTTTCTCTTTTTCTTTAGCAGCGATTACCGGTGCAATTTCTTTTTCCGCACTTTTCACTTCCGGAGCAGCCGCTGCATCATTAGCTTGGACTTCAGGATTAGCAGGCTGAGGCTGAGCCGTGGCTAAATCCACATCAACAACAGTCGTTTGCTCACCCTGAGCACCGCCTTGAGCTTTATCATAGAAGAAATCCCCCATTTCTGAGGTTTCTTGCTGGACATCAACAGCAATCTCATCTTGCTGCGATGCTTTCATTTTGTAAAAATAAGCACCAGCCGCACCAGCTATCAACAAAACAAGGACAAGCACGTACAAAAGAAGTTTTTTGTTATCAGATTTTGGTTGCTGTGGAGCATTTTCTGCACCATTTGGAGCAGGTATCTCATCTGAGGCTTCATCCGGCAAAGTTTCATCTTCGACAGGTTCATTTATCAGTGCTTCATCAAAATTGTCATTTTGATTGTTTACATATATATCCGAATCGTCTAATTCTCCAAACATCTACACTCTCTTCATATTCTATTCTTATGTAACATATTAACCGCATCGTAGTTTATAAATAACATACGAATGACCTATTTTAATATAATTCTATTACATTCTTGAATTTATGGCAAATTCTTATTTTTTTTTACAAATTTAATAAAGTATATAAATTTAAATAAAAAAGGATTATAATAAAATAATGAAAGAAATTTCCCTGGTAGCACCGGTTAAAACACCCGAAGATATTGAAAATTTCTGCCCTCAGGTCAAGTGCAGAAACTTTTATGTTTATCATCACAAATTCCTGAACAAAAACTTTGATTATGTTAAGGAATTTATAGAAAAGGCTCATGAGCATGGTGCAAAAATTTATGTAAACTTTAAACACAACATCACGGAAGAAGATCTTGCGGAAATCAAAAAATTCATAAATTTTCTGAAAGATACGGACATAGACGGCATTTTCATAAACAGTTATGCAATTCTTGAGGCAATAAAAACGCATTCTTTGCCGTATAAAGTCATTATTGACTCATATTTTGACATTCACAATCTATCCGGAATTGATTTTGTAAACATGTTTCACAAAGTCGACCAAATTATTATCACCGAAGAAATTTACATGAAAAATATTGCCAAAATTAAGCAATACAAAAACATTTCCCTGGCCATCGACTCGGACAATATTCCCTGGTGCGCAGAGGAAATAAAAAAGCTTCATGCTATTGATTCTGTTGTGATAAAGGGGAAATTTTCCAGTTCTCAAGAGATTTTGGAGGGAATTCAGCTTGTTGAAAAAATAATGGCAAAACCCAAGGTCTTTAAAAATCAAAAACTCCCGTTCAAGCATGTACGAAAAAGCATATATTCGACAAACCACTTCTGCGGCGAGATTATGAGCGCGGAAGGGTCGGATTTTAAATTCAGCAGGAACGTACAGAAATTTGAGTGGGAAAACAAACGCCCGAGGCTGCAAAAGGGCTTTGATTATTCGACTTTGGAGCTGCCCAAAATCAATCTTCGCCTTTCTTCGCTCGGCCAGCTCACGGAAATCAAAAATTTCATGGCAAAAGTGGGCTTTAACCCTATTTATTCCATAGAATACGGCGAAATCCTTAACACAGCGGATCTTGCGAAAAGCAGCTTCAATGAAATTATCAAAAAAGTAAAAAAATTCTGTAAAAATTACGGAATCAACTTACAGCTCAGCACCCCGAGAATCCTTATTGAAAGGGATTTTGACCGTGTTTATGAATATGTAAAAAATCTCTGCCTTGAGGAGCCGGTGCCGTCTTCTATTATAATTAATAATATAGGCTACCTCTGGGCGTTCATAAATGACGATGAACTCCACAAAATTCCCGTTGAAATCGGCCAGGGCATAAATCTTTTGAACAGCATGTCGATAAAATGCCTGAATAATCTTCATCCGATTGATACGATTGATTTCAGCACGTTCGAAAACATAACAAACATCAAAAATTGCATAAAAAAAATTAAAAATATCATTCCGAACAAAAAACTGACAATCGCGGGCAATGTAAGGATTCCCAGCCTCGGATTATGCCCTTTGAACAATGACAGCGCAATAGTTTCCCGGCTTTCTTGCAAAGCTCCGTGCCACAACGGCAATTATGCGCTGAAAGACCCCTCTTTGAAAAAGGTTTTCCCCTTTGTTGTAGACGGTTTTTGCCGGATGCACATGTTTCAGGATTATATTTTGCATCTTTACGAACACATCGGGAAATTACAAGAAATCGGCATAAACGAATTCGTCATTGACCTTAGCAATTTGCCGCCAAAGTACGTTTCTATACTTTTGACCCATCTTTTCAACACCATCGCCGGTTTTGAGAAGTCAAAATTTGAAGATACGGATGAATATTGCATTTCGCTGCTAAAATAGCGAGTCGGATATGCGCATTTTAGGCCGGATTTCCACCCCAACAACCTTTGCAGGGGGCAAAGCTCAAACAAGGCTTTTGAAATGTGTTTTTTCATATATGCAGCGGTTCCCGCCAATCATCAAGCGTGAAAATCTTGCCTTGAAAAAGGCTTTCAGCCCTACTGCAACAGAAATAGAAAGCGGGCTGCACAAAACACCATTAACATAACAACTATCCGCCAAAGAAAGGCCGTTTGTGAACTTTTCGAAGAAGATTTCCCGTCAAAAAGATGAAAATTTAACCCTAAAAGCATCAAAAAGGCCGGATAATTCGCCAACTTTTCAAAACAAAAAATAAAAATCCCAAATTTCCGCAATTTTCACCCGAAATCAGCGCAAAACGTTAAACAATTGTTACGATTTTGTAAAATTTATGTAAAAAAACGAACATGCCGCTCAATTAATGTGTTTAATAATATGTAGGCAAATTATGGCTTGGAAAAGGAAAGTGCAGGTTTAAATGTTTAGTCCCGAAATGATGAGATTCTTGTTAACACACAATGGCGAAGAAAAAGCCAAAGAAACTAAAAAAGAAACAGAATCCAAACAAAACCTGATTTTTCGGCATGCCGCATTTGCTACCATTCCTGTTGAAATAAAAGAATAAAAACAAAAAACAGGCTCAAAGGCCTGTTTTTTTATGCAAAATTCATTTTTTATTAATCAATCAGAGCATTAATTTCCGCAACCATCTGCTCAGGATCAACGCCATGAACTTTTGCGCCTGCTTCGAGGTTTTCAAATCTTGCAGCAGCGCACCCGATGCAGCCAAGGCCGTATTTTGCAAAAACTTCCAATGACTGTGGGTAGTTTTGTACAATCTCAATTATGCTCATTTCTTTTGTGACTTTTCCTGACATATTTTAATCCTTTCCGTCAATGTTTTCATTGACTTTTTCAGTAATTCTATTAATAAGAATTATACAATACAAAAAATGTTTTTGACAGGGGTAAAAGTTGGATAAAGCGAAAAAACTGCTGGTAAAACTAATCAACCATATCAAAGCCCAAGAGCTGAACCGCCCGATTGGCCTAAAATCGCTGGGCCTCAAGGTCGAGTATTTTGAAAGTATCTACAAAAACCATTTCTCAAACACACGATTCTGCAACAAAATCGTCTCGCCGGTTCAAGATACGCCGCTATATTTCGGAATCTAGGCGAAATTATAGAACATCGTCCTTTTGGCTTTGAATATTTTTGATGACAGTTTTAACATTGCCCTCAGCGAAGAAATTTTTCGGGTTGAGGAACATGTTGATGCGGTCAGCCGTGATGCTTCGCATGGATTCAACAATGGTAGAACGCCCGATAAAGACGACTTCGTTGAATTTTCCGGTTTTCGGATCCGGATAAACGGTAGCCTTGGGCCCTTTTGCGTCATAATCCTTGTAAATAACATGAACAGCCCCGTTCGCCATCAAAACATTCGTTTTTTTGTTGTACTGCTGCCTGTCAGCCCAAACTTTTATTCTTGAATCATCCATGAGCACGTCAGAATGGGTATTTCCGGTCGCCCAGGCCTCCTCGGTTATCGCATCGTAAACAAACTGATTTCCGGTAATAACGCTGTCATTTTGTTTGAGTTTTCCGTGCCCAGTCAGGGTAATTTTTTTCAAATCACCCTCTTTTGTCAGATTTGCAACCGCCTTGTCCGAAAAAGTTTCAATATCTTTGTAATAAATAATTACGCTGCCCTCTGCCGTGAGAGTTTTGGTGTTTGTGTCGTATTCCTGCGTATCTGCCGTAATAATAACAGTCGGTTTCAGGTTTCCGTCCTCTCTGACCGTAGTTTGCGTGTTGCCCTCGGCTCTGACGGTTTTATTCAGCAGGGACATTTTCAAAATATTGGATTTAATCTCGTTTGTTTTTCCCTTTTTGACCTCAACCACGTACGGCTGGTCAAAAAACACCGCTTCCGTAAGTTTTTTTGACTTAGGATCAATGTTAACCTCAGCTCTGGGGCCGGTTACGGTCAATTCTTCGTACTGAACTTTGACGTTGCCTTCAAATTTTGCCTTATTTTCTTCCATTTTGAAAGATTGTCTGTCAGCCGAGACCGACAAGTCATTCGCCAATACGGCCGTGATAGTTGCCGTGCACAAAATTGCTATAAAAATGAATATTTTAAAGTTTTTCATTAAAATTCCCCTTGCTGTAAAGTTCGGTTCTTGAGCGGCCGATAATTTTCACCTTGGTCTGCTGGTTGCTGAGCACGGCTTTGTCGCTAAAGGTGCGGATTTCGCCATATCTTCTTATAACAACGTTTCCGGTCGCCGTGATATCGTCCTCTTTCCCTGTCCAGACAAATCTGTCGGCTTTTACGTTCGTGCCGTCCTTATAAACGATATATGTATCGTCATATAATATTACTTTTTTTGTATTTTCGTCAAATGTGCCCTTTGTTGATTTCATACTGAGGACGACTTTGTCATCATCGTAGAAGTTTCCTATCAAATCGTACAAAATCGCCACTTTATTAACGCTGTCATAGTAGCCGCTTTCGGCATACAGCTCCCAGAACTTTTTATCGTCCTTGGTTTCTGTAATAATCAGGTTTTTGATGTTCAATTCCTGGCGTTCGCCGGCACTGGTAAGCACGCTTTTCTTAAAATTGCGCGTGATAACACCCGCGGAAATAAACGCCCACAAGCATCCCACTACTACCAGAACAAGAATAACAATATATGCGATTTTTCTCTTTTGCATAGTTAAATTTTAGCATGAACTTTTGCGCAGAGCTGGGTATTGTTGCATTTTCTTCACAATTGAAACACACGGAAGAAATTTTGGCATGATGGATGGCAAGAAATGACGCAAAAACAGAGGATTACATTGCAAAATCCATGTTTTGGCTTTTAGCTCCCCTGGGTGTGTAAATTCTCACGTAAGCAGGTCGGATTTTTAGCCCAACAGCAGCATTTTTTTGCGATTTACGCTATCAAACCACCATTCTTTCGTAAAAAATGCGGATTTTCACATTTTTACAACGGATATCAGTCATTTTTACAAATTTATTGAAAATAAAATTACAAAACAGCAAAAATCAACAAAGCAAACAAACTTGTATTCATAATTTTTTTGCGGTACATTCAGTGTGTATAGACACGATTAATTATATTATCAGGTCATAGAAAAAAGAGGAGAAACTCAAATGGCAGAAAGAAAATTAGTTGGAACAAACGAAATGTTCAAAAAAGCACTTGCCGGCGGTTATGCTATCGGTGCTTACAACGTAAACAACATGGAAATTCTTCAAGCTATTGCAGAAGCAGCTGAAGAAACCCGTTCACCTATTATTTTGCAGGTTTCGGCAGGCGCAAGAAAATACGCTAACCAAACTTACCTCGTAAAATTGGTTGAAGCAGCACTCGCTACAACTACCGTACCTATTGCGCTTCACCTGGATCACGGTGCTGACTTTGAAATTTGCAAAGCTTGCATCGACGGCGGTTTCTCTTCTGTAATGATTGACGGTTCAAGATTCCCGTTTGAAGAAAACGTTGCAATTACTAAAAAAGTTGTTGAATACGCTCACGAAAGAGGCGTTTCAGTAGAAGCTGAGCTCGGAAAACTCGCCGGCGTTGAAGATGACGTAAATGTAAGCGAAAAAGACGCAAAATATACTAACGTTCATGAAGCAGTAGAATTTGTTAAACAGACAGGCTGCGATTCATTGGCAATCGCTATCGGAACCTCTCACGGCGCTTACAAATTCAAAGGCGAAGCAAAATTAGACTTTGACAGACTGAAAGAAATCAAAGATGCCCTGAAAGAAGCTGGTTTCGGCGATTTCCCGATTGTTCTTCACGGTTCATCTTCAGTTCCGCAGAACCTCGTTGAAAAGTGCAACAAATTCGGCGGAAATCTCCCGAACGCACAGGGCGTACCTGAAGACATGCTCAACTACGCTTCAAAACACGGCGTAGCTAAAATTAACATCGACACTGACCTTAGATTGGCAATGACATCTACAATCCGCGAATTTTTCGTTGAACACCCCGAAAAATTCGACCCCAGAGAATACATGGGCCCCGGCAGAACAGCCGTTAAAGAAATGGTTATGCACAAAATGAGAGATGTCCTCGGCACAGCCGGCCACGCTGATGACTAATTAATAAAAAAATAAACAAAAGCCCTTCTTATTTTAAGAAGGGCTTTTTGTTGTAATCAACCGCAAAATCATTCCGGTGGGAAACGCTTCGCTATTCCCACCCTACTAGCTAACTCTCCGAGAAGAGGGTGTAGGCGTTATAAGTAAAAAGGGAAATATCTAAACCTTAAAAAGAAAGCCTTTTTCGGTAATTTCCGGGTATCTTCCCGAGTTTTTCAGTATAAAATCGCAGATTTCTCTCACCGCACCGCGTCCGCCGTTTTTTGTGGAGATGAAATGCGCATATTTTTTGACCTCGTCCATCCCGTCAGCCGGCGTGCAAGCCAGCCCGACCTTTGAAAGCACGCAAATATCCGGCAAATCATCGCCAACATAAGCGATTTCATCAAAATTAAGCACAAATTCTTTCATAAAATCTTCTAGCGCGGCGATTTTGTTCTTTTCGCCCTCATAGAGCTTGGTCATGCCGAGATTTTCAAACCTGTGGCGGACAGTGGGGTTTTTTCGCGCCGTTATGATTCCTGTCAGAATCCCGGCTCTGTTTAACATGACAATTCCCTGGCCGTCTTTGGCGTTGAACGTTTTCAGCTCCCTGCCGTCCTCGTCAAAAGTCAAAGATCCGTCCGTCAAAACGCCGTCAACGTCAAAAAGCACCGCTTTTATGTTTTTTGTCCTGTTTTCCAAATCCGTCATTACGCAATCCCCGCTTTCAGCAAGTCATGAATGTGAATCAAGCCGATTGGCTTTTTATCATCATCACAAACAACAAGCGAAGTGATGGAATGTTTTTCCATGATATGCAGAGCCTTTGCCGCAAGGTCAGAAGCGAGAACGGTTTTCGGATTTTGGGTCATAACGTCGCGAGCAAGCAAGTTTGCGGTCGAATCGTATTTCAAAAGCGTTCTTCTGATATCGCCGTCTGTCAAAACGCCCAGCATAACGCCGTTTTCGTTCGTGATAATGGCACATCCGAGCTTTTTATCCGAAATAAACTTAATCGTATCGTGGAATGAGGATTTTTCGTTGATAACAGGCAGCCTTTCGCCGGTAATCATCAAATCCGCAACCTTGTAAAGCACACCCTTGCCCAGAGCGCCCGACGGATGGAACATAAGAAAATCCTCCTCCGTAAAACCGCGTTTTTTAAGCAGACAAATGGCCAGCGCATCGCCCATTGCAAGCGTCGCCGTCGTACTAGCGGTCGGAGCCTTGCCCAGGGGGCATGCTTCCTTTTCTACGGAAATATCGAGTGTTACATCGCTTTTTTGCGCAAGCGTTGAGTTCAATTTTCCGGTCATCGCAATCATCGGCACCCCGAAACGCTCAATCAAGGGCAATAAATTCAAAAGTTCCGAGGTTTCACCGCTGTTTGAAATCGCAACAACGACATCTTCGCGGGTAATTATGCCGGAATCACCGTGCGTGCTCTCCGCCGGATGGAGAAAATAAGACGGAGTGCCGGTTGAGGAGAGAGTTGCGGCGATTTTTCGCCCGATATGACCCGATTTCCCCATGCCGGTAATGATTACGCGGCCTTTGCAGTTATACAAAATATCGATTGCCTTTTCAAAGTCCCCGTTAATACGTTCTTTCAGTTTCAAAACCGAATTTGCCTCGATATCAAGTACTTCTTTTGCTAAATCTGAAATTGTGCTTAATTTATTCAAAGTTTCTAACATTTCCGCCCTCTCAACGTATGTATTTGCTTGCCCTGCGCCTGTTTCGGGATTGCAGTTTTTTGCCGGATTTACCTTCATAAGGCGATTCCGAATCAAGTTCGGAATGACAAGTTCTTTCTGTCACCCTGAACTTGTTTCAGGGTCTAAACCGTTTGAAACGCCTGTGCGCCCTTATTCAAATATATTATACGATGGGTGCGAAGAAAATTGCAATGAACAGGTTATTTTTTGGTTATAATTATTTACGGAAAGAAAATTTATAGGGAAATTATGAAAAAGGTTTATATTGAAACGCTGGGCTGCCAGATGAACAAGTCGGATTCGGAAAGAATCCTCGGAATGCTGTCGCATTTCGGCTATGAAGAAACAACGGAACCCAAAGAAGCCGACTTTTTGATAATAAACACCTGCTCAATCCGCCAGCTTTCCGCGGACAAGGCATACAGCTGCGTGGGTGTATGGGGAAAATGGAAAAAAGAGCGAAACGAAAACTTAAAAATCGGTTTTTGCGGCTGCGTAGCCCAGCAGGACAAAGAAAAGCTTCAAAAAAGATTCCCTTACATTGATTTGGTGTTCGGGCCATCGAATCTTTACATGCTGCCTGAGCTGGTAAAACGAATTGAGGCGGGAGAAAAGGTTTGCGCAGTTTCCGAGCGTCCTTTTGAGGCAGACGAGAGCCAATTTGAAATAAAACGCGCAAAAAGCCTGAATGCGTGGATTCCGATTATGGAAGGGTGCGACAATTTCTGCACATACTGCATAGTTCCGTTCACAAGAGGCCGGGAAAGAAGCAGGGAGCCTGAAAAAATCATATTGGAAGCAAAAAAAGCGCTTGAAAACGGCTTTAAAGAAATCACGCTGCTCGGCCAGAACGTTGACAGCTACGGAAAAGGGCTCGGCGAAGAAGTTACGCTCGCAAACCTTTTAAGAGAGCTCAACAAAATCGGCGGAAAGTTCAGAATCCGTTTTGTAACCTCATATCCGACCGATATTTCGGATGATTTGATAAAAGCGGTCGGCGAATGCGAAAAAGTGTGCGAATATTTTCATATTCCTATGCAATCCGGCAGCACAACGCTTCTCAAGGACATGAACCGCCGCTACACGCGCGAAGAATACGGAAAAATCGTCGGAAAAATCAGAAAAGCGTTTGAAAATGTAACAATCACGTCGGATTTTATTGCCGGATTCCCCGGGGAAACCGAAGAACAGTTCAATGAAACTTTGAGCGCGATTGACGAGTTTGAGCTGGATTATTCGAACACAGCGGCGTATTCCCCGCGAGAAAAGACAAAAGCAGCCCGCTGGGTGGACAAATTTATCGATGAAGAAACAAAAATGAACCGGCTTGCCGTTTTGAACGAAAAAAACCGCGAGGCTTGCTTAAAATCCAACCAAAAATTCGTCGGAAAAACGCTCGAAATCCTGGTTGAATCGTTTGAGGAGCGGGGTGGAAAGACGATTCTTGCAGGACGCGCAAGAAACAACAAAATTGCGCATTTTGAGGGTTCAAAAGACCTCATCGGCGAATTTGTAAACGTCAAAATCACAAAAGCAAGCACCTGGCATATTGCGGGAGAGCTGGTTTAGGGGCTGGCGGGCTGCGGGCATTTATTTTGCGAGATTTTTTGTAAATCAGACGTATGAGTGCAGATTTTGTACGATTTTTCTATTTTTTATGTTTTTTCAGGTCTTTTTATGCCATTTTTCACGCTTTTCCTTAAATTCCGAGCCGTTTTCCCTAAATTTCCTTAATTTTTAGGCCATTTCCCAACCCTTTTTCAAAAAGCCGAGCCGGATGGGTAATAATTTTTAAAAACTTATAGCGCAGCGATCCGGTTTTAAAAATTATTGCACATCCGGCGAAAATCCCGCTTTTTCCCCATTTCAAAAGCATTCCTCAAACCCTTTCTCAAAAAGCCAAGCCGGATGGGCAGTAATTTTTAAAAACGTATAGCGACGGTTTTAAAAATTATTGCACGTCCGGCGGAAAATCCCGCTTTTTTCTAATTCCCAAAACCATTTCTCGCTATTTTCTTAATTTTCAAGCAATTTCCCCGCCCCTGCGGCGCAAATCCCGCGCAAAAGCCCTACAAAATCCCGCCCAAATGCCGTGCGGAAAGCACCAATGGCACTTTCCGCACAAAACGCATATAAAATTTAACTTTTTACCGTTCTTAGGGGTTTACTACGGTTTTTTCAGAAATTTCCGTAACTTTCTCTGTGTTCAAAAATCCGGAATTACCCTGAAACATGCCGGCCGGCTGGATTAATTTGTCGGTTTTCATTGTGCCGTCGGGAATAATTGTGATATTTCTGGCAAGTTCGCCCACATGGATATTTGTGGACTTGCCGTTTGCCGTGTTGATTGTCAAACTGGCACTTCTGCCGCTGATATTTACGTTTTCAACATATTTTCCGGCCTTAAATACGGCATTTGCCCCTTGAATCGTGTACGAAGCGCCAGTTGCGCCATAATCTACGGACAATTTTGCATCTTCGGCATTATTATTTCTTTCCATTGTGAAAACCGAGCCGTCATCGTATCTAAGCCTTACATAATGCCCGTTTTCAAACGTTTCAACATTAACTACATTTTTATTTGCAACATTTTCCAGCCCCAGTTCTTCAAGTTTTTTCATGGCTGTTGCTTTTTGGGAAGAAAGGTCATTTGTTGTTTCTTCATTGGTGTGATTATTCTTCAATATAGAAATATCCTCATCCTCAATCGGATTTGTAGTTGTTGTTTTGCCGTAAACTGTACTGCTTGCATTCACAGCTGCTCCCTGAATAGAATTTAATCCCATAGTTAATCTCCCGTGTTCTCTAAATAATGTGTATATACTTATTAAAACTTTTCGCTCGTTAAAATTGCCTTTTTTCATGTGCAAAACAAAAAATTTGTGCTAAATATTACAAGAATGGTGCCTTACAAAACTTAATATTAAATAATTTCACAAAATCGGACAAAAAATTTCCATAAAGTTAAAACGTGAAAAAGCAATAAAGCGGAAAAAATAACAAAAAACCATGATATAATTTTGTAAAAAGGACATAACCCGAACGGAGAAGAATATGCCCAACTACGCGATAGGAATTGACTTAGGCGGAACAAAAATTTTGACCGGACTTGTTGACAAAGAAACCGGCCATGTGGAATATTTCACAAAACACAAAACACGCGCTGAAAACGGGGCGGATTATGTAATAAATAAGATAATCCAATCAATAAACGAGCTTCTTGAGGCGACAAAACTCGATATTCATCAAATCAGCTCAATCGGCATAGGCGCGCCGGGTCAGGTAAACAGGGAAAAAGGGATTTTGATAAACGCTCCGAACCTCAACTGCCAAAATATCAACCTGAAAGCCATTCTTGAACGCCAATTTTACATTCCGACGTTTTTGGGCAACGACGTAGGCATCGCAACGGTCGGAGAAATGAAATTCGGCTCGGGTGTCGGGTTCAACAATATTGTTTGCATCTTTGTCGGCACGGGAATCGGCTCAGGAATCGCAAAAGACGGAAAAATTTACTACGGAGCCTCCGGAACAGCCGGCGAAATCGGACACATAATCGTTGATGCGGGCGGAAGGCCCTGCGGATGCGGCGGAAACGGCTGCCTTGAGGCTTACGCATCAAGAACGGCAATTGAACACAGGATTACGGGAGCATTAAAAAAAGGCCGCGAATCAGTAATCACCGAACTTTTGGCCGACGGAAAAAGAATAAGCTCAAAAATATTGAAAAAAGCCCTCGCACTCCATGACGAACTGGTAACCCAAACGCTTTATGAAGCTTCTGATTACCTTTCGAACGGGCTTGCGACCGTTATCAACTTTTACAACCCCGAAATCATTATTCTGGGAGGCGGTTTGATAGACGCAATCGACGAATTCTATGAGAGAACAATAAAAAAAGCCCGCTCAAAAGCGCTCCCGATTCCTGCAAAGACAATCGAATTCAGAAAAGCGAAGCTGGGTGATTTTTCGGGGGTAATCGGCGCTTGTTTTCTTGAAGATTTGGCAAAAGCAAACGCAAAAACCGATGAAAAAGCAGGATTGAAGATTTAGCCGTAAAATTTATCTATAATAAGTGCCAAAACACACGGAATTCACACAATCAACAAGGATTAGCGCAAAAAAAATTTCATAACCCGGTTATTAATGTATTCGATAACTATTCGTAGCGCAAAGCATCAATCGGATTGAGCAAAGAAGCCTTGTAAGCCGGATAATACCCGAAAACGACCCCAATCAACCCCGAAAATCCGAACGAAAGCAAAATAGAAAACGAAGAAATCGCTATTCGCATGTCCGAAAAGACCTGTATCCCGTAAGCGCCCAAAACCCCGATAAGAATGCCCAAAATTCCGCCCGCAAACGACAAAAGCAAAGATTCTATCAAAAACTGAATCCGTATATCGCCCGCTTTTGCGCCGATTGCCATACGAATGCCGATTTCTTTGGTTCTTTCCGTTACAGAAACAAGCATGATGTTCATAATTCCGATTCCCCCGACCAAAAGCGAAACGCCCGCAATCGAACCGAGCAAAATCGCCATGGTTCTGGTCGCTTCTTTGGCGGATTCCATCATCTGGGTGAGGTTTCTGACGGTAAAATCGTCATCTTTGTTCTTGCCGATATGATGACGAACCCTCAAAAGCTCCGTAATCTGCTCCTCAGCCGCACTAAGCTCCTCCGTGCTGACGGCTTTTATGTTAATGAGCTTGACCATGCCCGGAAAATCCGTCCCGAACAGCTTTTTTTGCGCAGTGGTGATGGGAATGAAAATAATATCGTCCTGATCCTGCCCCATGCCGTTCTGGCCCTTGGTTTCGAGCACGCCGACGATTTTAAACGGCACGCTTCCGATTCTTATCGTTTTATTCATCGGATCAACATCGCCAAAAAGGTTTATTGCCACGGTATTGCCGATTATTGCGACTTTTGTGATGTTTTTGTTGTCATCTTCGGTAAAATTGCGGCCGTCTTTGATTTCCCAATCGCGAATCTTAAAATAAGAAGCAGTAGTACCCGCAGCGCTGGTCGCCCAGTTCTGATTTCCGTAAGTAACCTGCTGAGCCTCGCTCATATATGGCGCAACATAAGCAACAGCGGGGCAATTATCCTCAATCGCATAGGCATCTTTCAATGTCAGCGTAGGCTGAGTACCGCTTCCGCCGCGAACACCGCCGGAATTCGATGAACCGGAGCGCACCATAAGCAAATTGCTGCCCATTGAGGCCATATCATCCGCAATCCTCTTGCTGGCGCCGGAACCCACCGCAAGCATGATAATAACCGCGCTTACACCGATGATTATGCCCAAACTGGTCAAAATCGAGCGCATTTTGTTTATTTTTAGCGAACGGAGCGCAATTTTGAACGTGGAAATAAAATCAATCATCGCGTAACCTCGTCAGAAACAATATTTCCGTCCTTAAAACGAACCGTTCTCTTGCAATATTCGGCAATATCAGGCTCGTGCGTGACAAGAACAATGGTTTTTTTGTATTTGTCGTTCAATTCGCAGAAAAAATCCATCACTTCATAACTCGTTTTTGAATCAAGGTTCCCCGTAGGCTCGTCAGCGAGAATAACCGGCGCATCATTGACTATCGCACGCGCAATCGCAACCCTTTGCTGCTGGCCGCCTGAAAGCTGGTTGGGCAAATGTTCTTCCCTGCCTTGCAAACCCACTATTTTTAATGCATTCATCGCCCTTTCAAGGCGCTCAACAGGGTCAACACCCTTGTAAATCATCGGAAGTTCGACATTTTCGATTGCGCTCGTTCTTGATATCAGGTTAAACCCCTGAAAAACGAAGCCGAGCTTGAGATTCCGAATTTCGGCGAGCTTGTCCGAATCAAGATTTATTACATCAATCCCGTCAAGCAGGTACGAACCGGAAGTCGGCTTGTCAAGGCAGCCGAGCATGTTCATAAAAGTGGATTTTCCCGAGCCCGAAGTGCCCATAATCGCAACAAATTCGCCATCCTCAACGCTCAAAGACACATCGTTCAGCGCATTGAACGAAGAATCTCCGGTCGAATAGGTTTTTATTGCATGTTTTACCTCAATCAGGCTCATTTTTGCTCCTTTTTATTGATATCAGGCGAAATCAGCTTCCGATTTACAAAAATCTCGGGCCGCGCGGCTGGTTCTTCTTAGACGAATCCTGCCCTTTTATGCCGACTATCACGGCATCGCCCTCGGCGACCTTATCCGAGATGATTTCGGTATGAGTGTCATCGGCAGCGCCCGTTTTTATTGTAATTCTTTCAGGTTTTTTGTTTTTCATAACCCAAATGCCCTGTTCTTTGTATTTCGGGCCGCTTCCGTCCGTATAAGGCGTAAATTTGAGCGCAGCGTTCGGAACACTGAGGACATCAGCCTTTTTGTTCGTAATAATAGACACATTTGCGGTCATGCCGGGGATAAGCTTCATATCCTCGTTGTTGACCTGAATAATTACTGTGTAAGTAACAACATTCTGCACCGTAGTCGGAGAAATGCGCACCTGAAGCACTTTTCCCTCAAAAACGCTGTCCTGATAGCCGTCAAGAGTATACGTAACCTCTTGGCCGACGCTGACTTTACCAATATCAGCCTCAGAAACGCTCGCTTCTATCTGCATTTGCGTCAAATCCTGCGCAACCGAGAACAATTCAGGCGTCTGGAAGCTTGCAGCAACGGTCTGACCCACATCGACCCCCCTGGAAACAACAACTCCGTCCACCGGCGAAACAATTCTTGTATATCGCAGGTTCGCAGCAGCTGTATTATAAGCCGCAGATGCCTGGGCAATTTGCGCTTTTGCAGCCGCGATTTGAGCAAGGTCGGATTTGTATGTTGATTCGGCTAAATCAAGCTCGCTTTTTGCGATAAAATTCCGCTGGTAAAGGTTTCTGTATCGGTTCAACGTTTTTTTGTCGTTGTCAGCAACCGCCTGAACCCTTGCCAGGCTCGCTTTTGCATTTGAGATATTGGCCTGGGCCTGCTCAACCTGCGCAGTAAAAAGCGATGTGTCAATTTGTGCGAGGAGCTGGCCTTTTTTTACCTTGGAGTTGTAATCCACATAAATTTCTTTAATCATGCCCGAAACCTGAGAACCAATACTGACAGTTTGAACCGGCTGGACGGTTCCCGAGGCTTCTACGACCTGTGTTATCGTATGTTTTTTAACATGACGGATAAGATAATCCGGTTTTTTGTTATTTTTCCAAAAACCGGCGCTCACAACCAATACAGCCATCAAAATACTTACGGATATTATGATTTTTTTGTTCATTATGATTCTCCCATTGCTTTTTCAAGCGCCGCACGAGCCACATTGTAGTCATAAATGGCTTTTACATAAGACTGTTGTGCGTTGTTATAGTTAACTTTTGCATCCTGAAGCTCAATATAGTTGCCGATTCCGACCTCATAGCGTCCGTCAGCCAGTTCGTAGTTTTCGAGCGTCTGGCGGACTTTCGACGCAAGAAGCGGAAGCCGTTCTTCAATCTGTTTCATATCGATATATGCGGATTGTACCTCAAAATAGATGTTTTGTTTTACAAGATTTACATTTTCCTTTGCAATTTCAAGCTGAGCCTTTGCTTCGTCGATTTTGCATTTTGTATTCATGATATTTATGCTGCTTGCCTCGAGCGTGGCCGAAAGACTAAAGCTATTTGTTGTATTTCCGTCCATGCTGCGGTATCCGTAGCCCGCACGGCCGCTCAATGACGGAAAATATTCGCGTTTTGTGTATTTTAGGGATTCTTCCATTGCTTTGTAAGTGGATTCATAAGATTTTAGGTCGGGACGCTTTTCATTTGCGATTTTTACCGACTCGTCGAACGAATATTGGAACGGCTTGAACACATAATCTTTCAATATGCTGCTTTTTTCAACGGAAGATGTAAAAACAGCGTTTTTCGGCTGTTTCGGCGGGGCGCTGAGGTCTTTTGTTTCGGCAATATTGACAAGATTAACGTCAGTATAAACATTATTTTTAAAATTGAAGCTTTCCGTGTTTTTTATCGAATAAGCCGGCGCATAAGCGGTGTACATTGAGTTGTTGAGCTTAACGAGCGCGCTTTGATAGGCTTTTTCCGCCGTAACAAGCTCAATTTTCGAATCGGAGAGGTTCACCTCAGCGTTCACAAGGTCGATTTTCGAGCGGATTCCCTCTTCAAAAAACGCCTTAATCTGATTGTAGGTTCTTTCATTCATCGCGACGTTTGCCCGGGCAACCTGTCTTGTCGCCTGAGCGGCAAGAACGCCGTAATATGCCGTTTTTACGTTGTAAACCGTCGTAAGCCGCATATTTTCAAGGTCAAAATCGGACGCAATTTTATAGAATTTTTGCATGTTTATTTTTGCGCCCGTTTTTCCGAAATTGTAGAACATCATGTTCAAAGATGCGCTCATTGAATAATAATCCATGTTGTTTGAGAGCGTGCGGTTGCCGGAGGTGTTCCCGTTTTGGTTATAATAACCGCCGCCTGCACCAATTGTCGGAAAATAATCGGATTTTGCCTGGCCGATACGGCTTTTATAAATTTTTTGGTTATTTTTTGAAATATTTATCTCAGGGCTGTTTTCCAGCGCGATTTCAATGCAATCTTCAAGGCTGAGCATCGCGCCTTCCTTGATTTCTGTAATTGCCAGCGCAAAATTCTGTGTAAAAATACACAGAACAGCAAAAACTATCATAGTTGTCAGCCTAAACCTCATATTCCTCCCGCTCAATGAGCGCTTTGGAACAATTATAGTTTACTATTTTCCCTGTTGCATAATCTTTAGGGAGGATTTTTTTCAAAAAAATAATGCTCATATTATCCTTAACGAACTATTTTAAAAAATGTTCATTTAATATGACAATTACCCCATGTACTATACTAAAAAATAACCTTGTATGATTATTGTTGATTTTGCACTATAATTGTAATATCGAAAAATTAGCATTCGGAGAGTTGAGCTATGAAAAAACAAATATTACTATTGGCAGCAATCATGATGTTTTCGTCCACGGGCGCGTTTGCGCAGGATTACGACGATCCTTACTCAAAACCGATGTCGGGCGCCTATGAAACCGGCGTGCAATATTTAAAATCACAGCAATTCACTCCCGCAATAACAGAATTCAAAAAAGCACTCAGGGACAACCCGAATGACGAATCGTCAAAGATTCAAATTACGAATGCATACCTGGCGCGCGCCGCGTATTACAACAACCGGATGATGGATTACAAAAACGCGGCCAACGATCTGCGTTCGGCGCTTTTTTATCTTAAATTTTACAGCGTAACCCCCATTGATGCCCAAACTCTCGACAATATTACGATTACCGAAAACAACCTAAAGAACGTCCTTAGCGCGCTCAACGCAGATATGACGCCCAAAGGCCGTTTTAACGCCGGAAAATCCCTCCGGGCGCAAGGTGAATTCGCCGCAGCAGTGACAGAATTCCAAGCAGCGCAGGCAGATGCAAAATACAGAAAGGATGCGTTGGTTGCACTGGGTGAAATATATTATATTTTGAACTTAAACGACCAATCCGCAACTTACTTTGAAAGAGCGCTTTACGACGACCCGCAAAACGCCAACACCCACCTGAAATTGGCAAGAGTTTACGAAAGAACCGGCGCAATGGACAAAGCAGCGAAAGAATACACGCTCGCGCTGTCAAGTTCATCAGAAAATGAAGAAATTTTGCTCGCTCTGGAGAATATTTGGAAACAAAAAGCCGCTGCAACCCCTGATGATGCCGATGTTCATGCGAATCTCGGCGCAATTTATCAAAAAAGAGGCAATCTTGACAGCGCTCTTGCAGAATATCAGCTTGCTGAAAAGCTCAACCCCTCAAGCGTTGTGACAAGGCTCAACCACAGCACGCTTTACCAGCAGAAAAAAGAATACGAAACCGCAATTGAGGGTTATGACTCGATTTTGCGCCTTTACCCGAACTATACACTCGCATATTACTACAAAGCCCAGTGCCTGCGCGCGCTCGGTATGAGAGATGCGGCGGTTCAGAATTACAAACTGGCGATAAACCTTGAGCCGAACAACCAAAAAATCAAAGACGAGCTCTTTGATATGGTCAAAAGCGACATGAAGCCGGAAGAAATGCTTGCATATCTGGCTAATGAGGTAAAAAACAGCCCGAATAACCCCGATACGGTTTACGAATACGCATATCAGCTTCACAAAAACAAAAAATTCGACGAAGCAATAACATACTACGACCAGGTCATAAAACTTGACCCGAAAAATGCTGACGCCTACCTGAATATAGCCGCTGCGTACAAGCAAAAAAGCCAATTTGACAAGGCAAAAGAGATTTTGACCAACGGAAAAGCCCTTTTCCCGGAAAATGCCGAATTTCAAAAACAACTCACAATTTTGGGCGAAGAAGAATCATCGCTGCTCTATTCTAACGCGTCAGACTGCTTTAAGGCCGGAAAATACCAGGAGGCAATAAATCTTTACTCAAAAATCAGCCCGATGACGCCCGAGGCGCTCGTCGGAATCGGCGCAAGCTATCAGGCAATGCAGAATTACAAGGCTGCGGCCGAAAACTTCAAAAAATCACTCGATATGGA
>CALUPP010000094.1 GCA_944322685.1 Candidatus Gastranaerophilales bacterium
AAAATCCGCGTAACATGACTTAAAAATTTCCGCCAACCATGCTTGACTTGGGGCTTTTAAATGGTATCCTTTGAAAAGAAGATTAGTTTACGCCACCAACTTAAGCTAATTGGAAAAGGAACAAAAAATGTCAATAAACTTGAAAAACAAACAGGAAATCATCAAAAAATACGGCAAAAACGAAAAAGACTCGGGTTCTTCTCACGTTCAAATCGTTATGCTGAGCCAAAAAATCAATGAGCTTACAGAACACCTGAAAGCAAACAAAAAAGATTTTCAAGGCCGCCGCGGTCTTTTGATGATGGTAGGTAAAAGAAAAAGACTTCTCGCCTACCTGAAAAAACAAAACCTTGAAGAATACAGAGGACTCATCAAAGAACTCGGTTTGAGAGGTTAAGACAGTTTCTTAAAAAAAGACTTCCAAAAGGAAGTCTTTTTTGTTATTCGCTTAGTTCACAAACCCCGCTGTCAATATAATTTTTGAACATTTGCTCCTGAGAGCCGGAGTTTATTGCTCCGACCGTGGTTTTGAGGTTTTGCATCGGTATTGCGCAGCTCAGCGTTTTGCCGTTTGAATAAACTTCCTTATACTGGCATGCGTAAATGCCTTTTATGCTGCCTGCGCCGACCACGGTGCGCTGGATTCGGCTGCCGTCATCAAAATTTGCCGTATAAGAAGCAGGTTTGCAGTTTGAAAAGCTTTTAAAAAAGTCAGCCCGGGTATTTTCCGCACAAATCACAGGCACCGAAGCCGCAAACATAACAACCGCCGTTATTAACAACATTTTTTTCATAAAAAATCTCCTATCTTTACAATTTAAACTTCTTGGTTAGCTACAAACCCGGAATCAGGCCGTAAAAAGCCTTTTACAGGGGCAGCTCCCGGACAAAACTGAATTTTCGGCCGATTTTACCTGAAAAACCCAATTTTCATCGGGAATCTAGTGCATTCTGTTTATAATCGCTCTGCGAGTATAATAATTGCCCGCAGCCAGCTCGCGTTTCATTGATTCAAGGCCTTTTACATCCGTCATAAGACATTTTGCCTGAGAAAAATCAATATTTTTCCTGTTCAAGGCACTCATCGAAATATTACAGAGCTTGTAAGAGTTTTGAGCCACCTGTGTATAAAAAACACAGGAACGAAGTCCGGTTTCCACATCAAGATGAGCCCCCATGACCGATTTTTCGTAAACCTGGCCGTTGCTTGCCGTAAATTCGGTTTTGTAGGGGTTGCAAATGCTTAACCGTTTGTTAAAATTATCCGCACAAAACGCCGGAACAGCGAGAATTGAGGTTAAAATTAATGCTGTAAATAGTTTTTTGTTCATTTTGTTGTCCTTTCTGTTGCTGTTCCGGCTGCGTAACTACTGTTGAATCGGTTGGTAGGTCGGCGCGTCGACGTATTCGATTTCGTAGTTGTTATTTCTGATTTCTTCCTGAGCTTTTTTGATGCCGGCGCGGTCGGTCATTGTGCATTCAACTTTTGTGCGCGCAAAAGGCTTATCTGTCGAGAGTTTGTTCGTTCTGCGCTGGCAAAGCTGAAAAGCCGACGAAGACATCTGCCTGTAATAAACGCAGTTAAGATTTTTCGAAAAACTGTCAGTTCTAACTCCGAGAACGCCTCTTTCATAAGATTCGCCGGTCAAAGGCGCCTTAAAAACCGAAGTGTAGGGCGTGCAGGTGTAATATTTTTCAAGAAAAACGTCTTTTGTCGCGCCGAATGCGCTTAAACCGACTGCGGTGAGGCAAAGTGCCATGGCTAATTTAAATTTCATCTTTTTCTCCTTCAATTATTTTTTCCGAATGGCGAATTGTACTTTTTTTCGTAACCTATTGTCGTTTGGGCATCATGGCCGGGGTAAACCGTGATGTTGTCGTCGAGTTTGAACAGTTTATTTTGAATTGAATCGCTGATTTGCGAAAAACTGCCCCCCTCAAAATCCGTTCTGCCGATTGAGCCGTAAAACAGCGTATCACCGGAAATCAGCGCCTCCCCAACAAGAAAACAAACGCTTCCCGGGGTATGACCGGGGGTGTGGATGACTTTTATCTCTTGATTTCCGAGCTTAAACACCGTATTTTCGTCAAAAGTCCTGATTTCTGTCGGAGGCTGGGCATCGCCGACGCCGAAAAACGCGGTTTGTCTTTTTAATCCCTCAAGGAGCCGTTTATCCCCCTCATGGACGTAAACAGGCAGCCCGGTTTTTTCCTGGGCCTCTTTTTCGCCCATTACATGGTCAAAATGAGCGTGGGTGTTAAGGATGTATTTAGGTTTTGCGCCGTATTTTTGCAAAACATCGTCAATAACAGCGAATTCACCGCCGCAGTCAATGATTGCGGCCTCTTTCGTGTCCTCGTCAATCAAAACATAGGTGTTTGCCTGTAATATCCCGTTCGGGACGGTTTTTATAATCATTTTTCCCCCTGTCTATAATATTATTATATAAATAATTGATTTTGAACAGTTTTTACATACAATTGTAAAATGATTGAGCAGGCGGAAAGTTTTTTTGAGAAATATGACCTTTTTCACCCCGAAAAAACATATCTTGTCGGGTTTTCGGGCGGGTTTGATTCGAGCTGCATGCTGGATATTCTGCACAAAATCTCAAAAAAATACGGATTTAAAATAATCGCCCTCCACCTCAACCACAACTGGCGCGCAGAAGAATCGGATAATGAAGAATTTCGCTGCAAAGAGTTTTGCGAAACGCGAAACATCCCCATAATCACAAAAAAACTCGGCAAAAACACTCCAAAAACCGAAACCGGCGCAAGAGAAGCCAGGCTGGAATTTTTTGGCGAAAAATATCAGGAATTCAATGCAGACGGGCTATTTTTGGCGCACACAAAATCCGATAACGCGGAAACTGTTGTTTACAGACTGATTCGGGGCACGGGGATGCGCGGTTTGTGCGGAATTTTTGAGCACAATTGCATAAACGGAATGAAAATCTACCGCCCGCTTTTGAATTTTACAAGAAAAGAAATCGAAAATTACTGCAAAGCCGAAAACCTAAGCCCGAATTGTGATTCAAGCAACGAAAATACAAAATACAAAAGAAATTTTATAAGAAAAAACATAATTCCGCTTTTTAAAGAGCTAAACCCCGACGCAGAAAGCGCTCTCGCCGCATTGAGCGTCACGGCGCAGTCAGAGCAGAACATCATCAGTGAATATCTCGAAAAAATCAGGGCAGATATCGTAAAATCGGGCAAAATCGATGCAAAAAAGTATTTTCCCCTGTCAAAAGACGTGAAAAAGCGGATTTTGCTGGATTTGCTGGTGGATTTGGGGCTGGATTACGATTCTCGCAGGGTTTTTGAGATTTATGACTTTCTTGAAGAAAATTCCTCCTCAAAATCCGGCAAAACCTGCTCGCTTGCGCGGGATTTGTGGCTTTTTGTTTCGCAAAAAGAAATTTACACCTTTTCAAAGTCCGAAAAATGCGAAGATGAAGTCAAAATCACGGGCGAGGGGCAATATTTTTTGAACGGGTATGAGTTTTTTGTTGAAAAATTCAAGATGCCGGAAGCTGCGCGTCATTCGGAAGCTGATTCCGGCTCGCAAGGGCTTTGCGAAGAAAATTTGCCGGTGCGATTCCAAAACGAGTTCAAAATGGCGGGAGAAAGTTGTCATCCTGAACTTGTTTCAGGATCGCAAGGGCTTTGCGAAGAAAATTTGCCGGTGCGATTCCAAAACGAGTTCAAAATGTCGGGAGAAAGTTGTCATCCTGAACTTGGTTCAGGATCGCAAGGACTTTGCGAAGAAAATTTGCCGGTGCGATTCCAAAACGAGTTCAAAATGTCGGGAGAAAGTTGTCCTCCTGAACTTATTTCAGAATCGCAAGGGCTTTGCGAAAAAAATTTGCCGGTGCGATTCCAAAACGAGTTCAAAATGGCG
>CALUPP010000095.1 GCA_944322685.1 Candidatus Gastranaerophilales bacterium
GGAGGTTAAGCAACTTTACCGCAACACTTTTTTCTCCCATTGGCCCAAAGCATTAAAAAGAGAATTATTAACAAGTTGACAACCCCAAAAAAAAATAGGAAAATGCATTTAAAGTAACAAATTGTTAAGAGTATTGCACAAATGAGTAAATTTAAGTTTTGAGTATACTTTATAATTGTGTGTGAAGAAAAAACCAACAGGTGGGGTTAAAATGTTCAATTTAAAAGATGTGAAAATCGTAAAAGAGTTAAAATCCATAAAACCTAAGCTAAAATGGCTTATGTTCTCACAAATTCAGGATTATAAAATAAATTCAAAATATATTGATATGATTTGCTCGGATGACAAAAAAGAACCTGCCGATGCAAAGCTTGAGGCAATGGTGAGAGAAACTTTAATCAAAGAATTCACACCCGAAATTACAAAAATGAAATCGTATGAATTCCTCGTCGACGCAGTCATGCACAATTTGAAAAAGAAGCAGCTAGCGGCAATTGACGAGGCAGAAGAAGCGTAAAAATTTAAAAATTTAATAAAAAACGGGGTAAAGCTTAATATTTAGCCCGTTTTTTGTTACCAAAAGTTGTAAATGGGATTTTTTGTGTGTAAAATAAATATTAAGGAATCTTTAATCCGCATCGCGGGGGATTTTGTGGGAAACAAGGCATTTTGCACGAAATCACGGATTTCGGCAGAAGCAGCCAATCAAATTCAGGACAAAGCACGCTGAATGTTGGAGGGGAAATAATGGAATTTTTCAGAAAAAACCAAAAAGTTATAATAATTGTTATCGCCGTTGCTTTTATCGGGTTTACAATCGCACCCGTAATTATGTCAATGCTTACAATGAAATAAAAACTGTTTGGGATTTAATTTTATGACAAATTTAAGCCGTTTCATAAAGGCTCTTTTTATATTTACATTAATTTTTGCTTTTGGCGCCAATAGCGTGTTGGCGACCAATCATATTGAGAAAAAAAGAAAAGAAACGCATGCAAAAGTCGTAAAATTCAAAATGCTGGAGTCAATGGAAACAAACAAACTCTACAAAAACCAAAGAAAACTCGAGCGCTCCGAAGAAAATCTCAAAAAAAATAAAAAACAATACTCAACCGCCGAAGAACGCCTCTCAGAAGCCGAAAGAGAGCTTGCACAGGTGCAGACCGACCTCGTTCAGGCACAATTTAAAGCAAGAAACCGCGTCAGGCAGATTTTTAAAAAACAACGCAGGGGCATGTTCCAGCTTTTGCTCTCAACAACTGACATGAACACATTTTTGGACAGAATATATTTCCAAAATGTGATAACAAAAAAAGATAAAAAACGCCTCGCTTACCTAAAAGCCAAAACCGAACGCGCAAGAGCGCTCAGAAACCAGATTGAACAGCAAAAATCAATCATTGCGTACTCAATCAAAAACATAAACTCCGAACAAAGAGACATCCAAGAGGCAATCAACAGAAACAAATCCTCAATACAAAAATACCGTACAAACAAAGCATATTACGAAAAAGCAGAGAGAGAACTCGCCCGCCAATCCGAACAAATCGGCAGCATGATTAACAAAACGACGAAAAACTCCACGGTAAAAATCACCTCAGGCTTTATGAAGCCTATTGCCGGGCCGATTACCTCGCCTTTCGGATATAGAACCCACCCGATTTTCAAAAGCCGCATATTCCACTCGGGAATTGACATCGGAGGTCCCAATGGCGGTGCAATCCGGGCTGCAAACAGCGGAAAAGTCATTTATTCCGGCTGGTACGGCGGTTACGGAAAAGTTGTCATCCTGGACCACGGATTGTATAATGGTAAAGCGACCACAACTCTGTACGGACACATGTCAAACTACATTGTCAGTGCAGGCGAAACAGTCAGAAAAGGCCAAACTATCGGCTATGAGGGTTCAACAGGTTACAGCACGGGGCCGCATTGCCATTTTGAAGTCAGGGTCAACGGAAAACCCCAAAATCCGCTAAATTACATCAGATAAAAGGAATCAAATGAAAAAGATATCGGTTTTATTTTTAATATTCGGATTTTTATTTGCCGGGATAAATTCTGCTTTATCCGCGGAAAATTTTGACTCGCCCGAACTCAATTCAATAGAAACACCCGAACAAACCGAGCAAGAAACCCCGCAAAAAAAGAAATTTTTCTCAATTCTTGAAAAAAATACGGATTCTGACGCAGAAAAAAAAGAAAAAACATCAAAAAAACAAGAAAAAGAACCCGCCCAAACAGCAACCGCAGAATCTCAACAGCCAACCACCAGCGTTCAGGTTGACAGCGATATTATTGAATATTTCCCGGACAGGCACGAATTTGAGGCAATCGGAAACGCAAAAGTATTCTTTCCCGAACAAAATTCAACCATGACTGCCGACAAAATCATTTTTAACCATGATTCCAACTACATAAAAGCCTATGACAACATCGTAATCAGCCGCGACAGGGAGCAAATCACCGGCGATTATGTTCACATAAATCTCAACGAAGACAACGCGCTCATTACAGAACCCGTTATGGAGCATATGAACATCCAAATCAGGGCAAAATCAGGCAACATTAACAAAGCAAAGGTCGAAGCAATGGAAGGAACGGCAAAATTCACTGACAGCCAGACTTTCAAGCTCGCAGTGCGTTCGCCTTATTCTTTTGACACCCCAATGCTGGAAGAAGGCTTTGACAGATCGTATTTTATCAAAGAAAAATACAACAATGAATGGAATCTGAAAGCAAAAGTCATCATCATTGACAGCTACAAGGACCGCGATATCGTTACGCTGGAAAAATCCGATGTTTTTCTTAAAGATTTGAAAATCGGAAGCACTGGAAAAATAAAAATTTACACAGATAAAGAACAAGATTACATAGAAACCAATATGGTCGAATTCGGAGGACGCAGAAACCTCGGTGCGTTCATTGCGCCGTCTTATGTATTCCGGCTCCCGTTCGCTTCCACGTTAAAACTCGGCCCGATGGTCAACTATGACGACAGCGAAATCGGATTCGGCGGTTTCGGACGATTCCAAAATGCATACAACAGAACGGATTTTGGATATAGCACCGCACGTCAGGATTTTGTAATGAGAGGCCGACATCAATTCACAAAACACGTATGGGCAGAATATGCATCAAACGCCTACATGAACGAATGGTGGATGGGCGGCAGAATGCCTGAATATGGCGCACAGTTGATATTTGAACCGGATGCTGTTGAAAGCGAAGACCTCAGGTTAACTTTTGCGCAAAGATATTCAGCCGGTTTGTTCAAAGATTGGAGCGAAACAAGAAATTTCTCTACAACGAGATTCAGATGGCAGACCATGACCTCAAAGGGCTTGTACAGTTATAGAAATTCCGATGCAAAATTCGGGTTTGATGTCGGACTTTCGGTGCAATCAACCGTTTCTTTATACGGAACCGGCGATACATTCGGCGTAATAAGCGCCGGCCCATATATCCGCTCGCAATATAGGGGATGGCAGCAATATCTTGCTTATTTTCTGGGCGGAGAGGCTGGCGATTCGCCGTTTTGGTTTGATAAATACTTCTACGGCAAATCGCGTATTCAACTCGGAGAATCTTTACGCATAAACAAGTACCTTTCCGTCATGTACTCAGCTATGATTGCGCTTTCTGACACTCCTAACGACAAGACTTTCCAGGAAAACAGGTTTTATGTCGTAATCGGGCCGGATGATTTCAAAGTTCTGCTCGGATACGATTTATTCAGGCACAATACGACTTTCGGTATTAATATGGCGGTCGGAACAGACAATTCTACTGTTGAATTCCAAAAACTTATCCTAAACGACCCCGAAAATTTTGGAAAATCAAAGAAAAAAGAAAAAGAAAAAGAAAAGCCGGTTGAGGAGAAAAAAGAGTCTGATCCTATGAATCGTTCCGTAAAAGACTACGATGATTACAATCCGGGATATGGTATTTTGAATAACCTGATTCAACCGGGTATCAGGCCCAGCGGATATTAAAAAACGGCTATCTTCTTTCTTTGTTGACTATTTTTTGCAGCTCATCGACGGCGTTTTGCAAATTATCGTTCACAATGCGGTAATCGTAATCTTTTGAACATTCAATCTCGCGAAACGCTTCATGCAAACGGTTTTGAATAGCAGTTTCATCCTCTGTATTCCGGCCTCTTAGACGTTTTTCAAGCTCTTCAATCGACGGAGGCAAAATAAAAATCAGCACAGCATCGGGCAGCTTTTCCTTTATTTGCAATGCGCCTTTTGTTTCGATTTCCAGTATTAAATCTTCGCCTTTGTTGAGCGTTTTTCGCACATAAGCTTCTTTGGTGCCGTACAAATTTCCGTTAAACTGCGCCCATTCGAGAAATTCCCCGTTGTGAACCGCTTTTAAAAAGTCCTCTTCATCCGTAAAAAAGTAGTTCACCCCATCAATTTCACCTTTTCGGGGGTGGCGGGTTGTGGCAGAGATAGAGAGGTTGATATCCGGGTTATTTTCCAGCAAAATCTTCAAAAGCGTACCCTTGCCCACGCCGGATGAACCCGAAATTACAAACAATTTTCCAGTTTTTTTCTTTTCCATAGTGAAAGAATTATATAGTAACTATATTTTGAGCGCAAGGGCTAATTCTTTTCAGTACGGATACAAAAATTTGTATTAGTTAATCGCCACAGCCCATTGCCATTGCTCCCAACCCCCAACATCACGCAAGTAGGGCGGAAATAGTGAAACGATTACCACCGCAAGGATTTTGTCAAACATATACGACAAAGCGGAATCGGACGGGCACGCCGCGTGAGCGGAGCGAACCCAGTGCCCTTGCGAAGCCGGACGTTACTCCGGCGGAGCGTCCGTATTCCAAGACAGCGGAAACAGATAAGCCGCCCGTAACAATAACACAACAAACGAGCGACGTGACTGCGCCACTAAACAGCCAAAACCAACGTGACAAAGCTAAAACAGGCAAGCCGCCATATTAAAAAATTGGTGGGAACCGCTGCAAAGATTGAAAAACGCATTTCAAAACCCTTGTTTATACTTTTCACACCCTGCGGAGACTCCCTCTCTTTGGGAGAGGGCTGGGGTGAGGGTCGGCACGCAAGAACTCAACCAATCTTCGCGCTTAAAGAACGGTGGGAACCGCCGCAAGGATTGAAAAACGCATTTCAAAACCCTTGTTTATGCTTTTCCCACCCTACGGAGCTTCTCCCTCTCCTTGGGAGAGGACCGGGGTGAGGGTTGGCCCGAAAATCGGAGGTTAAGCAACTTTACCGCAACACTTTTTTCTCCCATTGGCCCAAAGCATTAAAAAGAGAATTATTAACAAGTTGACAACCCCAAAAAAAAATAGGAAAATGCATTTAAAGTAACAAATTGTTA
>CALUPP010000096.1 GCA_944322685.1 Candidatus Gastranaerophilales bacterium
TTGTTAAATTCAACGCAACTGACAAACCTGTAAAACAAACAGCATTCCCTCAATACAAATTCCCGAATGCTAAGGCTAAATACGGTCAAATAGCTGACGAATTAGGATTGGGCGGAAAGAATGACGACGAAAAAGTTGAATTGTTGCAAAAAGCATTGATTCAAATGAAGAAAGACCTCGGATTGCCGATGTCAATCAAGGAATTCGGCATTGATGAAAAAGAATTCCTCGCAAAACTTGATGAAATGGTTGAGCTCGCATTCGACGACCAGTGCACAGGCGCAAACCCGAGATATCCTTTGTTCTCAGAAATCAAACAAATGTATCTCGATGCATACTACGGTGTTATCTAATAAAATACTGTATAATTCGAAAAACGGAGCCGTTAAAAGCTCCGTTTTTTGTTGTTTTTGCGGATATTGCGGGTGCAGAGGCGAAACACGCTCAGCATAGGCGCTTTAAAATTAAATATTGGGTTATTAGACGATATTTTTATACAGCAATCCACACCCCTATTGCAAAATTGAGAGTTTTTGTACATGATAAAATCATGAAAAACAAGAAAGCGGAAGAAAAGGTCAGACTAAACAAATTTATCGCCCAAAGCGGCCTATGCTCAAGAAGAAAGGCCGATGAGCTTATTGAATCGGGCGTGGTAAAAGTCAACGGCAAAATTATCGCCGAAATGGGCTTTCTTGTAGGGAAAAAGGACGTTGTAACCGTAAATAACAAGCCGATTAAGAAATCGGAGCTTTCTTATATAAAATACTACAAACCTGCAGGCTACATAACGACCTGCGATGACGAAAAAGGCCGAAAAACGGTTTATGACCTGCTTCCGGAAGAAATAAAAGAGCTAAAACCGGTCGGCAGACTTGATAAAGACTCAACGGGCCTGTTGATAATGACAAACGACGGCGATTTGATAAACAAACTGACCCATCCGTCCGTAAAAATCCCCAAAATCTACCGCGTAGCCGCAGAAGGCAGGCTGAATTTAAACGATTTGGAAACACTGGCAAGGGGTATTGAAATAGAAAAAGGCAAAATCGCTTACGCTGACGCAATGATTGTGGAATATGAGGGCAAAAACACGATTTTGCAGATAACGCTTTATCAGGGGCTCAACCGGCAAATACGAAAAATGCTGGATTTTATCGGGCATCCGGTGATATCTTTAAAGCGCATTTCTCACGGTACAATTAATATCCAGGGGCTGAAAAAGGGCCAATTCAAATACATAAAGCCAAAAGAAATCAGAGATTTGCTAAAACAGCTCGAAAAAGCGGAAAAAATGGCCGAAAAAGAAAAGAAAGACAATAAATGAACATTTTTGTAACCGGAACAGACACAGACATAGGAAAAACTGTCGTAACTGCGGGAATCGCTGCGGTTATGCAGTCTTTGGGTTACAAAGCGGGTGTTTTTAAGCCATTTCAAAGCGGAGCGGAAGAAAAAAACGGATTTTTTGTTTCTCCTGACTTAGCTTACGTGAAATCCGTTGATTTTTACATTGAAACGAGGTGCACTTACCTGTTAAAAGCGCCGACGGCACCGCTGATTGCCGCAGAACTTGAGGGCGAACACATGGAGTTTTCAGCAGTGCAGAGCGATTTTAATGCATTGCGAAAAAAATGCGAAGTTGTCCTTGTTGAGGGGGCCGGAGGGCTTATGGTTCCGGCGCTTGAGGGTTGGACAATGGCTGATGTGATAAAAGCGTTGAATTTACCGGCCTTGATAGTTGCCCGGCCGGATTTGGGTACGATAAATCATACTCTGCTCACAATAAATCAGGCAAAATGTATGGGAATTGAGGTTTCCGGCGTGATAATAAACAGATATCCGCAAGGCACTAACGATCCTGCAATAAAAACCGCGCCAAGGCTTATTGAAGAATATTCCGATGCAAAAATTTTGGGAATTATCCCGAATTTAGCGGATTTTGAGAACACAAAACCGGGCGAATTGATTGATATATTTATAAACAACGTCGACATTGAAAAAGTTTTCGGAATAAAAATCCCAAAATTGAACATCAACATATAATTTTTGTAGGAATGTAAATTAATGTTGTTTCGCCCGATATTGTAGTATGATATATTGGGGGAGGTTTTTGAGCCGTGAAATTTAATATTTTTAAAAAAGTATTAATATTTCTTTTTGCAATTGTGATAAATTTGCTTTGCTCGTCGGCTTTCGCGCAGGGTGTTGTCAAAATTAATACGATAAATTTTGACAATTCGGACAATATGATTTACATTGGCACGCTAAACAGCCCAAATTCGCCGATTTCCGTAAAAACAGGCAAACTTTCCAACCCGAACCGCATCTATTTTGACATTGAAAATGCAATTCTCACACGGCCAAACACAAGCTGGAGCTTCAAAAACAGCAAACTGCGCCAGGTGCGCATTTCTCAGTTTTCAACAAACCCAAATGTTGTAAGAATGGTTATTTATTACAACAATGACCTTGAAATTTCAAAGACACGTCTTTACAGAGTGGGCAGCGACCTTGTTTTTCTTTACAAAAAAGACCTTTATAAACAAGATTTCTTAACAAATATATACAGAGAACAAAAAGACACCTCATCTGACTACTACGAATACACAACCTACTCGGAAGACCCGAAAGAGCAGCCCCAGACTGCTCAAGAACAGCCCAAATCAGACGGCACAACGGTTTCGCAGATACATGATGCATTCAAAAACAGCGCCGGGCCGGCTGTCCGCACGGAAAAAGATTTTAAATTGAAATCAAGATACTATGTATCCAGAATCGACGTAAAAAGAGGAAACGCGCTGATAAGGGGAATCGGGAATATCGCAATAGAAAACCCGATTGTCGTTTCTAACCCCACAAGGCTTGTTTTTGACATGCCAAACACCTTTGTTGCGCAGGAAATTCGCAACAAAGAGTACATGCTGGCCGAGGGTGAGACAATTAACGTAGGACAATTCGAACCGACCACGGCCAGGGTCGTTATTACGAGCGAAGATGTGACAAAATTCCGTCCGATTTATTCATTCGACGGGCAAAGCATATTTTTTGCGCACGATGACCGGATTCTCGGGATGAAACTTTTTGACAGGTACGCCACAATCGGCAATTACACGGCAAAAAAACAAAATGACATAACAGATGTGTTTCAGTTAAGCTTTTCCGCCCCGGTCATCCACTCAATAAAACGATATAACAACCGCGTGGAAATAGGGATTTACAATTCAACGGGGTTTAATCATCAGGCGTACAAAGCTGCACTAAAATCAGACAGATTAGCCGCAATGAAAACGGATAAAATGCCTTATGTCGGGCTAAAAGTGATAATTCCGCTCGATGTAAAGGCAACTATCGAATACAACGAATCTTTCAGCAACAATATGATACAGCTCGTTATGACAACCCCGAAAGAAGCTGAAATCAAGGCTACACCCTCGCCGATTTTCAAGAAAAATTCAAATATTAAGACAATTATCATAGACGCTGGCCATGGCGGCTCAGATGTCGGCGCAACGCGCGAGGGAATTTACGAAAAAGACATAACACTCGACATTTCAAAACGCGTGGAAGCCATTTTGAAGAAAAAGGGCTATGATGTCCAAATGACCAGAAAAACTGACGTTTATGTCGGGTTAAAAGAAAGAGTTCTGTTCACCGAAGAAAAGAAAGGCGACCTGTTTGTCAGCATTCACGTAAATTCCAGCGTAAGCCCCGAGGGCAACGGCATAGAAACGCACTACTACACGCCGCAATCCTATGATTTTGCACAAATTGTTCACAAACAGCTCGCAAATACGATTAACGCAAAGGACAGGGGATTGTTTAAGTCAAAATTTTATGTTATCAATAATGATATTGCACCCTCAATACTTGTTGAAACGGGATTTATCTCGAACCCTGAGGAAAGAGCAAGTTTAATGACCGAAGACCGAAAACAAAAAACAGCCGAGGCCATTGCAGAGGGAATTATCAAATATATTAAGAAGTAAAACGATGGAAGAACAAAGAAAAAACAGACCCATAGGAGTTTTTGACTCGGGCGTGGGCGGGCTTACGGTTTTAAAACAGCTTGTAAAACTGCGTCCTGATATGGATTACATTTATTTTGGAGATACAAAAAATCTTCCGTACGGAGAAAAATCCAAGAGCCGGCTTTTGGAAATAACGAGAGAAATTTTCGATTTTTTTGAAAAAAAAGAGGTTTCATCGGTTGTTATGGCCTGCAACACCTCGTCTGCGCAGGTTTATGAAGAATTAAAAGATTCTTACCCGTTCAAGCTTTACCCGATAATCCAAACGGCATCAAAATGCATAGCGCAGGACAAATCGCTTAAAAAAATCGTAATTTTTGCGACAAACGGCACAATAAACAGCAAAATGTATTCAAAATCGCTAAAAATGCACAACCAAAACCTGGAAATGCTTGAAATTGCCTGCCCTGAGTGGGTTCCAATTGTTGAAAAAAGGATTGGAAGCGAAAACAAGGCAGAACTGATTGAAAAATATTTAAAACCGGCGCTTGATTTCAAGCCGGACAAGATAATCCTCGGATGCACACATTATCCGTATCTTTTGGACGATTTTACGCAATTTGCACCGAAAAATTTGTTTATAAATCCGGCAGAGTCATTTTCTGAGTATATTGCAAAAGATTTTCCGAAGCCAAGCACTAAAAATCAGGGAATGCGGGAGTTTTTTGTCAGCTCGGAGCCGCAAAATTTTGTAAAAAATGCATCTGTTTTTTATGAGATTAATGAGCCGGTTAAATTGGCTGATTTAGGATAATTAACGCTCTTTTCCTGACGGCCATGGAAAACTTTCGGGAACTAAGCTATTTTTGCTTAATCCTGAGGAAAATTTTTATGTAAAAAAGTGTAACAATGCCACTATTTACCCCTCATTTTCATGCAAAAATAATTATTGAGGAATTTTATCAAATCGGAACAAATAGAGATAGTCAATTGAACATTAGTAGCTACAAAAATTATATAGTAAATTCTTCAAAATCCCGAAACTTTATAACAAGCCTCGGAAAAACCGGTGCAATTCTGCCGGTTGTGCTGCTTGAGGCGACAGTTACGGGCGGAAGGACATATCAGGCTTACCAACGCGACGGTTTTGTCGAAGCAAGAGAACGCGTCACGGAAGAATCGCTTGCTGCCGTTTTTTGGCTGTTTGGGGCAACAATGTTCGGAAAATTGATTGAAGCAATCGGCAAAAAGACCCTCCCGCTCTCAAAAGAAGACTGCGATGTGGGCAAAGACGCAGTAAGAAAGCCTTTTGAGAATATGTGCCTTGAAAAAGCAAAAGACAAAACATTCAACAAGGAGCTTTTTGCAAAATTCAAGTTCGGAAAAATTATAACCAGCCTTATTGCGGCATGCGCGTTCATTGGATTTGTCGTTCCGAAGCTGAATCAGGCAATTACAAGAAAATTCTATGCTCACAAAGTTGAACCGGCTAAAGAATTAGACGAAAGAACAGCAAAAATGCGTGCGCGTTTCTTCCATGCACCTCAGGAAGTAAATATAAACTCGGTTCAAAACTTTAAATCGCTCGTTTCTGACAAAACACCGAATACACAGAGCAAAGCTGTTTCATTTAAAGGCGCTGAATTCTTCACAACAATGGCGCAGAATTTTGAGCAAAACGCAATTTACAAACTCATGGGTACTGATATAGGAACAGTCTCCGGACGCGCGGCAAATGCAAGAAATAAAGATGAACAGGTCGAAATTTTATTCCGTGACCTTTCTTCAATTTATTTCTACTGCTTTAGCACGCCGGCACTTCTTGCGTTTATGAACAAAAAGGACATATTTAAAGGTGCAAACACAAAATTGAACCCGAATACAGCAATGGAGGTTCACAACCACTTTATCAACGTGATGAAAGACGAAAAGAAAACAGCATCCATGCCGATTGAAGAATTCAAGAAATTTGCACTCGGTTCAAATGAAGATTTTGATAAATATTACGAAAAATTCTTCCCCAAACAGCCTGAACCGCAGCCGAAAAAAATTCTCGGAATATTTAACCAAAAACCGAAAAAAGAATACAGAATTCTCAACCTTGAGGACTACAACAAAATAGTTGATGCAAACTTTAAGGGCGAAAAGGCCGAATCGTTGAAAAAACTCGGCAAGGAAATGTCCGAACTTCAGCCGCAGCTGAGAATTGCGGCAGGTGATTCGTACAAATTGCAGTCGATTTTGACGGAATCACAGGTTGAAGACATATTAAAAGGCGGAGAAGCCCGCAAACCTTCATTTATGAAGAAAATGCTCAACACAATTTTCTCAACAAAGAAAAATCCCGACAGAATTAGCGACAAATACGTTTTCATCCCGCAGGGCGAAATTGAAACAGCGAGAGAACAAATTCTCGGCTACGTTGACTCAATATCGCAGGCAGCGGCAAAAGACGGCAAAAAAGAAGTCGACTGGGATGTAATGCTCAAGACAAACAAACGCAATATCAGGCGCAACGGCCTCTATTGGGGTGTTGCAATGGGCGTTTCTTCGCTGTTCTTGTCAACAATCATTCCAAAAGTGCAATATTGGATTACAAAAATGCGCACAGGACGCGACGGCTTCCCCGGCATTGAAAACTATCGCGAACAAGAACCGAAAAAGACGGCCTAGTCTCGGTTTTCCATCAATTCAACGAGCGCATTGACGATTTGCGGATCCCATTTTGATTCGGATTCTTCTTTGAGGATATTAAGCGCCTCTTTGTTCGTCAAAGCCGCACGATATGGGCGTTCCGAACGCAGAGCGCAATATGCATCCGCAATCGCGATGATTCTTGAGCCGAGCGGAATGCTGTAACCTTTCAAACCCTCGGGCTCGCCCCGTCCGTCCCATCTTTCGCGGTGATAGTGGATATAGGGAATAACCTCCGAGAGGAAATTTATGCTCATCAACAGGCTGACACCGACATTCGGATGATTTTGGAGTTTTTCCCATTCATCTTTGTCGAGTTTGCCTTTTTTGTTAAAAAGTTCTTTTGGAAGCGTGATTTTTCCGATATTTTGGAGCAATCCAGCATAATAAATCAAATCTTTTGTTTTTTCATTGAGCTCAATATAATCGCAGAGCTCTTTTGCCAGATTTGCAACGTTTTGCGAGTGATTATTGTGATATTCGCTCTTTGCGTCAACGGCTTTGGCCAGCATTTCAACAAAACGCTGCTGTTCTTCGCCCAAATCACCGATAGTCGCCGTCAATTCGGCTCTGAGGTGTTGAAGCTCGGAAATCGTGATATTTTCGTCCTTTATTGAGTTAGAAGTTTCTTCCGTGAGCTCCTGAAGCAGCATTGAAATTGCAAAAAGCCTTGCCGTAACTTCAACGAGCATTTTGAACTCATCAGAAAGGTGTTTTTCACCGTAAGACTCAAGAACGATTACGCCGACGGATTCTGCATTGTAGTGCATGGGAACCGCGATAAATTCTTTGACTTTTTCTTCTTGGAGCATGCTCAAGGGTGAAAAATCGGGGTTGTTGTCCGCATTTTCCAGCTTAAGCGATTTTCTTGATTTATAAACATCGGTAACCGGGCTTTTTTCGTCAAGCGAATAGCCGATGTTCATTGAATAAATATCATTTTGGGTTTCAATTGACGAACCGATAAGCACAATGTCGTTTGAACACTCTCCAAGCCCTTTTGCAAACTCTTTTGAGAGGAAAATATGGCATGCATCGACTTCGAGCATCTGAACTATGGTTTTTGCGATTGAATTATAAATTATGTAATCTTCTTTGTTATTAAAACCCAGCACGCTGAGGGTGTTGTCGATTGAATATATGGAAATAAGCTCGCCAAGCTGCTTTTTGAGGCTTTGCGCCTTATCTCTGGCGTCATGCTGTTTGATTTTTTGAGCCAAATCGTCAGATATCAAATGTTCGGTAAGAAAATCACCGAGGTTAAGCGCAAAAATTTCCTCAAGCGGATCTTCGCCCAAAAGCTCAGTGCTTCTTGAAAATAGTGATACTCCGTTTTCTGCATTGTTTTTCGTCATAGGTGCCTTCCTGTTTACCTTCATATTTATTATATCGGCACATGCCGTCAAAAACTTTATAGTTTTTTACAAAACTTTATACTTTAGTTTAAGAAAGTTCATACTTGGACTTAAAAAAGCCGGTTTTTAGCGCTTTTTTGCGTTTTTTAATGATGGTTTATTTAGCGATAAATGCAAATTTCGTGTTAATTCTGCCAATTTTTACAAAAACGCCTTATACGCCCCCAAAAAGCGCGAAAATGTTAAGCATTTGTCAAACCCGAAAAAATGCACTATTCTTTAATTATAAGAAGATGTATCGGCCATGAGTATTAGTAAAAAAATCTTAGTAGTTGATGATGATAATATAGTTCTCTCGGCGCTAAAGATGCTGCTCGAGCTAAACGGGTATGAAAATGCCCGATTTTTCGACGATCCGAAAAAAGCCCTCGCAGAAATCGAAAAAGAACCGCCGGATTTGATTCTTTCGGATTTTATGATGCCGCAGATGAACGGAATCGAATTTTTAAGCCATGCCAAAAAGCTTTGCCCGGACATAAGCATGATTCTTTTGACCGGTTATGCGGACAAAGAGAACGCGATAAAGGCGATTAACGAAATCGGAATTTATAAATACATAGAAAAGCCCTGGGACAACGCGGATTTGCTGATGAACATAAAAAACGGGCTCGAAAGAAGCCATCTTATCAGCGAACTCAACAAAAAAATCGCTGAACTTTCCGAAGCGAACCAAAAACTCGAAAAATATTCCAACTCGCTGGAAGAAATTGTAAAAGAACGGACAAAAAGTCTCGCAGAATCAAACACAAAGCTGAGCGCAATCATAAATTACTGCGCGGACGGGATTGTTCTTGTGTCAAATGACGGGAAAATCCTCCAATCCAATCCCGCTTTTGAAAATATAACGGGCTTGAGTTCAAAATTCCTTATAGGAAAAGGGCTTGAGGAGCTTGTGCAAAAGATTAATGACGGCGATTTGAACAAAATCACCAAAGGCGAGGAGGTTCTCGTCCGGGATGTTGAAATCAAAAACTGCATAAATGACCGAAATGTCCCTGTTGAGATGAATTTTGCTCCTGTTTATGACGATATACAAAAAATATCGGGCTATGTCGGCGTGGTTAGGAATGTAAGCCTACAAAAAGAGATGGAACGTCTGCGCGACGACTTTATCGCGACGCTTACGCACGATTTAAGGACTCCGCTGCTCGCGGCAATCCAAACTCTCCAGTTTTTCCTTGACGGTTCGCTCGGAGAGGTTGAAGAAAGGCAAAAAACGCTGCTTGATACGATGAAAAAGAGCAACGAGGACATGCTCGGGCTTGTGAACGCGCTTTTGGAGGTTTACAAATACGAATCGGGCAAGCTGAACCTTTGCAAAACAACGTTTTCGCTGAAAAAATTCATTGAAGAATGCATTTCACCGCTGGAAGCGCTCGCAAAGAAAAAAGAAATCACGTTGAACGCGAAAATCGAGCCGGAAGAAGAAACAGAAGTGACGGCCGACCGAAACGAATTGCGCAGGGTAATCATGAATTTGTGCGGAAATGCGATAAATCACACGCCGTCGGGCGGAAAAATTGAGATTTGCGCAAAAAATCAGGACGGAGGGCTGATTTTCAACGTAAAAGACAACGGCTCCGGCATTCCAAAGCAGGATTTGCCCAAATTGTTCAAACGTTTTTCACAGGGGACTTCAAAAAAACGCTCGGCGGGAACCGGGCTCGGGCTTTATCTTTCAAGGCAGATTGTCGAGGCTCATGGCGGCAAAATATGGGTGCAAAGCGAGCTGGCAAAGGGCAGCGACTTCTTTGTCATGATTCCTGATGCAATAACAGCCCCGAAAACGGCAAATAAGGTATAATCAGAGGTAAAAAGGCAAAATGGCAATAAAAGTACTACTGGTCGAAGACCATACAATGATAAGAATGGGCACAGCGCTTGTTATAGAGCGAACAGAGGGGATAGATTTGGTTGCGCAGGCCGAAGACGGGCGTCAGGGAGTCGAAATGGCAAAAGAATACGACCCGGATGTGATTTTGATGGATATCGGGCTGCCTGTTATGGACGGAATTGAGGCAACTCGGCGCATAAAGGAGCTGGGTCTCAAGGCAAAAATCCTTATTTTCACCTCCAGAGATAATGATGACGACGTTTTTGCGGCTCTGGCTGCGGGCGCAGAGGGTTATATAATGAAAGGAGCCACGGCAGAGCAGCTTACAACGGCAATCGTCGCAGTAAATGAGGGAACAGCCTGGCTGGATCCGGCAATTGCGCGGCTGGTGCTTTCAAATGTCCAAAAACAAACCAAAACAGCCCCTCAAGGAGAGCCAAAAACAGGAAAAAACTCATTCGGGCTTACGGAGAGGGAACTTGAGGTTTTGAGCCTAATTGTAGACGGACTTTCGAACCCTGAAATTGCGCAGAAGCTTTTTATCACCCGCGCAACCGCAAAAGCGCATGTTCACAGCATTTTACAGAAATTATACGTCGATGACAGAACTCAGGCTGCGGTTACAGCAATGAGAGAGGGGCTGGTTTAGATGTTTTGGCGTATTTGCCTTGTTTTGGCCGTTTTTTTGACGTTTTGCGGCGGATATTCTTTTGCTGAAAAGGTAATGCGCACAAATCAGATGCCCAAAACCATGGCAGAATACTACGAACAGGCAAAAAAAGCCGCAGAAAACAAAAACCCAAACCCGGAACCGAAAATCGAAAAAGACGACACAATAATAAACATGCCTGATCCGAAAATCGGCCTAAAAAAATACAACAACCCGCCAGGAATGGTAGAAACCAACCTAAAAACGCTCAAAAAGAAACACCAGCTTAATTCAATAGGCGTGGCATCTGCGGACGGTACAAAAATGCTTTTTACGAGGTACTATTATTACCCGACCAGCAAAATGACGGCGTCTGAGCTTTTTGTAATGGATTTGGATACGTCAAAAGGGCTAAAAGACCGTCTGGAAGCCGCAAACACATACCGCGGGGTAAAATCTCTTTACAAAACGGGCATGTCGACGCTTGATTATAACATTCAGCGGACATTGACAATACTCGACTGGTCGGCAGACGGGAATATGGCGGCAATTAAGGAAAAAATCGCATATTCTGAGGATGGTTTGTGGAAAACGAATCTTCTTGTTTATGATTTTAAAACAGAAAAGCTCAAAGATTTATCAGAAATCCGCGCTGCAATAAGGTATTACTGGAAAAACAACGAAGGAATCGACCTGAACGCAAGCAGATGGGACATTTTTCCGGTCGGATGGGATGCACTTAATCCTGAGAGAATAATTGTTTTCGGCTACGCATACACGGGCGGGCGTCCGAAATTTCTCGGGACATGGTCGATTGACGCAAAGGGCGATCGTTCCATGTTGATGTCTTTAACAAGCGCGAATTTTCAGATTTCGCAGAACGGAATCGCGCTAAAGCTTATTGCGGATTAAAAATGCCGCAGCTTTACGAACAACGGCATTTTTAATCAAATTTTCCCTCTTTGGTTTGGGTTACTACGCAAAGTTACACCAAGAATCCTCCAAAATCGAAATATAGCGGGAGAAATACCGGATTTAGAGAAAAATAAAAGATTTTTCTTTGCAGTGACTATGGGGGAGGGCGCTAAAAGCAAGAAATACCACATTTTCGCCCAATTCGCCCGGAGGAATCGGAAAGGAAAAGGAAAATCTTTTGTTTTTCTCGGCAAAGAACTTGCCAACGCAAAAAAACTTTTATTTTTCCAAAAAACGCCCCAGCCAAAAACAATTTTCCAATTTTTGATTAAAATCCGCCGCTAAAAATGCAAAAAACTTAATAATATTGCAGTAAAGCGCCTAAAATCGTATAATTGAATAAAATCGGAGCGAATATTGTACAAATATTACAAAAAATACGTCCCATACCTTTTTTTAATCCCCGCGGGGGTTATTTTGGTGCTGTTTTTCTTTATTCCGTTTTTTGAAACGATTTTGCTGAGCTTTTTTGACTACAACTCAAATATTTACGCACCAACGTTCGTATCTTTGGAAAATTACGTAACGCTCTTAAAATCGCCGGTATTTTATAAGGTGCTTTTGAATACTTTTATTTATCTGCTGGTTGCGGTGCCGTTTTTGGTGGTTTTTCCGTTGATTCTGGCGATTATGCTGAATCAAAAAATAAGGGGATTGACGCTTTATAAGATATTAATCTATCTTCCGGTAATCGTTTCCATTGTTGTTGCGGCGATTGCATTCAAATGGCTGTATGCACAGCAGGGAATTTTGAACTATTTTATGGAACTGTTTCATCTGCCGGCTGTGGGATGGCTTACAGATACGAATTTTGCGCTTTATTCGGTGATTTTGGTGACGATTTGGAAAGGAATCGGGTATTATATGATGATTTACCTTTCCGCGCTGATGGGAGTGCCCAAAGATCTCTACGAGGCCTGCGAAGTCGACGGAGCAAGCCCGCTGACAAAGCATTTGACCGTCACACTGCCTCATCTGATGCCGACAATCGGCCTTGTGTCAACGATTTCTGCGATTTCTGCGATGAAAGTTTTCGTAGAAATTTATGTAATGACAAAAGGCGGCCCGCTCGACTCAAGCAAGACAATTGTTTATTATATTTACGAAAGGGCGTTTGAAAATCTCGACCTGGGAATTGCGTCGGCCGCATCGGTGCTGCTATTGGTTATTGTTCTTGTCATTTCTATAATAAATTTCAAATATTTTGACGACAAAAGGTATCAAATGTGAAAAAAAACAAAAAAACATTCAACATAAAAGGATTTTATACGCATGCAACGCTCATCGCAGTGTCGCTTTTGTCGATTTTTCCGTTTTTGTGGCTGCTTTCTACGGCGCTAAAGGGGCCGGACGAAAATATTTTTCAATATCCGCCTGAATTTTTCCCGAAATTCCCGACCTGGGATAATTTTGCCGGAGTTTGGAAGCAGATTCCTTTTATGCTGTATTTTTGGAACAGTATGATTGTTGCAGGTTTTACGGTGCTTTTAAACCTGATTTTGTCGGCGCTTGCTGCTTATCCGCTGGCGAGAATGGAATTTAAGGGCAAAAAAATCACGTTTTATGCGATTCTGGCTACGATTATGATACCCTTTCAGGCGATAATGCTGCCCGTTTACCTCATTGTGCTGAAATTGAACATGGTGGACAGCGTGAACAATTTTATGGGATTTTTGGGGCTGATTTTGCCGTTTGCGGTCAACGCGTTCGGGATTTTCCTTATGAGGCAGGCGTTTTTGGCAATTCCGAGGGAGCTTGAGGAGGCCGCTTTTGTGGACGGATGCAACGTTTTTCAGATTTGGTGGAAAATCCTGCTCCCGATGGTAAAACCGACGCTTGCCGTGCTTGCGATTTTTACATTTATCGGCTCATGGGGCGAATTTTTATGGCCGAGCATTGTTTTGACGAAAAAAGCGCTTTACACGCTGCCTGTGGGGGTAAATGATTTGCAGGGGCTGTTCAGCGCGAACTGGCGCTACATCGCAGCCGGCTCAATCATCGCAACAATCCCGATTTTGATATTTTTCATCGCAATGCAAAGATATTTCATCTCCGGAGAAAACGAGGGGGCTGTTAAAGGCTGATTTTCAAGCCAAAATGGCGATTATCACCAAGCAAAAAGATTATTAAGGTTTAAAATCAGTAAACAAGCCTTTTTCAAGACTGAAAAACACGGAATATTCTCATCTCGTTTAAATTTCAGCTCCAATTCGCCCGAGATAATTGATTTTTGCAGCACTTTGGGTTGAAAAGATTTTTATTTCCTAAAATTAGGCAAAATACCCCGAAATTTTACTTGACCATCTCCCGAAGCTTTTTCAGCTGGTCACGGATTTCTGCGGCCCGCTCAAAATCAAGAACTTTCGCGGCTTTGTGCATATCTTTTTCGAGTTTTGTTATGAGCTTCGGAATATCTTTGAGGTTCAAATTCTGTTCAACCATTTCCTCGGCAACAATATCCTCAAGATTGCGATAGCTGGAAACAAGCTGCAACAAGTTGTTTTCAATGGGTTTTTTAATGGTTTTCGGCACGATTCCGTGCTCTTTGTTGTAAGAAATCTGGATTTCGCGGCGGCGGTTGGTTTCTTTTATGGCATTATCCATGCTTTCCGTGATTTTATCCGCATACATGATAACCTGTCCGCAGGAATTTCGCGCAGCACGGCCGATTGTCTGAATAAGGCTGGTTTCCGAGCGCAAAAAGCCCTCTTTGTCCGCATCCATAATCGCAACAAGCGAAACCTCAGGAATATCAAGCCCTTCGCGCAAAAGGTTAACGCCAATCAGCACATCAAACTCGCCAAGCCTCAAATCTCTTAAAATTTCGACCCTTTCGAGCGACTGAATCTCGCTGTGCAGATATCTGACGCGAATTCCGCTCTGGGTAAGGTATTCGGTCAAATCTTCGGCCATTCGCTTTGTCAAAGTTGTGATAAGAATTCTTTCGTTCTTTTCTGCGCGGATTTTTATCTGCTCAATCAAGTCATCGACCTGATTTTTCGTCGGTTTTACCGTAATTTCAGGGTCAACAAGCCCGGTCGGACGGATAATTTGCTCAACAATCTGCGAGGAGTGCTCGCGTTCAAATTCAGCGGGCGTCGCAGAAATAAAGATTTTTTGATGGATTTTTCCCCAGAATTCATCAAAAGTCAACGGCCTGTTATCACGCGCGCTGCGCAGACGGAACCCGTAATCGATTAGAACGTCTTTTCGCGCGTTATCGCCGCGGCACATACCCTTTATCTGGGGCAAAGTAACGTGGGATTCGTCAATAACGACCAAAAAATCATCGGGGAAATAATCCAAAAGCGTAGCCGGGGCGGATCCGGGAGGCCGGCGCTCGATTATTCTCGAATAATTCTCAATTCCGCTGCAATAGCCCATTTCTTTAATCATTTCAATGTCATATCGCACGCGCTGCTCCAATCTTTGTGCCTCAACGAGCTTATTTTGCTCATAAAGCTCGCCCAGACGCTGCTGGAGCTCCATTCTGATTAATTTTATGGTTTCATCCATATCATCCTCTGAGGACATATAGTGAACAGCCGGAAAAATCACGGTTTCTTCGGGAATTTCCAGGATTTCGCCGGTGACATTGTCAATCCGTACGATTTTTTCGACCTCATCGCCGAAAAAGCTGATTCTTGTGATTACTTTTTCATAAGGCGGCATGATTTCCACGGTATCGCCGCGCGCTCTGAACGTCGCACGCTCGAGTTCCAGGTCATTTCTTGTGTACTGAGCGGAAACGAGCCGTCTTAAAAGCTCATCTCTGCCCAATTCTTGCCCGACTTTAATGTTTTGCGAGCCTCTAAAGTAATTTTCCGGCAAACCGAGCCCGTAAATGCAGCTTACCGACGCAATTACGATTACATCTTTGCGTGTGTAAAGGCTTCTTGTCGTATTGTGACGCAGACGGTCGATTTCGTCGTTGATTGTTGCTGATTTTTCAATAAATGTGTCCGTTCTGGGGATATAAGCCTCAGGCTGGTAATAATCGTAATAACTGATAAAATATTCGACGGCGTTGTCCGGAAAAAGCTCCCTAAATTCGTTATAAAGCTGCGCAGCGAGCGTTTTATTGTGCGCAATCACAAGTGTCGGCTTTTTTACCTGCTCAATAACGTTCGCGATGGTAAAAGTTTTGCCCGAACCGGTAATCCCGAGCAAAGTCTGCGAATCATAGCCCTTATATATCCCCTCAACAAGCTCTTTTATCGCTTTGGGCTGGTCGCCCGAGGGTTTGTATTCTGATGCGATTTTGAATTCGTTTGGCATATTGATATTTTAGCATTAACTGAGGCAAATAAAAAAACGCCCGAAAAATCAGGCGTTTTTTTACTATTTTTAAGCTCTTATTCAGCTGAAGTTTCTTCCTGAGGTTCTTCAACAATTTCTTCCTTAATAATTTCAGAAGCTGAAACGATTACAGGGAGCTCAGTTTTAACTTTTGAAGTCAATTTTATGAGCATTTTGTATTCACCGACGTGGTTGATAGCCTTGTCGAGCGAAATATTTTTTCTGTCAACTTCAGAACCGAGTTTTGCATTGAGTTCTTCGGCCAGTTTTTTCGTAGTAATAGTACCGAAAAGTTTTCCGCTTTCACCGGCTTTTGCAGTGAGCTCAATTTGGCCGAGAGCTTCAATTTTAGACGCAAGCTCGAGCGCTTCCTGATGAAGTCTTTCCTGTTTGATTTTGATTCTTTGAAGATTTTGTTCTCTGTTTTTAACAGCGCCTTTTGTTGCAACTTCCGCATAATTTTGAGGAATGAGGAAGTTTCTTGCGTAACCGTCTTTAACATTAACCATATCGCCGGCTTCGCCGAGATTCTGGACATCTTTTCTTAAAATAATTTGCATATTTTTCTCCTTGATTAATAGTGTTTAACATAAGAATAAACAAAACATAGCGAAAAGTCACTATTTTTGCAAATTTTTTTGTATAATTTTGTAATGAATAGCAAAATCAGAAAAATTG
>CALUPP010000097.1 GCA_944322685.1 Candidatus Gastranaerophilales bacterium
GAAATGACAGAAACAATGAACGGCGCGCAAATACTTCTCGAATGCTTGAAAAAAGAGGGCGTAAAAGAGATTTTTGGATATCCGGGCGGCGTCATTTTGACGATTTATGAGGCGCTTTACCACTGCAACGACATAAAACACTACCTTGTCCGCCATGAACAGGCCGCAATTCACGCAGCAGAGGGCTACGCAAGAGTAACGGGCAAACCCGGCGTCGCATTGGTCACTTCGGGCCCCGGCGCCTGCAACGCAATAACCGGAATCGCAAACGCCTACTACGACGGTTATCCGATAATCGTTTTTACGGGGCAGGTTGGGCTTGACCAGATAGGCAACGACGCTTTTCAGGAGGCTGACATCGTAGGCATCACGCGTTCATGCTGTAAGCATAATTACCTCGTAAACGACGTAACCCAGCTTCCGAGGATAATAAAAGAGGCGTTTCACATTGCAACAACCGGCAAACCGGGCCCTGTTGTGATAGATTTGCCAAAAGATATTCTTTCTCAGAAAACAAAATTCACTTATCCGGAAAAAGTTCATCTTCCGGGCTACAATCCTACCTACAACGGGCATCCTCGCCAGATTGTCAAGGCACTGGAACTGCTTTGCGACGCCGAAAGGCCCATGATTATTGCAGGCGGAGGCGTTGTTGCGTCGGGCGCGGAAAAAGAATTGACCGAACTCGCGGAAATATTGAATATTCCCGTCGCAAACACGCTTATGGCGATGGGTGCGTACCCCGCAAGCCGTGAAAAATCGCTCGGAATGCTCGGCATGCACGGAAATTACTGGGCAAATCACGCCGTTTCCAACTGCGACGTGCTTTTTGCCATCGGAACACGCTTCAACGACCGAATTACCGGCTGTTTAAAACGTTTTGCAAAAGATGCGCAGGTTATCCATGTCGATATCGACCCTTGTTCCATCAGCAAAAACGTCCCTGTTGACATCCCGATTGTCGGCGACGCAAAAAACGTCCTGAATGCGATGCTGCATGAGTTTAAAAACAACAAATACGAAACAAATCACGAAGTTAAGCAAATCTGGTTCGAGCAAATCAACGAATGGAAGAAAAAACGGGCGCTTCCGGCTTGCAATTCGGACAAATTGAGCCCTTTGACCGTTATTCAGAAGATTTATGAATACACAAAGGACAAAGACACGGTAATTTGCACCGAAGTCGGCCAGCACCAGATGTGGACGGCGCAGCTTTACAAATTTGAAGAGCCGAGACGTTTTATCACCTCGGGCGGGCTCGGGACAATGGGATTCGGCTATCCTGCGGCAATCGGAGCGGCGATTGCGCGTCCTGAAAAAATCGTAATCGACATTGCGGGCGACGGCAGCATCCAGATGAACATTCAGGAACTCGCAACCTGCGTTGAGTACAAAATTCCGGTCATCGTGGCGATTATAAACAACGGATATCTGGGCATGGTTCGCCAATGGCAGGAAAAACTGTTCAACAAGCACTATTCCGAAACAAAAATCTCCGGCCCTGACTTTGTAAAGGTCGCAGAAGCATACGGAGCGCTCGGAATCAGGGTTACAAAAGAAGAAGAAATCATTCCGGCCCTGCAAAAAGCGATAGAATCGCGCATGCCCGTGTTTATTGATTTTGTTGTTGAGGAATTTGAGATGGTTTATCCGTGGGTTCTCGCCGGAAAGCCGATAAATCAGGTGCTTTTGTCAAACGACAGTCCGATAAGTTAAAAAATAAAGGAAAATAAATGAGCCACATAATTTCAGTCATGGTAAAAGACGAAGCGGGGATAATTTCAAGGATAAGCAGCCTTTTCAGCTCCCGCGGATACAGCATAGAAAGCATAACCGCCGCTCCGACCTGCGAGGGCGAATATGCAAGGCTTACAATCGTCATAAACGGCGATGAAAAGGTGCTTGAGCAGATTACTAAGCAGCTGAACAGGATTATTCCGGTCATAAAGGTTCTTGATTTCAAAAACGAGGACATTGTTGAACGCGAAATTATCCTTTGCAAGGTAAACGCGCAGGACAAAGACCGTTCCGAACTTTTGAGGATTGCCGAGATTTTTCAGGCGAAAATTATCGACGTTTCTCCGAAAACTTATACGTTACAGGCGGTCGGCGACTCGCGGCAGATTCGTTCGTTGATAGAACTTTTGCGTCCTATCGGGATAAAAGAGCTTGTTCGCTCGGGAAAAGTGGCGATTTCGAGGGAAAATCAATTTATTAATATAAAAAATTAATAAAATCCTGCGAAATGGCCTGCACCAGCGGCATTTGGGGTAACATCCACCCGAGGAAAAGTTAAATAACCGAAAAAAGCTGTTGTTGGGTCAGAAAACCAAACCTCAAAACTAAAACGTCCGGTAAAGCCGGCCAAGTAATACCCAAAAGGGCAGGCTTCCGCCATAAAAAGCACTCCAAAGGGCAAACCCTCACCCCAGCCCTCTCCCAAGGAGAGGGAGGAGAAAAAAACCGCTCAGAAAGTAGGGTGGGAAAAGCGCAGCGGTTCCCACCGCAAGAGCTTTCGCGAAAAATAAGTAAAGGATGCGGCTCTATGGGTCAACCCCGCGCCCACTAAAAACACCCCAAGGGGTAAACCCTCACCCCGACCCTCTCCCAAGGAGAGGGGGGAACAAAACAGTTCCCGCTTCGGCCCTACCCCGGCGGAGGGGAGAAGAAAAGAGCCGGCGGGACGACAAACCGGCACAAAAAAGAAAAAGATAAGGAAAAATATGTCTGAAAAAAAGAAAATTGCACTCATACCGATTGACAACCGCCCGGTTTGCTACGAGCTGGCGCAGGATATTGCCGCGATTGATGAGAATATTGAACTTTTTTTGCCGCCAAAGTGGCTTTTGGGCGATTTGAAGAAGAATTCTCGCATTGACGGGATTTACAGCTGGGTTGAGAGCCTTGCGGAGGTTGATTATTTGATTGTATCGCTTGATACGATTGCTTATGGCGGGCTTATCCCGTCGCGGCGCACGACAGAAAGTTTTCAGGAAATAAAAGCACGCATTGACAAGTTCGTTGACCTTTTTAAAAGAAAAAACGCGAAAATCCTTGCAGTTTCGAGCATAATGAGGATTTCAAACAACAACATCAACGAAGAAGAAAAAGAATACTGGTCAAAATACGGCAAAAAAATCTTCAAATATTCATGGGAGCTCTCAAAAAACGGCGAGGCGAAAACCGATGTGCCGCCTGACATCATTGAGGACTACATTTTGACCAGAAAAAGGAATTTTGAGATAAACTGCGCCTACATTGAATACGCAGAATCCGGCATTTTCGACACGCTCGTGCTTTCCAAGGACGATTGCGCGGAATTCGGGCTGAATATCCAGGAATGCAGGAAATTTGAGGCAATGATTAAGGAAAAAGAGCTCAAAAACGTTCTTTTGAAAACCGGAGCCGACGAAATCCCGCTCAGCCTGTTGAGCCGTGCGGTTACCGAGGGGAAAAGCATAAAAATAGCGCCGGTTTTCACCCGTCCGGAGGGAATCGGCAAAATTTCCAAATACGAGGACGTAACCGTCGCGGAATCCGTCAAAGGCCAGATTCTTCTTGCCGGTGCGGCACCTGCTGCGCCTGATGATGCGGATATTATACTTTTTGTGAACAATTTTCCCGAAATTCAGGGCGAGCTGGTTATGGGTGTTGACGTTGAGGGGTTCAAACAGGACTTTGAACTGCCAAAAAAGCCGTTTTTGATTGCGGATATTCTCAATGCAAACGGTGCGGACAACGATTTTATCAATATTTTGACCGAAAAAGACTTCTTTAAGGGCAATTTTCTCGGTTATGCCGGCTGGAATACCACGGGCAACACGCTTGGAAGCGCGCTTTGTTGTGCGCTGGTGAAGTTTTGTGCAAAAAATTACAACGAAGATGCGTTCAAAAAGGTTCAAACCGTGCGATTCTTAGACGATTGGGCTTATCAAGCGAATTTGAGAAAATATTTAAGGAATACGGTTAAAAATCCCGACCCCTCTGAGCTGAAAAAGGTCATGAGACCTTTTGAAAGGCTTATTGCCCGCAAGCTCGGCACGAATTACGCGCAAATTGCGTATGAGTTTCCGTGGGAGCGGTTTTTTGAGGTTTTTGTTAAGATTTCATAGCGATTATGCAGGGAAATATCCCGAAATGCAGGTCTTTTGTCGTAATTGCGCCATCACCCTCCAAAAACACCCCCAAGGGGCAGTGGATGACCCGTAGGCTCCACTTTTGCCTGTTTTTCGCGAAAGCCCTCGCGGTGGGAACCGCTGCGCTTTTCCCACCCTACTTTCTGACCTATTTTTTCTTCTCCATCTCCTTGGGAGAGGGCTGGGGTGAGGGTCGACCCATGGAATATTTTTGAGGACGCAGGGTGTATTTGCCACTATTGAGCTTATTTTGGCGCTGGTTGACAGAATTTCCCAAAGATGCCTGTGAAAACTGGAATAACAACGTTTTTAGGGGCGCACGTCATTCCACTCCAACATTCCGACTACGGGATGAAACACATTTGACGATTACAAAATCAAAAACTTCAAAGTACCGTCGCTGTTAACCTTTTTGAAGATAGATTTTTTCTTTTCAGGCACTTTATAAACGATAACCTGCGCCATTGCCGTCTTTTGCGAATGAGAAAGGCTCACTTTTATTGAAAAATCGTTATTCATGCCGTTTAAAAGGCGGATTCGGGGCACGCCTTGGGAATCATGGTAAATTTCAATCTCTTTGAGGTTCAAAATTTTGACTCCATGGGAGCACATTGCCTTATATACGGCTTCTTTTGCGCAATACCTTGCCGCAAGGCGTTTTGCGCTAAATTTTGTCTTAAAACAGTAATCGAGCTCGCCCTCGTTATAAATCCGCTTCAAAAGCGGCGAATTTCTGTCGTCAGAATACCGCTCAAACCTTTTAATTTCTTCTACATCTACACCTATGGATATATTTTCAAATTCAAATGTCATGTCGCAACCACCATTACATTCTTTTATAGATATATAAAAACATTTTTTCAAAAAAAATTGCCCCGGCCGGTCTTGAGCAAATTCAAAAATTTTACATATAGAGTTTTTCATAAAAAAATGGCAATTTTGACCTAAGCGGCTCAAGGAAATCTGCTACAATCACGAATTATGGACAAAAAGGAGCATGACAATGGAAAAAACAACGCCGGAAATCGTTTCAGAAAAATTATTCTCGCAAAAGCCTTGCGTGGAAAAGTTTAACAACGAATTAAAGAAAAAAATCCTAAAAATGAGAGAAAAAAGCTTCAAAAGGCTTCAAAACGAAAATATTGAAAATTCAGAGGAAATTTCACCCGAAGAAGAAGCAAAAATCGCCGAATTAGCCGATTACATAACAAAATATGTCCAAGAAACCGGAAAGGAGCAGGCGATTATAGATTTTCAGACCGGTTTGAACCTTTTAAACGGCTACAAAAAAGAATCCCCCATAAAATCTCAAATCCGCCTCGAAGAAGACGGCAATTTTGGCGAAAAAACGCTCGCTGCGCTTTTGGG
>CALUPP010000098.1 GCA_944322685.1 Candidatus Gastranaerophilales bacterium
GTTTCTTTTTCGCTGTAAAACGCATCACGCGGATTCATAACGATTTTGGGCGTAATCATGGGCATGTGTTTGCGTTTTTCAATATAATAAATGTCCGAATAGCCTGAAGACGCTATTTTTTCAATGCTGTTGATGAGATATTGGACTTCCTGCTTGGTATTTCCGATATTTACAAGGAACAAAACGCCCTCATCGCTCGCAGCTTCGACTTCAATGCCAAAATCAATCTCCAGAATGCTCTCAAGGCGTTTTCCTGAAAGCCCGTCGATTTTGATGAAGATTTTTGTAATATCGCGGTTGTAGTTTTCGCATGCTTCAAGGCAATGAACCCCGTCAATTTTTGCAAGTTTTTTTCTTATGTAAGAAGCGAACTGAATCGCGCGTTTGAGCTGTCTTTTTCCGCGTTTTGACTCAAGATTTGCACGCGCAGCATCAAGGCTCGCCATCAAAAGCATTGACGGGCTGGTTGTTTGCAAAAGCTGGAGCGCTTTTTCAATTTTTTCGCAATCGAATTTAGAATCTTTTGAAATATGCAGCATAGAACTCTGCGACATGCTTCCGCCGGTCTTGTGCAGCGAGTGTACAACCGCATCCGCGCCAAGATGAAGCGATGAAACGGGCAGATTTTTGTTAAAATTCCACAAACAGCCGTGCGCTTCGTCCACAATCAGCGGAACGTCGTATTTTTTACAGATTTTTGCAATGGAAGCAATATCGCTCACAACGCCCTCGTAGGTTGGGTTCGTAATCCAGACCATAGCCGCATCGGGGTTTTCTTTCAGGGCTTTTTCAATGCTCGAGGGCTCAATTTCGCCCCACAAACACCATTCATCAAGCCTTTCCGGCGTAACCCAGACCGGTTCTGCACCGGAAATAATCATTCCTGTGAGAATTGAGCGGTGGCAGTTGCGGTTTACGACGACTTTTTGTCCCTTTTTCGTCAACCCCATTGCAAGAGAAAGGTTTCCGATGGTCGAACCGCCCACCAGAAAGAATGTTTTTTTTGCTCCGAACGCCTGTGCGGCAAGTTCCTGAGCTTCTTTTATCGGGCCGGTCGCAGGATGGAGAGTTCCGAGGTTGTCGAACTCATCCGTCGTATCCAAAAGCAATGCGCGGTTTCCGACCAATTTTTTAAACGGAGAATATGCAGCTTTTCCGCCGGTATGCCCGGGGATGTGAAATTGAACCATGGGCTCGCGGTAAAATTTTTCAAGCGCTTCAACAAGCGGCGCGCTGACGCCCGTATCTTCGGTGTTATAACGTTTTTTTGCGGCTTTACGTGTTTTTATCTTTTGTTTTGTTTTCAACATTTAGCATAAAATCTCCGAATAAATGTCGCTTACAACAATTTACTACAAAATCAGGATTTTTAACACCTGCTTTTGCGGGATATTTGTTAATTATAAGTCCAAATACCCGAAAAGTTTTACAATTAGCGGGATAATTGTATCGATTTTGTTACAAAACAGCCGTTAAAAAACCGGAATCAGATTATTTTTGATCAAATTGAAAAAATCTGTTTCGATATTGTGAAAGTCCGTCAAATTTGCAACATAGGGCAAATCGGATTCGTCAAAAGCTGTTCTTATTTGCTCCAAATCTTCTGTTGGAAAAGGGTTTTCTCCTTTTATCAGGATGTCCAAATCAGAAACTTTTGAAAATCCTCCTTTTACGCGCGAGCCGTAATAATAAAAATCATAATTATTTGAGAATTTTGCTAAAATTGAACGCACAATTTTCTGCTCATTTTCGCTAATCCCTTTAATCACCAATATTTTTCTCCAAATTTTTGATTAAAATATCCGTATCTTTGATAAATTCGGGGATAAATTTCAAGATTTCACGGGATTTTTTTATATTGTATTCATGCGCTGAATTATTTCTTTGCGCGTAGTATTCTTTCCAGCGTTCCCAGCTTTCAATCATTTCATAACCCGCCATAAAACGAAAAATATTGTTAATTGTCAGTTCTTTATCTTCTTTGCCGTATTCCAGCTTGAGATATTTTTTCATTATTTTCCATGCGGTTTCGATTGTGTACTCAAAACGTTTTACGCAAGAATCAGCGATAATATCAAAAAGTTTTTCATCCTGATTTTTTTCCTTGATATCCCAGCATTCTTTCAGTGCTTTCAGGTCATCTTTAAGACAATTTATGTTTAAATCCGCTTTTTTAACCATATTTTTCCCCTCAAACAATTAAAACAGATTTACCGCTAAAAATAAAGTTCTCAATCCGTGCGTTTTATTAGAAAAAGTGTTCTCATACAACTTCGTTTTTCTGCTAAAATACAAAAAAGACCGGAAGTATGCAAAAAACAGCGCTGACTATTTTAATTTCCATATTCTACATCGCAGGAATCACGGGATATTTGACCGGATTTGCGCTTCCGTTTGCTTTTTTGGCCGCCGGAATTTTGATTTTTTCGGTTTTGAAAGACAAAATTTCTCCAAAACGGGCGATGATAATTTACTTTTTCTTTGCGCTTGCGCTTTTGAACTGTCATTTTCAAATCAAAAATTTCGACGAACTTTCTAAACTTGCGCCCGCAAAAGGCACGATTTCCGGCACAATCATCTCAATCCCCACGACGAACAAGCCCGAAAGCACAAAATTTTACGTAAAAGTCAAATCGGCCCAATTTGGCAAAGAAAAATACGAAAAATTAAACTCAAAAACAATCGTAACCATAAAAGATAAGCGCGAAAACTATGAAAAGCTGAAAATTGGCGACAATATTGAACTTACGGGCAAACTGCGCGTTCCGATGAAAGCGCTCAACCCGTCGCAGTTTGATTATCGAAAATATCTGAAATACAACAAAACTTTCACCACATTTTATGCAAACGCGGGCTATTGGAAAGTTGATTCGGAGCCGGATTCGTTTGGTTGGAAATTTTTGCAGAATTTGAGCAACAAAAGGCAGGAAATTATCAACATTCACAAAAAATACCTGAAAAGCCCGAACATTGAGGTTCTTGGCGGCATAGTTTTCGGCGATGACGCAATAAATCCGCCCGATTATATCAGGCATTCGTTCATAAATTCGGGTTTGCTGCATATTTTGGCCGCATCCGGGATGAATGTTTCGATTATTTTCGGAATTTGGTTCTTTATCGGCTCGCGCCTGCGGCTCAATTTCAGGCTGAACATACTTATCGGCGCGGGGCTGGTTTTGGTTTATACGTTGATGACGGGCATGGGCGCTTCTGTTTTGAGAGCGGCTTTGATGATTGAATTTGTGCTTTTCGGCAAATTAATCGACCGAAATGCCGACGGAATCGCGTTATTGTCCTTTGTTGCGCTTCTTTTGCTGATTTACAACCCCGCAATGCTCATGGAAGTCGGTTTTCAGCTTTCTTTTCTTGTAACTTTTGCTCTGATGTATATTTGTCCTCCGCTGCTCGGGCGGATTGAGAACAAAATTGCGGAATTTTTAGCCGGCACGATACTTGTGCCAACCGTTGCACAGTTTTGGGCAGCGCCGATTCAGATGTTTTATTTCAATAATTTTGCAACTTACTCAATTATCGCGAATATTTTGATTACACCATTCATAATGGTGATAAGTTTTATCGGTTTTGCCACATCGATTCTGGCAATGATTCCACCGATTGCCGACAAAGTCTGTATGATTTGCGATTTTGTGCTTAATCCCGTTGTTACGGGGCTTGTGAACATTTCGGGTTTCTTTTCGAGCCTGCCGAATTCGCTTTTAATCACGCCGCATCCGGGTTTAATTCAGATTGGATTTTATTACGGCGCGCTTTTGAGCATTGGTTATTTGCTCAGAAAAGGCGGCAAAAACACAAAATGGATGACGATTTCGCTTGCGGTTTTGATGGTTTTCGGGCTTTCGTTGGTAAAATTCGACAACGGAAAGTGCGAAATTCTTGCTTTTTCGGTCGGAAATGCCGATAGTTTCCTGATTAAAACGCCCCAAAAGCAATATGTCCTCATTGACACCGCGCACGGGGCATACGGCGGGGGATTTTCGCAGGCCGATGCGATAATCAACAAATATCTCAAAGACAACGGCATAAAACTTGATTTGATGATACTTACGCACTTTGATTCCGACCATTCGGGCGGCGCTGCGGACGTTTTAAGGGTTATCAAAACCAAAAAAGTGCTCATAACCGAAAACAAGCCCGACACAAAGACCGCACGGGCCTTGATGGATTATTTGAACGGCGCAAAAGTGAATTATTCCGTTGCAAATAACGACGAAATTGTCCTCTCCGAGCCGGATTTGACCGTAACGACTTATGTTTCGCACATAAAAGACAACGACAACGAAAACTCTGTCATCACGCTTTTAAAATACAAAGATTTTGAAATGCTGTTTATGGGCGACGGCTCAATTCGCAGCTATGACCGGATAAAAAGCAATTTACCCGAAAAAATCGAAATTTTAAAAGTCGGCCACCATGGCGCAAAACGCACAGTGAACAATCCGATGCTAAAAGAGATTCAAACCGCGATAATTTCGACCGGATTCAACAACTACGGGCACCCTGCTCCCGCGACAATGAACAAATTGCGTCAAAACGGCGCAGCTATTTTGCGCACGGACAGCCTCAATGCAATAAAAATCAGCACCGACGGCCAAAATTACGATGTTTTCAGCTTCAATCCGGACAAAAAACGTTTTCACCGGCTTTTTGGGGAAATTGTTAATTAAAAACGCCAAAATTTGCCGCAGGAGCCGATTTTTATGCTAAATAGCGGTCAAATCTCCACCACGGACTCGTTTTTTTGCCAAACTAACGAAATATACAGAAAAGAAGTTTGCCTAATCCCGATTTTTCGATATTATCAGCGCAAGGCGTTCAAAATCCGGCAAAAAACGCAAATGTCAGCGCCTGCATCGATTTTTTGCCGGGAATTCAATTAAATTGGAGCCCCGGACTAATTCTGGCGTGCATTTAAAGGCAGATTTCGTTGAAAATGAAATTATGCCGGAATTTTGTCCCGCAAATATTCATTTTTTGGCAAATTAAAAGCAGGAATCATCATTCCTGCTTCCACTTTTTATTATTTATACGATTTTTACTTTTTGTCTTCCACAAAGAATCTTTTGCTCTCAATAACTACGGGAATTCCCCTCAAAACGCAGAAAATCACCGCTGCATAAACGCAAAAATGCGCAAACGGGCAAATCGCTACGCAAATATTGTGGAAAACTTCCCACGCATGCATTGCGGAAGCCGACATCGTCGGATCTGTACCCTGGAGGAACAATTTTAGGTTCGCAAACGGAAAATAACACAAAATCATCAGCGCAAACGCCAAGGCTTTTGTTACCGCGTACGTTCCGCGGGAAAAATTGGACGCAACGAGAAAATGCCCGATTTTTGACTGCATCATTGTGCTTTTTCCGAACGCCGTGTACCCCTGTTCGAGCGCAATACTGCGAACGCCGTCAGTGATTATGCCTCTTGTGACAACAATCAGCGGAATCCAAACCGGAATCCATCCCAGAACCGCAAAAACTATCCAATAAATATTTTCCACGACTCTGTCGCCCAAAATATCCAGCACGGCGCCGAATTTTGAGCTTTCGCCAAGCAATCGTGCAACAAATCCGTCCAATCCGTCAAACCAAATCGCAATAGCGGTCAAAATAAACGCTGTGATGTAACTTGCGGGCGTTTGATAGAACAAAAGGCTGATTGCGATGAACGCGATTATCATCCTTAAAATCGTAATCATATTAGCCATGATTTTTTAAACTCCTCTTATCTAATTAAAAAAGGGCTTTTCGCCCTTTGGCTATTGTTTGCTTCTTGAAAGTGCAAAATTGTGTTCATTCAGCACTTTAAGTTTGTCGCCGAGCATTATTTTTTCGGCTTCTTCAAGAACTTTTACGACAAAATAACCGTTTTCACCGTCACTGCGGGCTTTTTTGCCGGTTTCGATACATTTTATAAAATGTTCGCATTCAAGCTTCAACGGCTCGATTTCAAGATAATCCAGCGAAATCGTACTCGCAGAATTTGGTTTGTCGTTCAAAAATACCTGCAATTTGTTCTCCGCGAGCGTGTCATCAAACATTGCACTGCCTTTGGAACCGCGCAGCATCAAATTTACGCGTTTTTGCGGATGAATCCAGCTGTCGGAAACGTGAGCAACCGCCCCGGACGGATATTTTATGTCGATATGAGTAATATCCATGATTTCGTTGCCCTCGGAGCTTACGCCGAACGCAGAAATCACCCTTTCCGGTTCTTCGCCGAGAATATGGCTTATCATAGAAACATCATGCGGCGCCAAATCCCACATTACGCTTCTGTCGTTCTTAAAATAGTTGATATTCAGCCTGTCGCTCTGAACATACTTTATTTCGCCGAGTTCGCCGGATTCTACAATCATTTTCAGGCGATTTACCGCCGGATGGTACAAAAGAAGGTGCCCGACCATCAAAACAAGCCCCTTTGATGTCGCCAAATCGTTCAATTCTTTTGCTTCTTCGCTGGTTGTGGCGATTGGTTTTTCAACATAAACATTTTTTCCGGCTTCAAGGGCTGCTTTCACAAGTTTAAAATGCGTATGGCTCGGCGTAGCAACGACTATGCCGTCAATTTCCGGATTTTTGAGCATTTCGTTAAAATCTTTTGTGAGATGAACCTCCGGATAATCATTTTTCGTTCTCGCGAGATTTTCCTCGTCCATATCACAAACAGTATCAAGATAATTCAGGTTATAAAAATTTCTGACAAGATTTTTGCCCCAAATTCCTGCTCCGACAATGCCGACTTTATAAGAGTTCATTTGTTTCCCTCAACTCAATAACTACATAGGTTAATTATATCAACCACAGAGCGGAAAAACAAATTCTTTATAAATTTTTTATATGATTGCCCCCGGCATCATGTTTTGGTTTGCATCGACGCGTTTTTTCAGCTCGCCCGTCGGGATGTAGTAGGGCGTAACGGTCATTATCTTGGCGGCAATGTCCGGATAATAATAAATAAACCTCAATTCGCTGTCTGTTAGCGGTTTTTGGGTATGAACGTTTGCATAACGGCAAAGTTCAAGGATATTTCTGGCCTCGTCTTCATCATGGAATTCAAGTTCCAGGTTTTTAAAAACATTTCTGAACCCTTTTATGCCGCCGTATTCGCCGGTTGTAATCATTCTGCCGGTTTCAACGATTTCCGGCTCGCCGCGGCCGAGTTCTTCATAATCATAAAGCTCATAATTGCGTCTGTCTTTCAAAGCGCCGTCCGCATGGATTCCGGATTCATGCGCAAATGCGTTGCTTCCGACTGCGGGCTGATTTATCGGAATCGGTACGCCAAAAGCGTATGCGGTGTATTTTGCAAGCTTCCAGGCCTTTGAAAGGTCAATATTCGGGTCGATTTTGTACTTTCCGCTGAACCCGCTTGATTTTAAAACCGCCAAAAGGCAGGAAATCAAATCCGCATTGCCCGCACGCTCGCCCATACCGTTTATTGCGGTATTTATAAAGGCGTTTACGCCCGCGTCAATAGCTGCTTTTGCCCCCAAAACAGAACATCCGACCGCCATGCCCAGATCATTGTGAAAATGCATCTCAATATCAAGCCCTGTTTCCTTTGCGAGCTTGTAAATCCGCTCATAAGCCGTGTGCGGGTCGTCATAGCCGAGCGTATCGCAGTATCTAAAGCGTTTTGCGCCGCGATTTTTCATTTCTTTTGCGAATTTTATAAGAAAATCAAGGTCGCTCCTTGAAGCGTCCTCCGCATTTACGCCAATAACGCGCGCTCCGCAGGTTCCAGCCGCTTCGACCGCCTCACAGGTCATTTTTAGCACGTCATCGCGCGTTTTTTTGCCCTGAAATTTCCCGTTAATCATCTGATCCGACGTAGATTGCGAAAGATTGCAGTATGTGAGGCGCGGAACGTTCTGAAAGGACTCAAAAACATCCTTGGCAATGCCCCGCATCCAGCCGGAAAGCTTAGTTTTGGTAATAACGCCCCTATCAACGAGCTGGAGATTGCCGTTGAGGTAATTCAGTTCGTGACGTGTGGTGGGAAAGCCAAATTCTGACTGGCTTATGCCCATGTCGTCCAGCATGAGATTAATTATTGTTTTTTGGAGCTTCGCAAGCCCCAATCTTGAGGTCTGCACCCCGTCACGGTTTGTTACATCAACAAAATAAATCAAATTTTCCGCCACGGGCATTTCTCCTTATAAAAAAATAGAACTTTTGAAGAATTATAGCATATATTTTCAAAATTTTCTTATTTTTGCGCAGATTGTTGTGTTTGTAACAGAAAAGGCATGAATTTTACGCTGCATGGCAATTTTTTTCGGTTCCATGTTTTTATATATATAAGGTAAGGTTAACGGTATGGACTTTAGTGTAAAAAATTCAACATATAGCAGTTTTTTAACCCGGACGCAGATGTCCGCCGAAAAAAACGACAATAAAACCCAAAAACAAGAACAGCCGCTCGCTTCCGTTCTTGTTTCCGATGTTGAACAGCCCAAAAAGGGCATTAAAAAATATACCGCCGAAATTTCCATCGGAGGCGGAATTCTCCTTACCTTGATTGCCGGCGCTTTTCTTTCAAAAGGCGTTTCCGGCGGTGTAAACAGAAGAATCAGAGAATTTTCACGAAAATTATCCCAAAAAACTTTCGATTTAAAATCTGATTACAAAAACCTTACCCTTAAACAAAAAATCAGCCTGAAATTCGCTCAGGCTATGAAACCGGTTGCAGAACTGCTTGAAGCAAGCTCAAATTTCAACGTTCTTAAAGACGGAAGCGTTGCTCAGGGATTTAAAATGCTAAATGCAATGCCCGTTTTCAACAAAATTAACAACGTTTTCAAAAATATCGTAATGAAAACAAAAAATAACGCGTACAAAAACGCAGAACTTTCCATGGCCAAATTCTGCAACTACACGGAAAACCTCGCAAAAGACAGCCGCGCAAAAGGCCAAAATCTCGACTATATTGCGAACAATATCTCAAATTCTTATTCAGCAAACTTCTCAACTCAGCAGCATATCAAACGTTCCGAAGATATGTGGGATTCGCTCTCCGATTTGCATGAACGCGTTTGGAATTCGTTCAATATTTTAAAGAAAGAAAACAATATTTTCGCTCCGCAAAACAGAGGCAGGCTAAAAACTTACATGACGATGAAAGAATGCGAAAAAGAGCGCAACTCCGCCGCAGATTTCATCAAATCAAGAAAAAAACTAATCTCAAACAACATTACGGACAACTACAACGAGCTCACAAGGGCCTATGACGATTTAAAACTGCTCATTGACCCGAAAGACAAACGCTCGGTTGAGCTTATGCGGGATATTTCTCAAAAAATCGACAAATACAAACGCCTCGGCGGAAAAACCGAAGCAACAGAACGCACAAAACTCTCAGAAGAACTTCAAAATGCGCTCAATGAGCTGAAAACCCAGCTTGATACTCAAAAAGTTGACATTAACAAACAAATTAAACGATTTGAAAAAGCTCTTGACCCCAAAGATTCGGCAAAAGGCCAGGTTCAGGAAGCTTTGACAAGAATAAAAGAAGCGTTCGGAAAAGATTCCGCAGAATATCAAAAAGCTAAAAAATACGCCGATGAATTGAACAAAAATCTCAATCATGCGATTTCAACAGAAATGACGGCTTATGAAAAGCTTGCAGAGCTTCAGATGGGCTCGGCTCCCACGGATATTCTGGGAATTTTGGCTCCCGCGGCTCTTGGCACCGCGCTCGTCGTGAAAGCGGACACAAAAGATCAAAGAATCACAAATACGCTCACTCAGGGCATTCCTATCATCGGCGGTATCGGAACTGCTTACTATGGAACAACAAGAATGCTCACCGGTCCGACAAATATGGCTCTGGGTTTGATTTCAGGTGCTTTGCTCGGTATTATCGGCTCAAAAGTTGATGATTTAAGAAAAAGCTACCAAGAAAAACAAAATGCGTTTAAAAAAGAGTTTGAATCACTGAAAAAAGCGCAAAAAACCTTCAAAGAAACGATTTCTCCCGCTGCCGAAAAAACGCAAACAATTACAAAAGGGTAATTTTTTATAATTCATGTGTTGGGTTCTTTAAAAGCCATTATTAAGGAGTTGGGGAGGAAAATTTTACCGTGCTTTATTAATTTTTGCTCTGCATAAAATAAATTGTAAACAAATGTTAAAATTTGCTTTAAAATTCTAAAGTTTTTGAAAAATCTGCCGATAAATATATTACAAAGACAGATTAGGAGCAGCGAATGATAAAAAAAGCACAAAGACCATCAAGCAATATTTCTGACGGAGTAGCATTTCTGCTTAGAGGTGCAAAAAAAAGAAGATCAATGGCTATCGCCAGCGCAAAAATGATTAACAACGATTTGGGAATTTCCTCGACCCTCGTTGCAGTAAAATAATTCGCCCAAACGGGCAAAAAAAGTAAGAAGTATGAGCTTTTTTTAAAAAACTAACCGATTCCATTTATCCTCTAATCCAAGCTTCCCTGTGGAAGCTTTTATTTTATATAGGACGGCAGCCTGTTTCGGTTTTTTCACGATTTTAGCGGTTGTTTAGGGGCACAGCCCCGTTTCACGCTGGGTGTGTTTTTTTCGCGGGGCGGCAGCCTGTTTCGGTTTTTTCGCGATTTTAGCGGTTGTTTGTCTTAAAAGCTCGCGATTAACGGCGTTACGCGATTCGCCTGCGCGAACCGCTCCAGCCTCAGCTCGCTTTCGCTAGGGGCACAGCCCCGTTTCACGCTGGGTGTGTTTTTTGCACGGGGCGGAAGTTGATTTCAGTTTTTTCACGATTGTTTTGGTTGTTTGTCTTAAAAGCTCGCGATTAACGGCGTTACGCGATTCGCCTACGCGAACCGCTCCAGCCTCAGCTCGCTTTCGCTAGGGGCACAGCCCCGTTTCACGCTGGGTGTGTTTTTTGCACGGGGCGGCAGTTGGTTTCGGTCTTTTCACG
>CALUPP010000099.1 GCA_944322685.1 Candidatus Gastranaerophilales bacterium
GTTTGTTTTTGACGAATAATATTTTATGCTAGAATTATTTTATGAGTAATTTACAAAAGGATGGAATATGCAAGAACAAAATTCGACACAAAGCGCAATCAGAGCCACCAGAATCCAAAAACTGGCGGATTTGGCTGACAAAGGTATAAATCCCTACCCTTATTCATTTGATAAAAATGCAAGCGCAAGCAAATTGCAGGAAAAATATAAAGATTTGCCCGCAGGCGAAGAAACAAACGACGCTTATGCCGTTGCGGGACGCGTTATGGCAATGAGAAATACGGGAATGTTCATTGATTTGATGGACGATTCCGGAAAAATCCAGATTTTCTGCCATAAAGAGAACATGGATTCTGAAAAAATCAAAACCCTTAAACTGGTCGATATCGGCGATATCATCGGCGTTCACGGCACAATCAGAAGAACTCCGCGCGGAGAATTGAGCATAAAAGCAACGGATTACAAAATTCTTTCGAAATCTTTGCTTCCTTTGCCCGAAAAATTCCACGGTTTGACCGATGTTGAAACCCGTTACCGCCAAAGATACGTGGATTTGATTATGAACGAGGATGTTCGCTCAACTTTCAGAAAAAGAAGCCTCATTATCCAGAAAATTCGTGAATATTTGACGAATCTGGGCTTTCTTGAAGTCGAAACCCCCATGCTCCATACGCAAGCCGGCGGTGCGGCCGCAAGACCGTTCATCACCCATCATAATGCGCTTGATATGGACATGTATTTGAGAATCGCACCGGAATTGCACCTGAAAAGGCTTCTGGTCGGCGGTTTAAGCGAAAAAATCTTTGAAATGAACAGAAATTTCAGAAATGAAGGCATCGACACCCGCCACAACCCCGAATTCACTATGATTGAGCTCTATCAGGCTTATGTTGATTACAATGAAATGATGGCTCTCATCGAAAATATGGTTTCGTCAGTGGCTCAGGATGTGCTCGGAACGATGAAAATCACTTATCAGGGCAAAGAAATCGACCTCACACCGCCCTGGGACAGAAAAACCATGGTCGGTGCGATTGAAGAATTCACCGGAATCGACTTCGGCGAGGTTTTCACGGTCGAGGATGCAAGAAAAAAAGCAAAAGAAATCGGAATCGACGCTGATGAATGCGAAAACTGGGGCAAAGTGCTTGATTTGGTCTTTGAAGAACGCGTTGAACCCAAGCTTATCCAGCCTACGCACATCATCGACTACCCGCGCGATATTTCACCGCTTGCAAAAGTCCACAGGGACAATTCACGATTGACCGAAAGGTTCGAAACCCGCATAAATGGCTGGGAAATCTCAAATGCATTCTCCGAATTGACCGATCCTATTGACCAGAGAACAAGATTTGAGGCGCAGGCCAGAGCTAAAGCCGCAGGCGACGAAGAAGCAATGGAAATCGACGAAGATTTCATCACCGCGCTAGAATACGGCATGCCTCCGGCGGGCGGTATGGGCATCGGAATCGACAGGCTGGTCATGCTGCTTACCGATTCGGCCACAATCCGTGATGTAATCGCTTTCCCGACAATGAGAAAATTATAAAAAATAAAGAAAAGGCGGAGTTTACGGCTCCGCTTTTTTAATAGATAAGTGTAGGTCTTTTTTTAACGATTTGCGGCGTATTTCCCGCTTTTCGTTTGTTGTGGTGCAGGAATTACAAAAATTTTTGCACTGAAATTGGGAAAAATAGAATTATTTGCGAAAAATGGGCTGAAAATTCTTGTTTTTTCATCTTTTTCTCCTAAAAACATTATTCTCCGCGTTTTCACGTTCGCGAAAGCGATAAGCCATAATTTATTTTTTATGCAAGGGCATTCAAAGAAAGAAATAATATGCAAAACGCTGGGTAGTGTTGCGCGCAGGCTGCGCGGTGTGCAGAGTCAGTTTATGTTCAGCTCGGAAAACGATATTTCGGTTTCAATCGTGAATGCAATCGAACGCGGCATAAAAGATCCCCAGATTACGACGGTTTTTAAGCTTGCAGAGGTTTTTAACATGAAACCGTCGGATTTTATAAAACTTGTGGAAAATGAGCTGCCCGAGGGGTTTAATTTGATTGACAGGTAAAAAAGCCGTAAAAAATTTGACCGCACGGCTAAAATTTGCCATTATAGGGCTATGAATTATATCTGGTTTTTCTTAATTTTCATTTCTATTGTTACTGCGGCATTTACCGGGAGAATTGATGCTGTTGTGAGCGCTATTCTTGACGGGGCGCAGAAATCCGTTGAAATTGCGCTTTATCTTGCGGGGATTATGGCGTTTTGGCTCGGGATAATGAGAATTGCGGAAAAATCGGGCATGGTGGAGTTCATTGCTAAGCTTTTGACGCCGGTTGCAAGGCGGCTTTTCCCGGAAATCCCCGACGGAAGCCCTGCCGTGGGCGATATCGCGATGAATTTTACCGCAAACGCATTCGGGCTCTCAAATGCGGCCACTCCGATGGGGCTAAAGGCAATGGAGGAGCTGCAAAAAATTAATAAGGACAAAAATTCCGCCTCAAACGCAATGTGCACGCTTCTTGCAATGAATACGGCCGGATTTCAGCTTGTTCCCGCGACGGTAATCGCGGTTTTGGCGTCTTTCGGGGCGAAAAATCCGACTGAAATCGTGCTTCCTGCGCTGATTGTTACGACTATTGCATTTTTGAGCGCGCTTGTGATTGTGAAAATCCTTGAAAAACTAACTCCGCCTCAAAAAGAAAACGGAGGTGAAGAATGCTGAAAACCGCAATCAACGCAATTTCGCTCTGGATGATACCTGTGATAATTCTCGTCGTTTTGATTTGGGGATTGGTTAAAAAAGTGCCGGTTTATGAAACATTTGTGGACGGAGCAAAGGACGGGCTGCGGGTTTCGGTGAATATTTTACCTTATCTTGTTGCGATTATTGTTGCGGTTTCGATGCTGCGGGCTTCGGGGGCGATTGAGCTTGTTCAAAACGCGTTTTCGGGCGTTTTTGAGGCTTTGAAAATCCCTGCGGACATTTTGCCGGTCATGATTGTACGTTCGTTGTCGGGGAGCGCTGTTTTGGGGCTGTTGTCTGATATTGTACAAAATTTCGGGCCGGATTCCTACCCTGCAAAGCTCGCTGCGGTAATTGTCGGCAGCTCTGAAACGACTTTTTATGTTTTGGCGGTTTATTTTGGCTCGGTGGGGATAAAAAAGTTCCGGCATGCGCTTCTGACCGGTATTTTGGCGGATTGTGCCGGAATAATTGCGGCTGTGGCCGTTTCAAGATGGCTGTTTTTGTGAAATAATTGTTCAAAAGGATAAAACGATGTTGAAAAAAGCGCTTGTATGTTTAATATTGCTCACGGTGACGGTTTTTGCGGGCTGCAAAAACATAACAAAAGAAAACGACCAGCTTACGATGATAAAAGAGCGCGGACGGCTGATTGTCGGGGTAAAATATGATTCAAAACCCTTTGGCTATGTTGATGAAAAGGGAAAACTCAAAGGTTATGACATAGAACTTGCGCATTTGATTGCAAAACAGCTCCTCGGCAATGAAAAAAAGGTTTCTTTCAAACAGGTTAACCATCACAACCGCATTTCTAAGCTGAATTCCGGCGAAGTTGACATGGTTATCGCAACAATGACCGTTACCCCGCAAAGGAACAATATAGTTAAGTTTTCGGTGCCTTATTATACGACGGGCCAGTCGGTAATGGTCAGAAAAACCAGCCCGATACGCTCAATCGGCGAATTGAACGATAAAAAGGTCATAACCGTCTTAAATACAACCGGCGAGAAAAATCTGCGCTATTTTGCGCCGGAGGCTATTGTTCAGGGCTACCGAACCTATGAGGACGGCTTTAAAGCGCTGAAAAACAAGCAGGCCGACGCAATGACGGCCGATGAAGCCTTTTTGGTCGGGTTTACGCTGGATAACCCTGATTTTAAGATACTTCCGTCGAGATATACGAACGAATATTACGCGATTGCGTTTCGCAAGGACGCTTCTTCGGACAGTTTGAAAAACGATATCGACACGATTCTGCTTTCTTTCAGAAAAGACGGGACTTTGAACCAGCTAAAGCACAAATGGGTGCCGTCATCTTACGAAAATCAAACAAAAATGAAAAAACTCCTTAATGAAACCCCGCGCTACAAGGGCAAATTCGACAGATATTAAATTTTTTTGAAATATTTCTTTGAAAATACATGGCAAAATTTATTTTCAGGCGTTTTATGCAAAATATGAGAATAGATTTTGCAAAAATTAAGGCTCCATGCGTGCAAAAGGCCGTAAAATTAAGCACGGAACAGCTGAAAACTCTTAGATACCTGCCGGATGAGTTTTTGCCGGCACAAAAAATCGGCAGTTATGAAGATTTTTTGAAAAAAATCCGCACAGTTTACGGAAAAATCGGCTTGAAACGCCTGATAAAAAAATGCAAAAATTATGAGCTTGGTTATGGCAATTATTCAAGGGTTTACGGGATTCCCGGGGTGGATGATTATGTGCTAAAGGTCAATCACAAGACAAAACTAGGCCTATTTAACAAAGTTCCCCCGCTTGAAAAGCTTAAAAACGACCTTTATGCGTACAATTTCGGGCAAAAAATAGCCACAAACCGCCATGGGGTATCCGTACTTTTGAAAACCGAAGGAAAACCTTATTCTTTGCCGAATTGGATAGATTTTTATAACAGTGCCGAGACTGAGGGCAATTATAGAATAAAAAATATCGATGCAGAGTACTTTTTGAATGAAAATCTTTCCCGTGTCGCGAAATTTCCGCAGGAAAGCTTCGACAGATTTGCAAAAAAAGTGTATTTTTTGCAAAAAGTGGCAAATCGATATATTGATTTTTACAATCCGAACAATTTGCTGGTGGATTACCGGAATAAAGAGTTCAATATAATTGATGTGGGTTCAGCGGCCGGATATCCAGTACCTTTTCATTTTTACAGAGATATGGTTAGCCCTTTTGTTGACAGTTATTTCAAAAACGATATTTTGAAAGCACTTTCGCCGGATAAATTTGCGGAATTTTTCAGATATGAAGATATGATTGTCGAAAAATGCAGAAAAGCTGCATTAAAATGCGGTTTGGCGAAATAATCCCGATTTTGAACAAATAATCGGATTAAAAATGCCAATCACGTAAAAAAACAGGTATTGGGCGGCTATTTTGCAAATAAAATTCCGCAGAAAGTGAAAATGCGGGTTAAATTTGTTGAAAAATCAAGAATTACGGGCACTTGTGCAAATCATTGTAAATAACCATCGCAGCCGAAAGCAATGCGTCAACGGCCGTGGAAAACGGCGGGGCGTAGGTCATATCAAGGTTGAATAAATCGCTCACTTTCAAATCAGAGGTGATGGCTGAGGCCACGGTGTTGATTCTTTTGTCGGCGTCGCCTTCGCCGATTGCCTGTGCGCCCAGGATTTTCTCGCTGCGGCAGTCCGCGACGAGTTTGAGCGTGATTCCTCGGGCTTCGGGCATGTAGCCGGCGCGGTCTTTTTGGGTGACAGTTGCAGAAATCGGATCAAAACCGCTTTTTCGAGCATCCCGCTCGTTCAACCCCGTAAACGACATCGTCAGTTTCATGAATTTTGTCACAGAGGAGCCTAAAATCCCGGGAAAAGCGTCATATTCGTTGGCTATGTTGATTGCTGCGCACCGCCCTTCCTTGTTTGCCGAAGAACCGAGCGGAACCCAGGCCGGCTGCCGTGAAACAATGTGAAAATTTTCGATACAATCGCCGGCTGCGTAAATATCTTTTATGGAGGTTTCCATCCTGCTGCTGACGCGGATTGCGTTTTTGATTCCGAGCTCGATTCCCGCGTCGCGGGCGATTTCTGTGTTCGGAACCACGCCCGCAGCCACTACGGCGATGTCCGCATCAAAAATTTGGCCTTTTGAGGTGATAACTTTTTGCAGTTTTCCGTCGCCCTCAAACGAAACAACGGAATCTGCGGTCACAATGTTTACTTTGTACGAATCTTTGGTTAGTTCAAGGATTTTTTCTTTGATTTTTTCGGAAAAATCTTCGTCAAAAACCGGCAAAATATGCTGCGAGCTTTCAATCAGCGTGACATCAAGCCCGTTTGCCGCAAAAGCCTCCAGCATTTCGATTCCGATGTAGCCTCCGCCGACGATTACGGCCTTTTTGGCTCCTTTCATCGCATTTTTTATGTTTATTGCGTCTTGAAGCTTTCTCAGGGTGAAAATATTGGCGAGATTCATGTTTTGAATCTGCGGAATAAACGGCCGCGCGCCCGTTGCGATTGCGAGTTTGTCGTATTGAACGTACTCAGTTTCAAAGGTTTTTGTATCCTGAACGATAATTTTCTTTTCTTCCGGGATAATTTTTATGCATCTTTTGTTAAGGTGAATATTTGCGCCCTTTTCCTCAAAATGCTGCGGTGTCCGGACGATTAGCCGCTCCGAATTTTCAATCAAACCCTCAATAAAATACGGCATTCCGCACGCTGAGTAGGAAATTATCTCCTCATCCGTGTAAAGATCAATCTGGCTTTCAAATTTTGTTGTCCTCAGGAGTTTTGCGGTGATTTTCGGCCCCGCCGCACCCCCGCCTATAATCACGATTTTTTGTTTCATGACTTAATTTTAAGTTTGGGGTTCGTTTTTTTCATTAGTCTTTTTTCTAATTTAATGCGGCAGTAGGGTTTTTATTTTAAATGTTTGGGCGGATTTTTGCCCGGGAAAATGATTTGTTGAAGCAAAAAAAATCTTCTGCGTCCTAAAATTGTCTAAAAAAGTGCAGATTTTGCGGAAAAACCGGCTGTTTCTTTGTGAAATACGTTTTTATGGGCGTTTAAAACAGAGTCTGCTGCGCTTGGGTAATTTTGTAGCCCAGATGCCGGTAAGCTTCGGGCGACACGCGTCTTCCGCGCGGCGTGCGCTGAAGAAAACCCTCTTGAAGCAAATATGGCTCGTAAACATCCTCGATTGTTTTCGTGTCTTCGCCCAGAGCGGCTGCGATTGTTTCCAGACCGACCGGCCCGCCGTCATATTTTTCAATAATGAGTGTAAGCATGGCTCTATCGGTGGTGTCGAGCCCTGATTTGTCGATATGGAGCGTGTCGAGCGCGTCTTTTGCGATGTTTTTGTCAATTTTGCCGTCCGCTTTGACAAGTGCGAAGTCCGCAACGCGTTTTACGAGGCGGTTTGCGATTCTCGGGGTGCCTCTTGAGCGGGAAGCTATTGTTTCTGCGCCATCCGGCGTGATTTTTACGTTTAAAATCGCCGCTGTGCGTGAAACAACCGAGGAAAGTTCGTCGATTGTGTAAAATTGGAGCCTGTGAATTATCCCGAATCGGTCGCGCAAGGGGCCGGAGAGTGCGCCGGCTTTGGTCGTTGCGCCTATCAGCGTAAATTTCGGCAAAGGAACGCGCAGAGTTTTTACTGTTTGGCCTTTTCCCGTGGTCATGTCCAGATAAAAATCCTCCATTGCGGGGTAGAGAATTTCCTCGGCAACTTTGTTGAGCCTGTGAATTTCGTCGATAAAAAGGATTTCGCCGTCTTTCATCGACATCAAAATCCCGATAATATCTCTCGGGCGCTCAAGCGCGGGCGCGGAGGTGATTTTTATTTT
>CALUPP010000100.1 GCA_944322685.1 Candidatus Gastranaerophilales bacterium
ACGAATTCATAATGATTACGATTGACGGACGCGAACACGCATCAATCGGCATGACATTAGGCGAAACAGCCCGTCTGATGAAAGAATTCGGCTGTGTTGAGGCGATGAACCTTGACGGCGGGGGCTCTACGGTAATGTATGTCAGCGGAAAAGTCGTTAACAAGCCAGCTCAGGCAGGCGGAATCCCGCTTTCTAATGCATTAACCATCAGCGAAAAAACACAAATTGCTGCGGGGGATTTGCCTCAGAATAATTAACCTTAAAGGATTTCAATCTAATGTCGCCTTAGCCGTTTCGCCTGCGCGAACCGCCAAAAGCTCACCTTTTCTAATCGTCACCCAAAAAGTTCGTTCCTTTATCACGAACTTTTCTCGGACAAACAAAATAATAGCTGATATTTATTTAAAAATTTAGCAATTCCGATAAAGTGACATTAAATGCTTTCGCAATTTTATTAAGTTTTGATAAGACAATATCATTTTGAGCAGTTTCAAGGTTGCCGATTGTAGAGCGGGCAATCCCCGAATAGACAGACAAATCATCTTGGGAATAGCCGTTAGCTTTTCTCAATTCTTTAATTCTTTTTGCTAATTTTTTTAACAAATGCTTGTCCATTTTTAAATTGTCCGCTACAATGACAAATATCGCAATCCGCCTCACGGACACAAATAACCAAAATACAAGGAGTACAAATGTTTGACACAAAAAAATGCTGATAAAACAAAAATGTTATTCAAAATTTACAAAGATTTAACATCAATATACACATTAACTGAAATTGGACAAGAAGCCTTAGATTTATGTCGCGAAAATGAAAAAAATTGCCATCATATTACTATGCTCATTGATATAATTTTAGACAAATTTAAACGGGTTCTAAATGATTTAGAATCTTATACAAAAAATTCCATTTAAGTTAATAAGTTTCGCGCAGAATAAAGACAGGACAAATGCATCCGCCTAATCGAAGCTCTAGAACCTAGGACAAAATCTGCACATGAATATTGCGTGCGCGGGGCTTGTTATCAAAATCAATCAGGACAATTTGCTGCCATGTTCCGAGCAAAAGCGCCCCGTCAACCAGCGGAATCGTAACCGAGCTGCCAAGAAGAGCCGCCCTGATGTGAGCGTAGCCGTTTCCGTCGTGCCAAGTGTCGTCATGATGGTAATTTTTGTCCATCGGTGCAATTTCGTCAAAAATCGCCGGTAAATCCTTAATCAGCCCGGGTTCATATTCAATCGTCGTGATGCCCGCGGTACTTCCGGCAAGAGCAACGATAATTGTCGCATTTTTGATGTTATGATTGTACACAACCGACTTTACTTTTTGCGTAATGTCAATAATATCGGTAAATCCATGGGTATTTATCAAAAATTTTTCATTTATAACCGCCATAATAATGCTCCTCCGTGTTTTTATATGTTATATCACATATATTTTGAACACAAGAGTTTTTAGGGGTTATATTTGCAAATCGCCCGTCTGGATATCAGCCGCCTGACCGGTTGTTTGGTCGGATTCTTCACTTTCAGGTTTCTTTTGTTCGGGTTCGACGACTTTCACACCCATGTCTTTAAGGATTTTTGCGGCTTTCGGGGCAAGCGCCGTATCGGAGAAGTTCTCAAGAATCGTCTGGTAGCAGTCGATGGCCTCTTTTCGGTACTCACGGGCCTTGTAAAGGTTTCCTGCTTTGTAATATAAGGGGGCAAGGGACGGTTCCGGGGCGATAAGCATTTGGTTATCCAGTTTAATCTTGATTTCAATCAGCTGCGCATTCTCCTGAGGCGAAAACAGCGATGCTGAATAGACTTTTTTGGTCAAATTGTCGATTGTTGCGGACATTTTTTCCATGTCCTCCTGCGTAATAGCTCCGCCGCCTCTTTTAGAACGGCGAGCAGCCATACTGTCTTTGGCGGCAAGTGAAAAAACTATAAAACCAATCAATAATAAAACTAACGTTTTTTTCATATTTTTAAATATACTCCCCTTGTTTTTTCTTTGGAATCCGGCACCCTGAATTTGTTTTCAGAGCCGCAATGCCCTTGCGATTCCGAAACAAGTTCGGAATGACGGCCGTTAACTGTCACCCTAAACTCGTTTCTGGGCCGCAAGATAGAACTTTAAACATCATTCACTTGCGATTTTGAAACAGTTTCAAAATGACATATTTAAGATAAAACTAATATTATAATACGACAAAAATTTGCGTTCTGACCTCAATTAAATGTATGATAATTTTATGGATTTGAGAGAAAAAATATACCGAATGTTCATTTTGGGGTTTGAGGGCGAAAACATCACGCCGAATCTTTCAAAAGCCTTGCATAACGGGCTCGGCGGGGTAATATTTTTCACGCGCAACATAAAATCAGAAGAACAATTCAAAAAACTCGTTCAGAATATAAAAAAAGAAGCGAAATACCCGCTGTTTTTGAGCATTGACCAAGAAGGCGGCCGGGTAGAGCGGACGTTGAACCTTTACAACGGGCAAAAATACCTCAGCGCACGCGAAGCAGCCAAGCGCGGCG
>CALUPP010000101.1 GCA_944322685.1 Candidatus Gastranaerophilales bacterium
CTTTTTTTTTGCTACTTTTGGATTTTATTATCAGATTGGGTGGAAACTCCGGGGGTGGGCTCGCGCTTTGCTGCTTGGACCGGCTCGACGCGGGGACTCTCGCTGGGGCTTACTACCCCTCCTGATATTTAGTTTAATTTAAATTCATAATAAATCATTTTTCATTAAATTGCAACAAAAAGCTATAAAAATAATATAATTAATCTATTTATAAACGCCAACACGGGATATTAAAATGTAAAAAAATGTAAAAAGGGGGCTAAAAATAGTAAATTTTGATGAAAAAAATTTTTTAATTATTATATGGAACCGAAGGAAAAGGAATAATCATTTTGGCAGTTAACAAAGTAGAGCCGAAAGTTGTTTCCGCAGAACCGCAAAGAACGGAAGCAAACGCAACGGCCGTAAACTACAAAAGCATAAATCCGTTTTCAAAAGAAACGCCGAAACCGGCCCCCAAAAAGGCCGTCAGCAGCCCTTTGTTCGCCAATATTGAAGACGCTTACGGCGTAAACCCTCCAAAAGCAAAAGCACCTGCACCATCTTTGGGCGGACTTTTTAACGGGAACAAGGCGCTAAAGCAGCCTACGGTTGAAGTCGGGAAAGTCGCACAGCTCCATGCGGATGTTTTCGAAAATCCGATTAAGAAAAAGGAAAAGCTGACTTTCGGAAAGATTTTGGGCAATTTGGTACCCAAAAAGTCGCCAATCGGCGCTATTCCGAACGAAGCCGATCTCACAGCTGCGATTGAAGCGGCTTACCAGAATCCAAAATTCAGAGAGATAGTAGATATGATTGAAGCACAGGGGATTTCATGATAATTAATTACAAAAACTTGGAAACAATAAAAAAAGGACATATTTCAGACACGGTTGTATTTGCCGTAGCGCTTGCAAATGAGCTCGGATGCAGCGAAGCGGAAAAAAAGGATTTGGAAACCGCTGCTGCGTTCCATGACATCGGAAAAGTGCTTATTCCGTCGACTTATTTGAACAAAAACGGCGCTCTTACGCCGGAAGAAAGAAAAATCGTAAATCACCATGCTTATCTTGGTTATGAAATCATGAAAGCGCTCGGTTATTCAGTTTCGGTCGCTGTTGCGGTCAGAGATCACCACAACCCGTATTCAACCAGCAAAATCGCACAAATTTTGCGCATGGCCGACATTTATTCCGCAATGACGGAGCAGCGCCCCTACAAAACCGCCAAAAGCCATGAAGAAGCGATGAGTGTTTTGAAAAACTGCCATTTTTCGCAGGAACTTCTCGCCGCCGGAGAAAGAATTCTCAAGCTCAAAAGAGCCGAAATCACCGCAAAAGCTAAAAAAGGCCTGTTTGCGGCATAAAAGGGAGATTTTAGAGCGTTTTCCACAAAAATGGCCGGCATTGCGCAAATTTGGCATGCGACAAAATGCAGGGTGGGCTTTTTGGAAATTTTAATTTATTTTTCTTAATTCTTTTTCGGCATATTTCACGTCAAAAGGCAGGTTATCCGGATTTTTCACGGCTTCTTGAAGATGCATTGCGTAAAGTTCGATATTTCCGGCTTCCTGGTATATTTTGGCCAGTGTATAGTGCAGATTTCCGTCGTACGGGTTATTTTTCAGCGCGTTTTCCAGCAATTCCGACGCTTCTTGCAATTGGGAATTTTGAGCAAGCAGTTTTGCAAAAATAAGCGCGGCATCGTTATCTTTCGGGTTAAATTCGAGTGTTTTTTCCAAATAATTGAACGCTTTTGCCTTATCTCCGTTTTTAAAATAAATTGCAGCAAGATTAAAATACGCCCAGCTATAATCCGGGCACATTTCCAGCACTTTTTCGTAAAGTCTTACCGCAGCTGCGTCATCGCCCAGCTGAGATGATTCAAAAGCAAGATAAAAGCATGCCAAATGGTCGCTGTTATTCAGCATAAACGCTTTTTGCAAGCATTTATACGCCAATTCATGCTCCTGCTTTTTAGAAAAAATATATCCCATGTTAAAATAGCTGTTTGCGTCGTTAGGCTCAAGTTCCAGCACTTTTTTAAAATACGGCAAAGCCATATCGAGTTCACCGGTCTGCAAATAGGCATAACCGAGGTTATACAGGAAATCCGCCTCCTCAGGCTGGAGTTTCAGGGCATTTTTGTAAGAAATTATTGCTTTATCCAATTTTTTCAGGTTTTCAAGCACGATTCCCGCGTTATAATGCAGTCTGGAGTCCTCGGGAAAGGTTTTTAGCAGGATATAAAGGTGTTTCAACGCTTCTTCATTATATCCTTTTTCCATCAGTGCGATTACCAGCTCCCTGCGCGCCTGGAAGTTTGTCGCATCTTTCAGCACCTGTTCGCTTAATTCGTCGATTTTATCATTTTCGCTCATGCGTTTATTATACATTATTTTAAAGATACTGGACAGCGGGGGCATTTTATTTTATTATAATATTTGAATTTGTGCCCTGGTGGCGGAATCGGTAGACGCGACGGACTTAAAATCCGTTCAGGCTCACCCCTGGTGCCAGTTCAAGTCTGGCTCAGGGCACTTTTTTAAAAGGCTTCACAACTGTGGAGCCTTTTTTTCTGCCCTGAACCAGCTTTCACTACGAGGTTCTAATCGCTTCGCTCAAGAACCTCGGTTTACCGAAGATTTTTTCAAAATCTCCGGCATCCACGGACTGTATGGCTCGTAATCTCGCCTACATCCGTGGACAAGTCTGGCTCAGGGCACTTTTTCAAAAAGGTTTTCCCCACAGTTTTTTACAATTGTAGGTCAGGCACCGCCTGACAACTTTATTATTCAAATAAATAAACTAAAAAAATGAGAATTATGCCTGTTTTTCAAGCTGTTTCTTTTTCTCAAGCCTTGCGCTGATGTTATTTGCAATAGGAGTTGCCACAACAGGCGAAATAAAGCGGTAAATCAATCCGAACACCATAATCGACTTCGCGATTTTTAATCCGGTCATTAGCTGGGCAAGATTCTTTTCGCCGTTCGTAACAAGTTTCAAAGAATTGTCAAAAGCCTGCTTTGAGAAAAGTTTTTTCATAAAATTGCTGTCTTTCATGTTTTTTATGAAAATTTCTCCGGCTTTTATGTTTTTATCAACATCTTTTTTCGGAATTTTGTCGATTTCTTCAAGAACTTTTTTGATTGTTTCATCATTCGGTGACTTTTTCAGCTCGGCTTTCAGCTGTTTTTTGATTCCGGAGTTGAATTCAAAAGCCTCGACGATATCTTTATCCCAGGTGTAAGTTTTATTTTCCTCAACATTTTTTATTTTGGCAAAAAGCTTCTCAATATCGGCTTTTTCAAGATTATCTTTTTTCGCATGCAAATCCAGAACGATTTTTTGAACTTCTTTGTCCTTAATATTCGCAATATTGAAAGTTTCGGTGAATTTTGAAAGCTTTTTGGTCAAATAATTATCAAGCGTATATCCGCCAACCGTTGAAGCGGCAGCTACGATGCCCTGATTCATAATCAAAGGCATTTTTTGATCCTTTTCAATGGTCTTTGAACGCGCAGTATCAAGCATATAAAAGCCTGACAACACCATACCGACCGTCGCAACGATGTGCTGCTGATAGTTTTTGTCTTTAAGAAAATCTATAAGCTTTTGCACGGGTTTTGTCGAAGCAAGCCAGCCCTCGCCATGCGCAATGCCGTCAGTCACCTTGCCGTATGCCTTTGAAACTGCTCCAGACGCAGGCAGCCCCTTAAATGACTGTTTTTCTTTCTTAAAAAGGTTCGGAGCGTTGTATGAAGTTGTGTTTAAAGTTATCATCATTATTTCATCACTCCTGTAAAATTCTGAAAAGTCTTTTTTGTCTTGGGATTGCTTGTAAAATTCAAATAATAATAGCTGTAAAGCGGGTCTTTTATCTCAGCAGCGTCTTTTTTTGTTGTTTTTGTGCCGAGAATTGGGTTCAGCAGGTATTTATCAATATACGGAATCATGCCGATTGTTATAGCGGAACGAACAGCAGCGGTAAACAACTGCGGACCGTAGGTGCAAAGCATTGTAAAGGTCGCAAATCTCTTTGACGCCTGCATTGAAACCTTTTTATTGCCGATTTTTTGGAAATATTCCTGAGCTTTTTTTGCATATACTTCAGGTTTTTCCTTAATCTTTTTCAACCCTTTCGCAATCGGCGTAAAAATAGCCACCGCAAATCCGTAGCCGATTATTCCGGACGCAATCGAATGGGAGGCGGCTTTTTTGTTCTTTTCTCTGTTTTTATCGTTGTTTTGGGCAAGAATCGCAGCCGGACGAAGCGCACAAGTAATAACGAGCGCGTTCAATGCCTCAAAAACAGCCTGATTTGTCGCTGCTTTGTCGACAAACCATTTTACCGCTTTATTTTGTGAAAATTTCCAAGCCCTTGTCTCTGTCAACGCACGTACAGCCTGCGGGGCAGAATTAGAAAGACCGCGGAAATTAATTTTCGCGGTCTTTTGGTTGCTCTTATTCAAATTTTTCTTAGTTTCAGGGTACATGAATGCAGTTGTACCAATGTTTTGCGATTTGTAATTCAAATCATCGCTGCTATTATACAAATTTCCCTGCGAATACGATAAGCCGTCTTTGCTTTTCTGCGCCTCCCTGATAGAGTTTGCCTCAATACGGATGCCCTGTATATTTACCGGCTTCTCCTGTGGCGGGTTTATTCTCTTTCTGCCTGATGTTTTGTTTTTTTCGGCTGAAATTGATTGATTTTGTATTTTATTTATTATCATTGTCTTTTCTTTTAAGCTTGGGTGAGTTATTCACACTTGGTTAAAGTTGAAAGATATTTTATATTGTTAGTTTATCATGTAAAATTTACAATACAACACAATTAAAAAGCCTATTTTTTACAAAATCCCCGTATTTTCAATAAATTTAGGGAATTTAGGGAGTTAACAAAACTTTAATTGCCTTTCCGGAATCATGAAGCTCGATTGCCTCTTTTGCTTTTTCAAGGGGCATTTTAGCCGTAATAAGTTTTGTAACATCAACATCACCGTTCGCAATATATTCAAGAGCCTGCCTGAAATATTTCGGAGTATGATGAAACACGCTCATGACCTTGATTTCATCGTAATGAAGCCTGCGCGTGTCAATATTTACGGAGGTTCCCGACTTGCAGCCGCCAAAAAGATGGACTGTTCCGCCTTTTCTGACCAATTCGAACATTTTTTCCCAAATTTCCGGCAGTCCGACGCACTCGACAGCAACGTCAAGCCCTTTTCCCTCGTCCGTAAACGAACGGAAGATTTTTTCCGGATGCTGATACTTTTTCAAATCAATAACTTCGTCAGCATGCCCGAATTCTTTAGCCAGTTCCAATTTTAGCGGATTTCTGCCGGCCGCAATGACCCTTGCACCTTTCAATTTTGCCATACGAACGAACATAAGCCCGATAGGCCCGATTCCGACAACTCCGACTGTTTGCCCGGGCTTAATTCCGGTTCTTTCAACGCCATGAACCACGTTTGCAAGCGGTTCTGTGAACGCTGCTTTTTCAAAACTCAAGCCCGTCGGGATTTTTAAAAGGTTTTTTTCTACAATTCTCTGCGGAATGGTTATATATTCTGCGTATGCGCCGTTAAGCAAGTCAAGATTTTCACAAAGGTTGTATTCCTGACGCTGGCAGAAGAAGCATTTTCCGCAAGGAGCCGAATTTGCAGCAACAACCCGGTCACCGGGCTCAAATCCGATAACATTTTTACCCACACGTTCAACAACGCCCGAAAATTCATGCCCGAAACCGGACGGAACCTTTTTAATAAGCACGGGGTGGCCGCGTTTGTAGGTTTTTACGTCCGTACCGCAGGTCAAAGCGGCTTTTATTTTCACGAGAACCTCATTTTCATTGGGTTCTTGGACGTCAACTTCCTCAAATCTTATATCCTGAGGCGCATAATATCTGATAGCTTTCATTTTCATATTTTTATGTATGCCTTTAATGTTTTGTTTGCGATTGTGTCGTCAATTGCTTGCGCAATTTCCTCAAGCGGATACTGCGTGGAAAGATATTTCACGCAGACCTTTTTCTTTCTCAAAAGGTCGTAAGCATCTTTCAAATCAGCCGGCGACGGTGAATAGCTGCCCATGATTTTCAGCTCGCGGTAGTAAATATCGTTGTTTGAGTAGCCGTTTTCGTTCGGAATTGAAGAAAAAACGAGGATTGTACCCCCATCACGCACGGATTTCAGCGCAAAATCGAGCGTTTTATCCGAACCGGACGTCATAAACACAATATCAGCGCCGTATCCGGAGGTCATTTCTTTTATTTTTTCAGAAGTCGCATCATCGCCCTCAAATTTCATAGAGCAGTCAAAATGAAGATTTTCAGCGATAGAAACCCGCTCGTCAATCAAATCGCAGCCGATAACATCGCCTTTAAACGCCTTTATCGCCTGGCCCATGAGGATTCCGATTGAACCGAGCCCGATAACGAGAGAAGTCGTGCCCTCTTTCACGCCTGCGCGCTTTACAGCCCTTACGCAGCAGCCCAAAGGTTCCATAAACGAAATTTCCATATCATCAAGGTTTTTCGGAACTTTAAAAACGGTATTTTTGAGATGACGTTCCGAAACAAAGATATATTCGGCAAATCCGCCCGGATGAATGTTCGTTTCTTTGAATTCGCGGCACATTGAGTAGTTTTCGTTTTTGCAATAACGGCATTTCATGCACGGAATGTGGTGCCCGAGGACGATTTTGTCGCCTTTTTTGAATTTCGGGAAAAGGCCGTTTTTAATTTGAACGATTTCTCCCACAACTTCATGCCCGAGGACGATTGGTTCCGGATGATTTTTAAATTTTACGATATCAGAACCGCAAAGCCCGCATCCGAGCACTTTCACAATTGCGCCTCTGCCCTCAAGAACGGGAATTTCAGTTTCCTGAACGGTTATTTGCTGGTTTTCCGCGACAGCTGCTTTCAAAATCTTTAACCTTTCTTTTTTATTATTCCTCCGCTTTTTTAGGAGGTGCTCCGTCATTGCGATTCCGAAACGGGTTCAGAATGACGGGTTATTTTGAAATTTTATGAACTTTTACTCATTCTATCACTAAATTTATATTGTGAATATAATATTGTTATGAAAAAGCTGTCAGATTTTGAAGAAGAAATATACAAATGTTCAAGATGCGGGCTCTGCCAGACGGTTTGTCCTGTTTACAAGGCCGCACTGAACGAATGCTGCGTTTCAAAGGCAAAATTCACCATGCTAAACGGCGTTATCAAGGGCGATTTAAAGCTCAGCAGGCGGATAAAAGACTACATGGATCTTTGCACCGGCTGCAACGCCTGCAAAAACTTCTGTCCGAGCAATATTGACGCACGCGAGATTTTTACGGCGGTTAAGGCGCAATATTACGAAGAAAACGGCCAAAATTTTGCGGAAAGGATTACAGATTCTTACTTTTTGTTTAAATTTATGCCGGTTTGCTTAAAAATAGCTTTCAGCGCATTTTTCGCGGACGGATTCAGGTAATTGTTGAAACAGCCCGCAAAATAAACGGCTTTTTCAGACTTTTTCGGCTCCGAATCGGTTTTAAAAGTTTTTGCGCTGATTAAAGAATCAAGCAGTACGTATCTTTTGGGCAAAATTCCCGTCAAAAGCGACGCAATTTTTGAAAGGCTGAAAAATCTGTAAATTCCGAACGCGATTTTTGCGCAAATCAGCATAAATTTAAACAAAAAGTAAGAAT
>CALUPP010000102.1 GCA_944322685.1 Candidatus Gastranaerophilales bacterium
CTTTTTTTTTGCTACTTTTGGATTTTATTATCAGATTGGGTGGAAACTCCGGGGGTGGGCTCGCGCTTTGCTGCTTGGACCGGCTCGACGCGGGGACTCTCGCTGGGGCTTACTACCCCTCCTGATAATCTCGCGGGCCGGCCTGCGGCCGCACCATCCGTGCGGATTTGCTAAAAAACTGGCGGGTTTGCCCCTTTTGTGCCATAATGAGCCTGTGATACAGGAAAAAGCATTAAAAACAATCGAATTTGACAAAGTTCTGGCTCTGATGAGCGATTTCGCCGCCAGCAGCGCCGGAAAATCACGCTGTTTGGCGCTCCGGCCGGAGGAAAATGAGCAAACTATCAAAAAAAATCTCTCTTTGACCTCGGAGGCGCGCAGGGCGTATTCTTTGGCGGGAAATTCTTTGCCAATTGGCGAACTCCCTGACATTTCGGCATTTTGGGGCAAGCTGAAAAACAAATTGGCGCTTTCTCCCGAGGAAATCCGCGATATTTTGACAATTTTGACCACAAGCCGCGCCATGAGCTCCTATTTGAACCGTTTTGCATCGGATTGCCCGTTGCTTGGCGCTTTTTCGGAAATGCTTTTTGCCTCCGGCGAGCTCGAAAACGCTATTGAAACGGTTTTTGATGCGAAATTTGAGGTTAAAGAAACCGCCTCCGCCGAATTAAAGGCGCTTTTTCAATCAAAACGCAGTCTGAGCGAAAATTTGAAAAACCTGGCGTCCGATTTGTTGAACAATCCGTCGTTTGCTCTGAATTTGCAGGAGCATATCTATACTTTTCGCGAGGGCCGGATTGTTTTTGCGGTCAAAGCCGAGGCCAAAAACAGGGTGAACGGCATTGTGCACGACGTTTCGGCCTCCGGACAGACTTTTTTTATTGAGCCCAGGCAAATTGTCGAGCTGAACAACCGCATCAGGGAAACCGAATCCGCAATTGAAGCTGAAATCGCGAAAATTATCAAAATTCTCTCGGAAAAACTCGGAGAATTTGCGCAGGAAATCCGTATTTCTTGCGAAACCCTTGCCGAGCTTGATTTTGTGTTTGCAAAGGCAAAATATTCCGCCTCAATCGACGCCTGCGAGCCCGAAGTCGTCGATGAGAAAATTGTTGAGCTAAAAAGCATGAAAAACCCCGTTTTGATGTCGGTTTGCGAAAATGTCATTGAAAACGACTTTGAAATCGGCTCTCCTTTCAAATCAATCATCATAACCGGCTCGAATGCAGGCGGAAAAACGGTTGTGCTAAAAACTGTCGCCCTTTCCATCGCCATGACGGCGGCCGGGCTGCATATTCCCTGTTACAGCGCGAAAATTTATCCGTTTAAAAAGCTTTTTGCCGAAATTGGCGACGAACAGAACATTATTCAGAGCCTTTCGACCTTTTCTTCACATGTCAAAAACATAAAAAACATTCTGGATAACGTCGATGACGAAACTTTTATCTTAATCGACGAAATTGCGGCCGGTACGGACCCCAAAGAGGGGGCTGCGCTCGCAAAAGCTGTTATGGAACGATTTATTGAAAAAAATGCGCTCAGCGTCATCACAACCCACTTTAACGAGCTCAAATCTCTGCCGTTTAACAACAATGCGTTCCAAAATGCGTCGGTTGATTTTGATGTGGAGTCTTTGCGGCCCACATATAAGCTCAGAATCGGGGTTCCCGGCGCCTCGAATGCGTTTGCCATTGCTCAGAACCTCGGGATTGATGAAAAAATCATTGAAAACGCAAAAAATGAATATTCCGCGCATATTTCGGATGAATCAAGGGTTTTGGCCTCTTTGCAGGAAAAATATTCGGAGTTAAATCGCCTCAGCGCCCAAACTGAAGCCCTCAGAGCCGAAGCGGAAGAAAAATTCAACAAATACAATGAGCTCCTTGAAAAAACCAACGCTCAAAAGCGAAAAGCGCTTTCGGACTTCAAAAAAAGATATGAAAATGCCATTTCTGATGCAAAAACCGAGATAAAATCGGTTCTGGAATGCCTCAGCAAAAACAAAACCCGTGAAAATGCCCTGAACGCCTACAAAAAAATCTCCCGCTCCGGAAAATCCTTGGGCGAGCAGTTCTACGAGGACGCAAAAGAAATCAGCACAAAATATATTGAGCTGGAAAACGTTGCTGTCGGCGACAAAGCGGTCATAAAAGACCTTGATCAAGACGTGGAGATTCTTTCTTTGCCGGACAAGCGCGGAAATCTGCAAATTCTTATCGGGCAGCTCAAAACCACCATCAATATCAAGAAACTCGCCAAAGCCATGCGCGAAAAAAGAACCATAACGCGAAAAAAATACAAGTTTTCAAGCTCAAATGTTTCATTTGCACGCCTTGAGCTTTCTCCGAAGCTTGATTTGCGCGGTGAAAGGGTTGACGATGCGTTGATTGAGCTTGAGGCGTATCTTGACAAGGCCAGTCTGGCAAATCTCACGCCCGTTCAAATCATTCACGGCCATGGCAGCGGTCAGCTTCGGCATGCGATACGCGATTATCTTGATGATTCGCCTTATGTTGCAAAATATCGTCCAGGCGAGCCCTCAGAAGGCGGTGACGGGGTCACGATTATTGATATAAATTAGCTCAAATCGGTTTAAACAAGGTCTTTTACCGTGAATTTTTTCTTTTCGTTGATGTATTTTATAAGTTCTGCCATATTTTTCTCCTCGTATATATAAAAAGTATATAAGCCATAAAAAATTGACTTTTTATGCAAAATTTCGTTAATAAAACTTAATTTTTGAAAAAATTTCCTCAATTCGGTTTATTTTTTGAAAAAAATCTTGCCAAGAAAAATTTTATTGTTATAATATTTTTACAAGCTATTCCTCGGTAGCTCAATGGCAGAGCATTCGGCTGTTAACCGAAGGGTTGTAGGTTCGAGTCCCACCCGAGGAGCCATTTAAAAGACGCTTTTACCGGCGTCTTTTAAATATTCCGGGATCGTCTAACGGCAGGACAGGTGACTCTGGATCATCTAATCGTGGTTCGAATCCATGTCCCGGAGTTAATAAGAATAAGATTTCTTTAACTTTTTATAATCAAACTAAAAAAATTAAAACTTTTATGCTTTAATATAATTCTTGTTTGAAAATTACATAATAACACACGAAAGGTTTTTATATTATGCCAATCAATGTCAATTCGCCTATAAATTTCAAGGGTATATATTATACTAAAAGTGCAGAAGAATTATGTACACCAAAAGCAAAACGAGAAATAGAAGCACTAGCAAAAGACCCGGGCTCACCATACCAAAAAGATGTCTTTGTTGAAGCATACAAATCTAGTAAAAATACAGAATCAATGGTAAAAGTAGATGTTTATAACCTATATGCGCCAATTTATAAATATGGTGTATTAGAAAGCATAAATAGAGTACATGAAAAAACTTATTTTCGTTCAGCAAAAGACTTTGGTGCTATACCAATGACTCGTGATTAGAATTAATCAAATATAAGACTTAACTAAAAAGATTATAAATTATTAGCAAGCAAAAATTTCTCATACCGTGGAGCTGCAAAATCGAGACCTGAATGTTTATCAAAATCATTATAAATAATCAGGGCATTCCCATTGGTTCTTTTTAAACCAAATTTTTCAGCTGCTATCAAGTTTTTTTTAATCATTAATTTAGAAGCATTAATAAACTGCTCTTTCTCTGACTTATCAAGCTTATTACAAACATCAAAATATGTCAGAGGATCTAACATCAAGTTTATCATGCTATCAACGCCGT
>CALUPP010000103.1 GCA_944322685.1 Candidatus Gastranaerophilales bacterium
CCTTTGGGTTTTTTGGGCTCCGCACCGGGATTTTTTTGTTTTCCTCCCTCGCCCCTTGCGGGAGAGGGTCGGGGTGAGGGGGAAGCCCTCAAGGATTTTTGTTTTATTGCTGTGATTGGGGTTCAATGACCGCTTTTCCGGCTGGTAAGATCCTGAAATACTCTGCGAGCACCCTCCCTTGTATGCTTCCTGCGTCAGCAACAAGAGGAGCTGCAAGTTCAGGATGACGGTTATTTAGGGGTTTGGTTGAGCGAATTTAACGGGGAAATGGGTAAAAACGACACTTTTATGTCATGTTTACATACCTTTTATATCCCTCTAGTTATTTAATGCCCGTTTTTGGGAATTTCTAAACGTCTAATTGGGAATTTGTTTACAATTCGTTACAAATAAAAATTCCCGCACAAAAAACCAATATTTACAGTATAAAAATTATTTTTTTGAGTTAATATGTAGGTGTAAAGTATCGTCAAAAATCATACGAGAGGTATATTATGTGGGATTACACGGAAAAAGTAATGGATCACTATAAAAACCCCAGAAATGTAGGGGAAATAGAAAACGCAGACGCAATCGGCGAAGCCGGCTCGCTGGCATGCGGAGATGCGCTGAAACTTTATTTAAAAGTGGACAAAAACGGCATTATAACAGATGCAAAGTTCCAAACATTCGGCTGCGGCTCAGCTGTGGCAAGCTCCAGCATCCTTACGGAGATGGTAATTGGCAAACATATTGACGAAGCGCGCAAAATAACAAACCAGCAAATCGCAGAAGCGCTCGGAGGGCTTCCGCCGGAAAAAATGCACTGCTCAGTTATGGGGCATGACGCACTCGAGGCGGCAATTGCAAACTATTACGGCGAAGAATACATTGAACCCGAAGATGACAAGATACTTTGCCGGTGCTATCACGTGACGGAAAAGCATTTGAGGCAAATTATTGAAGAAAACCACCTCAAAGACCTTGAGGACGTAATGAATTATGCAAAAGCCGGCGGAGCTTGCGGACATTGCCATCAGGCAATACAAAAACTCCTCGACGAATACAATATTGAACGTCCAAAACTCGATATTTCAAGCATGTCGACCACACAGCTGATTTTGAAAGTAAATAACGTAATTGAAAAATACATTTCCAACGAGCTGAGAAAGGACGGCGGAGATATTGAGCTGATTGACGTAAAAGAAAACAAGGTTTACGTTTCACTCAAAGGAAGCTGTAAATCTTGCAAATTTTCTTCAAACACGCTCAAAAATTTTGTGGAAGCTTCATTGAAAGAGCATATTTCGCCCGACATTGAAGTCGTAGAGGTATAAAAATGACAGAAAAAGTAGTTTATTTGGACAATAACGCAACAACAAAAATCGACCCCATAGCTTTGGAAGCGATGATGCCTTATTTTTGCGAATTTTACGGTAATCCGTCCAGTACGCACGAATTCGGCGGAAAAGTTTCTTACGCAATAAAAGAGGCAAGAGAAGCCGTGCGCGATCTTCTCGGCGCAAGCGACGAAAGGGAAATAATTTTCACAGGTTCGGGCTCTGAAAGCGCAAACATGGCGATTAAGGGCATTCTTGAGGCGAACAAGAACAAAAAACACATCATAACAACCAAAGTTGAGCACCCTTGCGTGCTAAATGTTTACAAATATTTTGAAAAACAGGGCTACGACGTTACATATTTGAACGTGGACAGCGAGGGGAACCTTGATTTGAACGAGCTGGCTGAAGCTGTAAACGAAGAAACCGCGCTTGTCAGCATGATGATGGCAAATAACGAAACAGGCGTCATTTTCCCTTACGAAAAAGCAGCTGCAATCGTAAAAAACAAAAACCCGAAGACAAAAGTCTTTGTTGATGCGGTACAAGGTGCGGGGAAAATCCCCATAGACGTAAAAAACACGCAAGTTGACCTTATGGGCATTGCCGGGCACAAAATCCATGCGCCCAAGGGGGTCGGAGCGTTGTATATAAAATCAGGAACGCTGCTCCCCGCGCTAATCATCGGCGGGCACCAGGAAAGAGGCAAAAGAGCCGGTACTGAAAACGTCACAAGCATCATCGGGCTGGGCGTTGCGGCAAGATTGGCCCAAGAAAACCTCAAAGACGAGGCAACACGCGTTGCAGCAATGCGTGACAAGCTCGAAAAGGGCATTCTTTCAACAATTTACAACGCAAGAGTAAACGGCTCAACCTCAAATCGCGTTCCGAACACGACAAACATTGGTTTTCAATACATTGAGGGCGAGTTGATACTGCTGCATCTCAACGATTTGGGCATTTGCGCAAGTTCCGGCAGCGCCTGCACCTCCGGAAGCCTTGAACCGAGCCATGTTCTAAAAGCAATGGGCGTTCCGTTCACGGCGCTGCACGGAAGCATAAGATTCAGCCTAAGCCGATTCACAACCGAAGAAGAAATTGATTATACGCTGAAAGTTCTTCCGGACGTGATTTTCAAGCTTAATAAAATCTCGCCTTACCAGAAAGAACTGGCTGCACTGAAAGAAAAGCACAAATAAGCCGGCAAAAATTGCAAAATAATACGAAATCGGGCTATTTTTTTATGTAGATAAGCGACTCGAGGTTGCAATCGATGTCGCCATAGATGAATTTTACCGAATTTTCGTCATTATCTATCATTTTTGCATAATTCAGGGTTTTCTGGTTGTAGTCGTTTTGCGTAATGTCGGATTTTACGCGTGCAATGAGGGAATTGCCCTGATAAAAGTTCATAAAATACCCGTTTGGCTTTTTTACGGACATAATTTTGTAAAATCCGGTCGGAATTTCCTGCCCGTCCGTCGTAATTAAGTCTGTCGGAACAAGTATTGTCGGATAAGTTTCATAAAGCTCCTTAAAAATCTGAACATTTCCGAACGCTTCGTCCTCAGGGGTGCGGGATTCGCCTTTTATTTTTGATTTTTCCTTTTTCTTGTTCTTTTTTTCAAACTGCTGCATTACCTTTTCAAATTCGTCTTTTGTAACGGTTTTTTGCTGGCTTTTTGCCGCTTCGTCAATTTTTATATAATCGTCCCAATCGTCCAACCCCTCGCAAAATGCAGCGTTAGCAAAAAATATCAATGCAGTTGTCAAAACCAAAAATTTCTTCATATTTTTATAATAATGATTTTTCAACGCAGGTAAAGGGGGATTTGGAGGATTTTTCAGAAATTTGAAGTTTTTTGAAAATCAAAACCCGTAATTATGAACAAAAAAACGCCGCCCGCTTAAAACGGACGGCATTTTTTTAGATTTTTCGCTTATGAAAAATATCTTTTCAACAATCCTGCAAAAGCTTGGCCGTGACGAGCTTCGTCTTTGCACATTTCGTGGACTGTATCGTGAATTGCGTCGAGATTGAGCTCTTTTGCGCGAGAAGCGATTGCTTTTTTAGCCGCACAAGCGCCGCACTCAGCATCTACACGCATTTGCAGGTTTTTCTTGGTCGAATCTGTAACGACTTCGCCCAAAAGTTCCGCAAATTTAGCTGCGTGTTCAGCTTCTTCCCAGGCGATTCTTTTGTAAGCTTCTGCAACTTCCGGATAGCCTTCTCTGTCAGCCTGTCTGGACATTGCGAGGTACATACCGACTTCGGTGCATTCGCCCTGGAAGTGTTCTTTCAAACCTTGAAGAACTTCTGCGTCAACACCTTGTCCGACGCCAATTCTATGTTCATCAGCCCAACCTTGAGCCTGATTTTCGTCTTGTTTTTTGAATTTATCAGCAGGAGCGCCGCATAACGGGCAAGCTGCCGGAGGATTATCTCCCTCGTGAACGTAACCGCAAATAGTGCATACAAATTTTGCCATAATTTACCTCTTCTTTCATACTAATTAGTGAGTTATTAAGAATTATTCTTAATAAGTTTATTATACATATTATTTTTCAATTTTGCAAGCAAATTATTATTTTTGTTTATTTTACCGGCTTTTTCAGCCCATTTTCAAGAAAAAATACCGCTTTTTATGATTCCCTCTGCGATAAAAATATCAACGGGAGTCGTAATTTTCAGATTTGAATAATGCCCCTCAACCACAAATACATCCTGTCCCAAAGCCTCCAACATTCCGGCATCGTCCGAAAATGAACGGCCTTTGAGCGATTCATGCGCATTAAGAATCAAATTATAGCTGAATATTTGGGGAGTTTGCACACACCACAGGGCCCTTCTGTCAGGTGTTTCGAGGATTTTTCCGGATTCATCAGCTTTTTTTATGGTATCGGTCGCTTTGACCGCCAAAATTGCAGCATGCGTTTGAACAGCCTGATCCAGGCATTTTTTTATATCCTCGGGCCGGACAAGCGGACGCGCAGCATCATGAATCAGCACAAAATCAGGGGAATTACAGGATTTTAAAGCATTAAAAACAGATTCCTGACGAGTTGAGCCGCCTTTTACCACTTTTATTGAGGGAATATGCTCCGCAAGCTTTTTCACCACCGGAATAAAGGATTCAGCGGCCGAAACGATGATTTCTGAGGGGTTAAACGGCAAAAATTTCTCTATTGAATGCAAAATGACCTCTTTGCCATTGATTTTTTCTAAAAGTTTATTAGCGCCGAACCGAACAGACGAGCCGCCTGCGGTAACAATGACGGATATTTTCATGAATTTCCCCCTTTGAAGTGGTTAAAACTTTTTTCTGAGAGCGTTTTTTCGTTTATAATTTCTTTTTCATTGCCAAATTTCACCGAAACCGAGCCCAAATCATTATCTAAAACCTTTCCGATTTCAAAAAACATGTTTTTGTCCAGCTTTTTAAAGACCTCGGGCGAGATTGTGCCGACAAGCTCGTAATCCTCGCCGCCCCATAGCACAAGCTCCTTATAGTTTTCTGGGAAATAGCGTTTTAAAGCCGGATTAAAAGGAATTAAAGAAAAATCAGCCTCAATTGAAACATCGCTCGATTTAGCGATTTTAAAAAGAGCATCAACGAGCCCGTCCGACGAATCCATCAGCGCAAAATCCGATTCTGCTGCGCCGGCGAGGATTTTTCCGGCATCCACGCGCGGTTCCGGGCGGATATGCTTTTTAAAAAACTCATTTTTTACGTCAAGCGGAAAAAGTTTCAACGCAGCAGCGCTTTCACCGTGATTTCCGGTCACAAAGACGACATCTCCTGGTTTTGCGCAAAATCTGGAGGCCGAATATTTGGAAATTTTCTTGCCGATTGCACAGACTGAAATCATCACCGAATTTGCCCCTGTCAAATCCCCGCCTGCGACTTTTACACCGAATTTTTGGCAAATATCATTCACTCCTGAGTAAAAATCCCGAACAAATCCCGATTCTACGGATTGAGGCAAAGAAAGCGAGATTGTAACGTACTCAGGCGAGGCCGCTGAGGCTGCGATATCCGAAAGATTAACGGCGATTGCCTTATAGCCCAGATTATACGCATCGGTTGTGGAAAATTCAAAATGCACGCCCTCAACGAGCGTATCCTGCGTCACAAAAATGCCCAAATCCCGCAAATAAGCGCAATCATCCCCGAGAAAGCTGCTGTCAGCCAGGGTTTTGCTTATTATATTCAGGTACTCAAGTTCTTTCATAACCTGATTTTAGCACAGATGTTATTTGGCAGGCATGTTCAAAAATTGAGCATATAAATCAGCAAAAACCATCACTACATAAAACCCTAAAAATGGCAAAAGCAGTGATGTTAGGCCATGCAAAGAAAGCAAGCCGGAAATAAAGAATCCGCCAAGCCCTATAACCACGCAATAACCGTACAGAGCAAAAAATTCTTTATATTTACCTTTAATAAGCCAAAAAGCACGCCGATAATTGAAGAAAGCCTTAATATGAAGACGTGTGGCAAAATTGAGCGAAAACGGCAGGTAAAAAGCAAAAAACAATATCAAAATAACCAAGCTTACCGCATAAACCAACGGATCATGAAAATTAGGTTTCAACAAATAGCACAATCCAAACGCAATAAACGCAAACGGCAGCAAAAATATACCCATTCCCAGGTATGCCTTAAATCCGTTTTTCATATATATCCAAAACTTATGCCAATCAGGAAGTTTTTCTGCATCATGGACAACGTTATTATGCACAGCTTTATAAAAATAACCTTTAATTGCAAGATATATTATTATTGAGACCACTGCAAACAAAAGCAGCCAACCGTAGTTTGCAGGATTTTGAAACGCTCGCTTAAGCCCCGGAAAACACGTTGCAAAAGTCGGAAAAACCAATAAAAATGAACCTATCGCCCATTTTGTGAAGAAATCCGCATCGCTCCATACGTAAGTGAATGCCTGTTTTAAATTGAAACCCACGGCGCTGCTCCTATTTTAATAATAAACACATTATCATTATAGCGCTTTTTTGAAAAAATTTCAGTACGATATTTTTTTATTTTTAATTAGCTCAAAAAACCAGTTTTCACCGAATTTAGCATAATTTAACCAATGTTACAAAAATTAACCGGACGGCGGTCATTATTTATGAAAATTCATACTCCATGCCGGATTTTTTCACCCACTGTGAAAGTAAATCAACATAAACAGTCATAATATAGAACACTGGTGAACTTACAAGCAGCATAATCAAATATGCATATACTCCAGAAGTCTTTACAACAAAAGAAAGCCAAAACCAGAATAACATAAATATAAACACTACAATTACAAACAATAAAAATACCAAAAAATTACCGCAAAGTGTCTGATAACCTTTAGCAAAATTGAAAAAATCACGTATTTTAAGATTTTTAGCAAAAACAGCAGTTTGTAAAATAGAAATAAATGTAAATACAAACCAAATCAAAATAAAAACTACACGAAAAATCATAAAAATATAAGGTTTTGTACCCAAAACTCCAGCACTAACAGAAGAAATCATAAAATAAAACATTATCTCATAAAGCACAAACAGAGGAAGAAAAAAAACAGCATATGAAAAAAGCAACTTTAGACCTTTTACAAAATATTTAGAAAGTTCAGACCATGCCGGCATCTCTTTATTGTTGACTTTATTGTGCAAAAATGCCAGTAAATAACACATCAAAACAAATAACACACCAAAGCCGCCCAAAAGCACCAATAAAAGCAGAGGGTTATTTAATATTGAATTTTGAGTACCAGGAGCAATGGAATTGTGCCTAAAGCTTATTGTCGAAAGAAAATTTGCAAGCATAACGAGAAACGTCCCCAACAACAGCTTTTCTCTGAAATTATTTTCTTTTGTGACAGAAATAAAAGCCTCTTTTATATCAAACAACATAAATAATCCTCTGTTTTTCTGTATGATTTTTAGTTTAATGTGAATTTACGGCAACAATGCATAAAAAACACACATAAAGCCTCTTCACAAAGGTTTTATGAGCCTTTGTCCGCACTATTGCGCCTTGTTATCCTCTTTTTTTGCGGGCTCCTGTGCCTTTGGAGCCGGAGCTGTTTTCGGCGCTTCTTTCGGAGGGTTCAGGTATGCGGGAGAATTCAAAAATCCCTGAAGATTAGCCATTTCAATAGCTGTTTTGGCCGCATCAGAACCCTTGTTTCCGCCTTTTGTGCCTGCTCTTTCAATTGCCTGCTCAAGATTTTCCGTAGTCAAAACGCCAAAGATAACAGGAACGCCTGTATCAAGTGCAACATGCGCAATTCCCTTTGCAAGTTCGCCTGCAACAAAATCATAATGGTCAGTAGCACCCTTAATAACCGCACCTAGCGTAATAATTGCCGCATATTTTTTAGAACGTGCAGCTTTTTGCGCAATCAGAGGAATTTCAAACGCACCCGGAGTCCAAATAATATCTATTGCTGTATCGGGCACACCATGCCGTACGAGTTCATCAATTGCGCCCGAAAGCAGTTTTGAACCGATAAATTCATTAAATCTTGAAATAATAATGCAGTACTTTTCACCTCCGGCAATAAGACTGCCCTGAATAACATTTGCCATAATACTCTCTTTCCTTATTTTTTTTACTGTATTTATAAAAATTCTACAATAGAAATGCATTGAAATAAAGTTTTATTTCTTTAATTTTACAATAATTACCCTGTTGGAGCACACCCGGGTAATATAAACATTTTTTTCACCGCGTAACAATCATTACATAAAAGACCCCAAACAATATTAGGAGAAAGAGAATGTCAGATATCACAAAAATCAGTACTGCGTATATTTTGCTTATTTACGGAGTTTTTATTGTATGCACTGCACTTATTATTTAGTTTGCGCAAAAAAAGCCCTTGCCGCCTCAACATCTTTCGATATTTGCTGCTTTAGCTCATTTACAGAAGAGAATTTGCGCTCATTTCGCACTTTTTTAAGAAATTCTATTTTAATCGGCCTAGCATAAATATTTTCATTAAAATCAAGAATATGCGCCTCAACAAGAAGCCTTTTCGCATCGGAAACAGTTGGTTTTATACCGATATTCACGACAGAATCGTAAATTTTTCCCTCGGTTTCAACCTTTGCAAAATAAACACCTTTCGGAATACGCAAAATGTTCTTCGGATAGCGGATATTCGCCGTAGGAAAGGAAATTGAACGCCCGATTCTGCTGCCCTCGCGCACCTCTCCGCGGATAAAGAACGGGCTTCCCAGCAGATTTTTCATATTTTCCAGCTCCCCGTCAGAAATAAGCTGGCGGATTTTTGTACTGCTAATCAGCGTACTGTCAAACGTTATCGGAGGAATTTCAAAGAATTTATAGTTGAATTCGCGCTGATAACTCCTCAAAAATTCGGCATTACCCTGTTTATTGACGCCAAAACTGTGATTAAACCCAGTAGTGATAAATCTGGGCGAAAAATTAGCGACAAGAACATCCTTTAAATAATCCAGCGCAAGACAATCCGCTATTTTTTCATCAAACTCAAGCACATAAGCAAAATCAACTCCCTGCCGCTCAATTAATGCAAGCCTGTCCTCAATATTCATAATATATTGAGGCGTTCTGCCCTGAAGATAACACAAAGGATGATCGCGAAAGGTTATTACCGCAGATTTTATGCCATTCTGCCGGGCAAGATTAACCGCGTTTTTTATAACAACCTTATGCCCCTCATGAACCCCGTCAAAAAAGCCGAGGCAGATGGATAAATCAGGATTTTTATTAAATTCATTGAAAATTTGCATAATTCAATAATACTAAAAGTAAAAAACTTAGCAAAAAGTTTACATTTTCTAAATATACGGCTTATTTTTATTAAGAAATGTAAACACGAATTTTCTAGAAAGAAGAATAAAATAAAGTCAAAAAATTTTAAATTATTATTGGATTTTAGCAGCAAGAAAAATAATATATACTTGTTTGTTTTTTGGAAAATCAGAAAAGCGCGCGCAGCGTGAGGTTTAAAATTTTTAAAAAGTGGGCATTATAAATATGAGCACTTTTTTGCAAATTTTTATCTAAATTCAACATACAATTTATATGCTTGAATGAGTTTTTATTAATTCATGTTAATAAATTTTATGGCGCAATCTACGAAAATCGAAAATTTTTGCTATAATGTGAAGCATGTTACTTTTTTAAACTATGGAGATAAATTCCAATGACAGTTAAAAATTTCACTGATGACGAGTTTGAATCCCTGCTCTCGCAATACGATTACAGTTTTCAAAGAGGCGATCTCGTAAAAGGAGTCGTATGCGGTTATGACTCTGATGGTGTTATTGTCGATATCGGTGCAAAAACGTCTGCTTTGGTTCCTGCCAGAGAAGCGCGCATCGATACAACAAAAACAGTTGAAGAAACTTTGGCAAAAGGCAACGAATACGAGTTCTTAATTGTAAAAGAAGAAGACGATGACGGACGTTTTCTGCTTTCTTATAAGAAAGTTGCGCTGGCTTATGCCTGGAAAGAGCTTGAAGCGGCCAAAGAAAATGATGAAGTTTTACAAGGTACAGTTGTTGCTGTCGTCAAGGGCGGCGTTCTTGTTGAAACAAAAGGCGTGAGAGGTTTTGTCCCCTCAAGCCACCTCAGAGCCAAAGATATGGAAAATATCGTCGGCCAAAATATTGAACTAAAAATATTGACCCTTGATCCGCAGCAAAACAACTTTATTCTATCGAATAAAAAGGTTTATGCGGATGCACTTGAAGAATCCAAGGAAAATATGTTCGCAGATCTTCAAGTCGGACAGGTCGTAGAGGGCGAAGTCGTAAGAATTACCGATTTTGGCGCATTTATCGATATCGGCGGAATGGATGGTCTTTTGCCGCTTTCACAGATGTCTTGGCGATGGGTTGACCATCCGTCGGATATTTTGAAGATTTCTGACAAAATCAAAGTTGAAATTATCGGAATTGACCACGACAAGCAACGAGTCAGCCTCAGCCTGAAAAATCTTGAAGAAGATCCCTGGCTGAAAGCAAAAGAAAAACTCAACGAAGGCGACAAAGTTGAGGGTGTAATAACCAGAATCAAACATTTTGGCGCTTTTGTCGAGGTATTTTCCGGCGTTGAGGCACTTTTGCCGAACAACGAAGTTGTTGACTATCAAAACAAGAACAATTGCGTCCTAAAAGTAGGCGACAAGGTCAACACGACGGTTTTAAAATTCAATCCTGACGACAGAAGAATAAGCCTCAGCATTGAATAAAACCAAATAAACAACACAACCTTAAAAAATCCCGATTTTAATCCTAAATCGGGATTTTTTTTGGGCGAACTAAAAACAATTACCGCAAATCCTTTACAGCAGAGGCTTTCAAATATCTTGACCTAATCTCAATTTACTATACAATATAAAAACAGAGAAAAAATCACGAAATAGTGAAAAAAATCACACTAATAGTGATGAAACTTTCAAAAAGCAAAAAACGTCAAAATATATATGATTGAGGAACTTTTTATTAATAATTGTAAAAAGAACACTTGCAAAAATATTGTTTTAAGTTTACACTAATAGTGATTTAATTCACGATAAAGGAGAAATTACACTATGGCAACAAAAAAACAAGCCGAAACTGAAAAGTTGGAAAAGGCTTTCAACAAGTCAAATGAGGTAAAAACCCACGATGACTTGAAACTCATCATCGAAAGAGCTAAAAAGGCGCAAAAAATCTACGCAACCTTTACACAAGAACAGGTTGACAAAATTTTCAAAGCAGCATCAACCGCAGCTGACAAAATGAGAATTCCCCTTGCAAAAATGGCTGTTGAAGAAACAGGAATGGGCGTTGTGGAAGATAAAATCATCAAAAACCACTTCTCCGCTGAATATATTTACAACAAATACAAAAACATGAAGACAGCAGGCGTTATTGAAGAAGACAAGGCAAACGGCATCAAAAAAGTAGCAGAACCTATCGGTGTTATTGCAGCCGTTATACCTACAACAAACCCGACTTCAACTGCTATTTTCAAATCATTAATAGCATTAAAAACAAGAAATGCTCTTGTTTTCTCTCCGCACCCGAGAGCTAAAAAATGCACAATCGAAGCTGCAAGAATCGTTCTTGACGCAGCTGTTAAAGCTGGCGCTCCGGACGGACTTATCGCTTGGATTGACGAGCCTTCCGTTGAGCTTTCAGCAGCATTGATGCACCACGAAGATATCGATATGATTCTTGCAACAGGCGGCCCGGGCATGGTTAAGGCAGCTTACTCATCAGGAAAACCGGCTCTCGGCGTCGGCCCCGGCAACACTCCGGCTGTTATTGATGAAACAGCTGATATCAAAATGGCGGTTTCTTCAATTCTTATGTCAAAAACGTTCGACAACGGTATGATTTGCGCATCTGAGCAGTCTGTCATCGTTGTAAAAGACGTTTATGAAGAAGTTAAGAAAGAATTTATATTAAGAGGTGCTTACATTCTCAATGATAAAGAAAGAGAAAAAGTAGGCTCGCTCGTTATCCAAAACGGCAGGGTTAACGCAGCAATCGTCGGCCAGCCGGCTGCAAAAATCGCTGAAATGGCCGGCATCAGCGTTGAACCTGACACAAAAGTGCTTATAGGTGAAGTTACAGACATTTGCGAAGAAGAACCGTTCGCACATGAAAAACTTTCTCCGGTACTTGCAATGTACAAGGCTAAAAACTTTGACGATGCGGTACAAAAAGCTTATGATTTGGTTGATTTTGGCGGAGCAGGCCACACTTCTGTTCTTTACACGGACGAAAGATTCCCTGAAAGAATTGATGCATTCGGCTTAAAGCTTCACACAAGCAGAATCTTAATCAACTCACCATCATCACAGGGCGGTATCGGTGACTTGTACAACTTCAGACTCAATCCGTCATTGACACTGGGCTGCGGTTCTTGGGGCGGCAACGCAGTAAGCGAAAACG
>CALUPP010000104.1 GCA_944322685.1 Candidatus Gastranaerophilales bacterium
CGTGCGCGTATACCAATTCCGCCACTCCGACATGCCAAAATTTGTTATTCAATTGTCAACAAAAATTATTTTATCATGAAAAAAATAATTTTCAAAAAATTTGCCGATGAAGGGACTCGGCTTGCACTGTTGGCGAAGAATGAGCCTTACAGTGCAGGATACTCGAACGGGTAAACCGCCGTTGTTCCGCAGGAACAACCGGGGTGAAGAGTCCGAGTATGACCGTCTTTTTTAAAAATTTGCCGATGAAGGGACTCGAACCCCCATGAGTTTCCTCGCACGCACCTGAAGCGTGTGCGTCTACCATTTCGCCACATCGGCAATCTTAGTTGTTAAAGTACAATTTTCGGTGCCGAAATGGTTTAAATTGAAAATACCTCCGCTTTCGCTTCGGTTTGTCGCCACATCGGCAATTATCGTTTTTAAAGCATACTCCTTTGTGGCGAGCCAGCTCCGCTGCTTTCCGCTTCCCACTGCAACAACGATACCTCATCCCTCTTGCAAAGCAGCATGCGTTAACTGGTTCCTGCCACATCGGCAATCTTAGTTGTTAAAGTACAATTTTCGGTGCCGAAATGGTTTTTTAATCGAAAATACTCCGGCTTTCGCTGCGGTTTGCCGCCATATCGACAATTATCCCGATTCTGTCATCCCAAACTTGTTTCGGAATCCCGCCAACGTGAAATTTATCCATTCAAATTGGCCAGCCCCTAAAACCGCTTCAGGGTAACAGTCTATATCTATAATAAAATGCTTTATTTCATACGTCAACAGTTTTAATATTTTCAAATTCAATAGACGCTGACAAATTCTTGTAGTAAAATATTCTTGCTATGAAATTTAAAAATGACGAAACAAATTTAAAAGAAGAATTGCTCAATAAAATTCTTCAAAATCCGGCGGATGAGAATAATTATATTGAATTGGGCAAAATATATATAATGAACGCAGAATATGAGGATGCTCTGGGTGTTTATGAAAATTTGCTCAAAATCAACGGCATGAACGCGCAAGCGTTGATAAATGCGGGCAGCATACAGTTTTATTTCGGAAATATGAACACCGCAATAAACTATTTTACGCGCGCATCCGAAATTGAAACAAATAATTTTACAATCTACCTGAATCTTGGCAATGCTTATGCGGAATTGCGGCAATTTGACGAGGCAATGAACAATTATAACAGGGCAATGAAAATTGACCCGAAAAATCCCGGACTTTACAGCGCAATTGCGCTTTTGTATCAGGATGCAAAAGATTATGTGACCGCAAACCTCTACTACGACAAAGCTCTTGCTCTGAAACCCGACCCTGAAACATATTTGAGCAAGGCAACGGTTTTGATGTCCATGCTTGTTTACAAAGAGGCGATAAATGTGCTTATGAAAGCGATTGCGCTCGATGACAAGTTCCTGAAAGGCTATATAACCCTTGCAAACTGCTATTCGTCGATGAAAGATTTTGAAAATGCGGATAAATATTTTGAAAAATGCTACGAAATCGACCCGAATTTCTATCAGGCGTATGTTTGCCACGGAATTTCGTATTCAGATGAAAAACGCATCGACCTTGCGATAGAAAAATACGAACAGGCTATCAAAATTAATCCGAATATGCCGAACGCATACATTTTGCTGGCAAATATCAGGGTTGAGGAGCAAAAATACGACGAGGCGATTGCACTTTACGAAAAAGCAGCCGCAATCAAGCCCGATGACCCGAAAACATACACTTTCATCGGAAATACATATTATATGCTCGGCGAGCTTGAAAAGGCGATAAATACTTACCGAAAAGCCCTCAAAGCCGACGCGGATAACCATGAAAACAAGCTTGTTTATCTTGAAATCGTTCAGGAATACATAAAAAGAAAAAGCGCGTAGCCGCGTTTTAGGGAATTTCAAAAAAGGGAAAGAAAAAATTGCACAGAGATTCTTATTACACGGGGCCGGCCCCGATTGAGCGGATAATTGCGGCTCTCAGCTATGTAAATTGTTTGGTGGGACTTGTTTGGCTGATTATTGCGGCGCTGATGAAGCGCGGAATCCGGCCGTTTTTGCAGTTTCATATTTATCAGTCGATTTTTATCGCGTTTGCGCTTTTTATTATCAGCGCGGGGCTGAATTTGGTCATGAAAATCATCAATTTTATACCCATAATCAACAATATTGTCAGCATAATCACTTTTTATCTGAATACACCGATTATTTTGGGGTATTCTGTGGTTAATTTCTTGATTTATATCGTGCTGATTTATCTTGCAATAGGCGCGTTAATGGGACGTTACAGCTATTTTCCGTGGGTTTCGGACATTATTAAGGGAAATATCAGGGGATAATCATGAAATTTGACACAATTCTCGTGCAGGGCGCACACAAGGCCAAAGACAACCGCCATTGTATCCCGGTTCCGATTTATCAGACGACGGCGTTTGATTTTGACAATGTTCAGTACGCTGCGGACCTTTTTGACCTAAAAACAGAGGGTGATATTTACACCAGAATCTCAAATCCGACCACGCAGGTGCTCGAAGAACGCCTCGCAATGCTCGAAGGCGGCGTTGGGGCGCTTTGTGTATCTTCAGGGCAGGCTGCGTCGACGACTGCGGTGCTGAATCTTGCAAAAGCGGGCGATGAGGTGGTTGCGTCTTCGACTTTGTACGGCGGAACGTTCAATCTTCTCGGTGTAACGCTCGAAAAACTCGGGATAAAGACGGTTTTTGTCGAGTCTGAGGCGCCTGAGGCTTACGAAAAGGCCATTACGGACAAAACAAAATGCATTTTTACCGAAACCGTGGGCAATCCCAAGCTCAATATTGCAGATATTGAGGCTCTGGCCAAGGTTGCGCACGAGCATGGGATTCCGTTGATTGTTGATAACACGGTTCCGTCGCCTTATTTGTGCAGGCCGTTTGATTTTGGGGCGGATATTGTTGTTCATTCGCTCACAAAATACGTGTCCGGGCATGGAAACTCCATGGGCGGGGCGATTGTGGATTCGGGCAAGTTTGATTGGGTAAAATCGGGTAAATTTCCTGACCTTGTGAATCCGGATCCGAGTTATCACGGATTGAGCTACACAGAAACCTTTAAAGAAGCGGCTTTTATCGTGAAAGCCAGAGGACAGCTTTTGAGGGATTTAGGCAACTGCATGAGCCCGTTTAATGCGTATTTGACGCTTCTGGGGCTTGAAACGCTTCATTTAAGGATGCAAAGAGTGTCCGATACGGCTTTGAAAGTCGCAAAATACCTCAAAAACCACCCGAAAATCGCCTGGGTAAACTATCCTGGGCTTGAGGGCGGCGAATATTATAAGCTTTGTCAAAAATATCTGCCAAAAGGCGCGTCATCAATTGTTGCTTTTGGGGTAAAAGGCGGGCGCGAGGCGGGAATCAGGTTTATTGAGAACGTAAAACTGCTCATCCATGCCACGAATATCGGCGATTCGCGCTCAATCATCACATATCCGTGCCTGACGACGCACAGACAGCTCAGCGACGAACAGCTGAAAGCATGCGGAATTTCTGATGATTTTATGCGTTTGTCCGTGGGGCTGGAGGATTATGAGGATATTGTTGAGGATATAAATAGGGCACTGGGGTAAATTCCTTGCTGGATGCCCCTCACCCGTCCCAAACACCCCAAGGGGCAGGCTCTCACCCATCGGAGAGGGAAAATAATTCAAAATATATCGCCAAAGTAGGTCAGGCACCGCATGACGGCATTAAAACTAAGTAAATAATCAACAGGAGAATAATTATGAATAGTTACGTGGAATCAAAAATAAGAGATATTGTGGATTTTCCCAAAGAGGGGATAGTTTTTCGCGACATAACGACCGCGGTGAAAGACGCGCGCGCGCTGGAGCTGATTATTGACTTTTTGACGGAAAAATTCAAGGATAAAAACATCGATTACGTTGTGGGGATTGAATCGCGCGGGTTTATTTTCGGCTCTGCGCTTGCTTACAACCTGAAAGCGGGGCTTGTTTTAATCAGAAAACCCGGAAAACTCCCTGCGGAAACGATTTCTCAGGAATATGCCCTTGAATACGGCACGGACAAAATCGAAATGCACGTTGATGCGGTCGAACCGGGAAAAAGGGTTCTTGTAATTGACGATTTGCTCGCAACGGGCGGCACGGTCAATGCAAGTATTAAACTTCTCCAAAAAACAGGCGCAGATATTGTCGGTGCGGCGTTTGTTATTGAATTGACCGACTTAAAAGGCCGTGAAAAGCTCCCGAAAGACATTGAAGTCGTTTCAATGATTAAATATTAGACATATTTGTCAAAATTTAATACAATTGATTAAAAGATATTTGCGGGGCGGCCGCCCGAATACAAAAAACTTGCGGCTCTGCGAAAAAAGCAATCAAACAGGGCTGCAAAAAGCGGGCTGTCATTCCGAACTTGTTCCAAAATCGTAAGATTAAACGGGTCATACAAACAAAACTCGAAAGGTTAAAATATATGGAAAGCAATGTTTATGCGATAATTCTTGCCGGAGGAAGCGGAAGCAGGCTCTGGCCTTTGAGCAGAGAGCTCCAGCCCAAGCAGCTTATGCAGTTTTCGGATGACGATTCTACCTTTAAAACAACGTTTTTGAGGCTGCTTTCCAGCGTTGATGACAAAAATATCATCACGGCCACAAATGTGAACCTTGACACCCAGGTTCGTTATCAACTGGAGCAGTTGCAGGAAAAATTTTGCAGAAGCTCGTGTTATCGCATGATTTCCGAGCCTGCGGTCAAAAATACGGCTCCGGCGGTCGCTGTGGGGATAAAATACATCCAGATGCTTGATATTCCTGATGATGACCCGGTTATTATCGTTTCACCGTCCGATCACACGATTGAAAACGAAAAAGAATACACCCGCGTGCTAAAAGAGGCGGTAAAACTCGCGGAGCAGGATTATATCGTGACTTTGGGCGTAAAACCTGATAAGCCCGACACGGGTTATGGATACATTCGCACGAAAAACAACAAAAAAATAAAAGAAATCTCGGATGAAGCGCTAAAAGTTGAGTTTTTCACGGAAAAACCCATCCTTGAAGTTGCGAAAGAGTACTGCGAATCCGATAAATATTTCTGGAACAGCGGAATTTTCGTGTTCAAGGCGTCAGTTATGATGGAGGAATTCAAAAAATACGCTCCGGAGATTTACAATATCGTCCAAAACAGCGAAATCAGCTCTCAATCGCCCACAATATCTTATATTGATTACAACAAAATGCCTGAAATTTCGCTGGATTATGCGATTATGGAGTTTTCTAAAAAGCTTGTTATGCTTCCTTTGGACTGCGGATGGCATGATTTGGGCTCGTGGGAGGCGATTTATGACACCGCTCAAAAGGATACCAACGGAAATTACATTCAGGGCAACGTTCTTGACCTTGAAAGCAAAAATTCCATGGTGCTTTCGACCTCAAAACTCGTTGCGACAATAGGGCTCGAGGATATGGTGGTCGTCGAAACCGAGGATGCGCTTCTTGTCTGCGAAAAATCAAAAACGCAGGAGGTTAAAAAGGTCGTGAACCTTTTAAACGAAAAACATGACAGCACAAGCCGCGTTCACAAGACGGTTTATCGTCCGTGGGGCTGGTACACGGTGCTCAACGAGGGCAACGGCTTTTTAACAAAGTGCATTCAGGTCAATCCGGGCGGAAAACTCAGCCTCCAGCTGCACCATCACAGAAGCGAGCACTGGGTAATCGTTGAGGGCGTCGGAATCGTTATTTGCGAGGACGAACAGTACGAAATGCACCCCGGCGACAGCATAAACATCAATGTCGAAGAAAAACACTCGCTCCAGAACCCGTTTGACGTGCCTGTTAAGGTGATTGAGGTGCAAAGGGGCGATATTCTTGACGAAAACGACATTGTAAGACTTTCTGATATTTACGGCAGGGTTTAGGTTATGAAAATTTTAGTTGTAAACGGCCCGAATTTGAATCTTCTCGGCACGCGCGAGCCGGAGGTTTACGGGACATTGACGCTCGAAAAAATCAACGCTGAGCTTGAAATTTTGGCAAAAGAGCTCGGGGTTGAGCTGGAATTTTTCCAGAGCAACGTCGAGGGCGAAATTGTCAACGCAATTCAGGCTGCACGCGGGGTTTGCTCGGGGATTGTCATAAATCCGGCCGCATATACGCACACGAGCGTTGCGATTCGCGACGCAATCAGTGCGGTTTCGCTTCCTGCGGTCGAAATTCACATTTCTAACGTTCATGCGCGTGAAGAATTCAGAAAAAATTCACTGATTGCGCCCGTTTGCGTCGGGCAGATTGCGGGATTCGGGCTTAACAGTTACAGGCTCGGGCTGCGGGCGATTTTTGATATTTTGAACGGGTAATTTCGCCCTTTATTCGTCCAAACAGCCAACTTGGTTTATACAGCACTCTTTCAGGCGTTTTAGCGCCGCATCAAACACCGATATTTCCGCATCGAAGCAGAAAATATTGTTATTTTCTTTCTGCTGCCATTTCAGGGCGCAGAGGGTTGTTTCGAGGGTGTTGATTATGTCGTGGAATTCTTTGATTGTTTCAGGTTGCATGATTTTTTCCTCTATTTATTGTTAAACAAAGTTTTATTAAGGTTTATTCTACTGTAACATTGATTAATCAATATTAAAATAGAACCATGGTAGCATTTTTCAATATATTTGTCAATTAATCAACTCAAAAATATAATAATAAACATGAAGTTAAAGGTTAGAGAGCAAATAAAATCCTTGTTGGCAGCGAGAGGTGTCACCATGAAAGAATTGGCCCAAATGTTGTCAACAAAACTCGGCAGAGAATATTCTCTTGCAAATCTTTCTGCAAAGCTTATACGTGGAACTTTGGCATATAATGAGGTTTTGATTATTGCTGAGTTATTGGATTATGAAATAGAATTCATTGATAATAAATAGGGCACAGGAGGGGCTTTCAGTCCCCGCAGGGGTGGAGAAGTTTAAATTAAGTGTGTTGATTATGTCGCGATTCTTTGATTGTTTTGGGCTGTTTAAACGGCCATTGCCGGCTTTGCGGAGCTTTCAATTTCGCCAAAAACTCATTAAATAAAGCTAACCTCAATGCTTCCGTTGTTAAATTTGAATTTGAGCTTGATTTTTTCGCCTTTGTACGACGCGGGCGGGGGATTGAACTTCGGAACGCGCATGAGCATGTAATAAACCGCATCGTTGAGCGATTTGTTGTCGGATTGGTACGTAAAATTGCGGTTTGTGAGCTTTCCCGAGGAATCAATGTTAAACTCGACCGCACACTCCCCCGCCCCTTGGATTGAGGGCACATTCAAGTTGTTAAAAAGCGCCATTCTCAGCGCGCCTTTGTAGTTTTCGAGCTCTTTTTGCTCCTGAGCGGTTAGTTTTGTTGTTTTTTTAGCGGATTTTGCCTGTTTGGAGGTTGATTTCGGCTTTTGCACGGTTTTTGGGGGCTGCGGTTGGGTTTTTTGCGCGGTTTTTTGCGATTGAACCGGTGCAGAATGCTGCGGGGCGGTAGTTTTTGTATTTGCGGGCACGTAGACCTGTTTTATTACCTCAATTACGCGTTCTTGGACGGGTTCGGGCTGCTGGGCGGGTTTTTCGGGCTCAACGGATTGCGTCCAAAGCTCGTCAATGGCCGGAAACTCCTTTTTCACAGGCACAGGCTTTTTTTCTGCCTTTTGCGGAGCGGTTTTTACCGGAATAAGCCACGGAATCACCGCAAAAACCAGCAAAATCACAAATATCAGCACAGAAAGCTTCTGTTCAAAAGAAATGCGAGAAAATCGCTCTTTTAGCCCGAAAGAAACGTTATTTTTTTGGGAAATCCCCTGTTTTGGGGCGGTTTCGGCGATTTCTTCAAAAATATTGTTCCCGCAGTCGCAATAATCGGGTTTTATGTCGTAAATTTTTGAACAATCAGTGCATTTGAACATTTTTAGCCTTTCACTTTTATTTTTTCAACGTCGGAATAGTCCTCGGGGCGGCTGTATCTCGAGCTTGTGCTGACGGTGAAGCCGCCTTTAAAATTCGTGATAATTCGCTTCGTTCCTTGCGGAAATTCAAGAATCGGCGCATTTTGATAGCCTGATATAACGGTTTTTATCCGGTAAATGTCGCCCGGCTGGGTGTTTGTGGTTTCCGACCATACTTTTATGTTGGAAATTCTGCGGTTTTTGTCCACTGTGAACGAAAATTTGAACACCGTACCGCGCGGCGAGTAGATTTTTGAGTCACGCATAATCTGATTTTGCAAATCGCTGTGCCATTTGTTCCAAACGATGAGTTCTTCCGCTTCCGTGAGCTGTTTTACGGGCTTTTGTGCGGTTTGAGCCGGTGTTTGCGTTTTTGGCGGCTCGGGCGTATTGGTTTGTGCGGGTTTTTCCGGAGTTTTCTGCGTTATGGCGGAGGTTTGGGTGCTTTTTTCCGCAGGAGCTGAGGTTTTTGGCTCGGTTTGCCGGATAATGACGGTTTTTTCTACGATTCTTGTTTTAACCGGCCGAATTTTGACCCCGGAATCCGATGCGGATTGCTCAACAGGCACGATTTTAGGCGCTGCGGCCTGTTGAAAATCCGTTTTTACAACTTTTTCCGGCACAGAACCGAACGTCCGCACCGTGAGCTGAGGTTTTAGCACGGCAGCGGAGATGGTTATGAGCAAAAAGCTTGCTATTATTGCGATTGTCCATATCAAATTTTTCATATTTTATCGATTTTTGAAATTAATTCGTCGCAAGCCCAGATTTCGTATTTTGTGCTGCTGAGCATGTAAGTTTCCGCAATCAAAAGCGCCGTTGGAACAAGCGCCGCAATCAAACTCAGGAAAATTCCCTGCAAATCACCGCCGATTTCGGTCATAAAATACGAGGTGTTCATCGAAAACTCAATGAAAATAATCGAAACGCCGATAACCATCGAACGAATCTTTTCAAAGTCGAGTTTTCTCACGTTTTGCAGCCCGAAAATGTCCACGCCATGTGCAAGATAGTTGTTGAACCCGTCGTTTTTAATAACTTCTGAGCCCTGGATTTTTCTTGTGCAAAGGAATGCGTTTACAAATGCGAAAAACGCAAAAATTATCAACATCGTTGCCAGGACAAGAAAAACCGGGCTGAATCTTAAGCCGGAAATCCTTATCCAGCCTGCTGCCTCCGGAAAACACATTGCCAGCGTGTTAGAAACGCCGTAGGCCAAAAACGGTGCCGTTAAAATCCCCAAAATCGTTTCTCCGGCGCCTTTTAGCTGGAGCATGAACATTTTGTCCTTGATATTTCCGAGTTTTACGGGGCTGAGGTTGTTTATGTATTTTTCAATCCACAGCTGGTATTTGTTGAGCACATTTTCAAATTCTTCGTTGTATTCATGCTTGTCGAGCGCGACGGAAAGCTCATGTGCGCCGTATTTGAAATATCCGCAGCTTATTCCCAGCGCTGCCGTCAAAGCAATAAAGAAAAGCGAAATAAGCGCCGCAAAAACGATTTTTCCGCCCGGATTCATGTAATAAATCAAATTTATCGCATAAAATGCGGCCATAAACACGCCCGAAATCACGAGCATGAACCTTTCCGCAATCAATGTCGCCGGAGTGGAAAAACTTTTGTTCTGGAAAAACAGATAAACGCCCTGTTTCAGCACAAGCGCCACGCCAAACGTTACGAGCGTGAAAAGTGCGAGAAGCTTTATATTTGTGGGCAAATTCAGGTAATTCCCCGCTTCTGTGACCGGCAGGCCCGTCAAATAATTCGCCACGCCGAAAGAAGTCACAAGCGAGCTCAAAAACAGCGCAATATTCAAGAAAACTGACGCCTTAAAGTTAAGCGAAATGCGTTTTTTCAGGTCATTTATTTTGTATGCGATTTCTTTTGTAATTGCGATTCTTTCTTTTTCAATCTGAACTTTCTGGCCCTCGATTTTTATGCGCGTAGCGGCGTTTACGTCGTTTCCGTAGAGCTCTTTTATGTCTTCTTCGGTAAAATCCTTTTGCGCAATCGCCGAAACCGATGCCGGAGCTGATTGTGCGTTTTCAAGAATTTTTATCCCGATAAAATCGTCGCTTCCGTCAATCATCAGCTTCAAAGCCCGCTCTGCGTCAAGCTTTTCACCCATCGGGGCGCCTTTGAAAAGAATTTTTTCATTTTTGAAATTGTTAATGACAACAATTTTGCCGTTGTTCACCTGAACGGTCAGCATAAAGTCAAAACCCGTATTCAGCGTAAAATCGCAGCCCTCAGCCGAGCCGATTGTTATGTATTCTTTGGATTCAAAGACTTTTTCCTTGTTTAAAGAGGTTATTACGATTGTCATTTGCTTGCCTTTCTTTTTTGTTGCCTTTGCGGCTCGATTTTGTGCTTACTGAGCGGGGTTTTGCATCACATTAACGCCCGAGCGCCCCTATGAACGAGCGCAGCGCCTTGTCCGCGTTTTGTTCCGGCGAAAGAATCAGTTTTTTCTCGCCAAGCACGGGATTGAGCTTTTCTTTTATCATATCGAGCTTTTGCGGATGCGCAAAAAGGAACATCATTGCCACGTCGGGCGCATATTTTTTGACGTTTTCGACGTTTTTGTCCATATTTGCCCAGTCAGCTTGTTTTGTGATGTCGCCTTCGTTCTCCAAATCGCCCAAAACAACCACAGCAGGCGTATATCCGTCTTTTTCCGCAGTCAGGACATAAGAAAACGCCTTTTTCAACGCTTCGCCGTAGGCTGTGCCGTATTCTTTTTCGTCATATTGCGTAAATGCGTCGGTTGCTTTTGTTATACCCGAAGAATTGTGGGCTGAGCCCTCATAAATCAAATAGGCCTCCTGCGAAACCTTGATAATTTTGATTTTATCCTCCGGATCGAGCGCTGAGCAGATTTGTTTAAGGAATTTTTTCTGCTCGGGCAGAGATTGCTGGTTCGACGCTGACGAATCAACGACAAAAACAACCATTGCGGGCTTGAAATCGTCAATTTTTATGTTTTTCAACGCACCCCAGAGCAGCCTCAAAATCAATGATAGCGCCAGTATGATGATTCCTATGATGATTAGTCTTTTGTTCATGAAAAATTCCTTTTTTTGCTTTTTTGTTTTGATTTTTGGTTATGCGGCTCCGAAACAGGCTTCAGAGCGGCTTTTTTGTTGTGCCTTGAACGATTTAGGCGGGTTATAAAATTTTTCTGTAATTATTTTACCTGATTTTACCTGATTCTCCTATTTGTTTACAATGGGTAAGCTTCAACTTGCAAAGGAGAGGACAACTGGAGCTGAATCGGCGTTCCCTGGGGCAATTCAACGTCTTCTCCGCGCGCGGAAACCCCCGCAATCGCCCCCATTGACCCTCCGGCAATCGCTCCCGCCAACAAAGAGGACGGATCTCCGCCCAAAGCGAGTAATATTGCCGCAATCGCCGTTCCTGCAATCGCTCCTCCCGCAACGGATTTCGTCAGGTTCCATGCTCGGTTCGTATCGACTTTTATGAGCACTTTGTTGGCCGAAAGCGGGATTGTGCGACCGTCCGGGGTGTAAAGTTCGCGAAAATCTATCGAAATTTCGCCGTTTTTCATTGCCAATCCGGCTGATTTTGTGTCCGTTATGCTTCCGTTTATTATGCTGCCCTCCGGCGCAATCAAAACACCGTTACAAAGCCAATCTGACGTTAGTTGCGCGGAAATAAGGTCGTTATTTTCAAGAGTGGCCGAGCTTATGTCGGAATTTAGCTGTGCTTCAATCAGCGTGCCGGCTTGCACGTAAACAAGCCCTGATTCCAGCATCAGTTCAGGCTCGGATTGCAGCGGTTGAAAGACATTTTGCCCGTTTTTCTGCGTATTTACCGTTTTTGCGGGTGTTTTTTGCTTTTTTGTTTTGACTTTTTTATTATTTTTGAGGTTTTCAGTCGGGATGTTAAACTGCACCTGCGCGTTCGGCGTGTAAATCCCGTTTGTCCGGTTGAATTCTTCCTGCGCTTCGTCGCTAAAGTCATAAATCCCCGTCGAACCCGCCGCAATCAATGGGTTCAGCAGAAAAACCGCGCATATTAACAATGTTATGACTTTTTTTTGCATTTGAGGATTTTATTTCTTATTTATTTGTTATTTTAATTGTTTTTTCCGTCTTTTGCACGAAAATTTTGGATTTTTCTTAATTATCTCCCCCTCGCTTTTTGCGGAGAGCCCGCCCCGATGGCGGGAAAGGGACGAAAAAATTTTGATTTTTCCCCCTCTCCTTGAAAGAGAGCCGGGGTGAGGGTTGGCCCTTTGGGAGTTTTTCTGTGGGTGAGGCGTCCCGTAGAGCCCACCTTTGCTTGTTTTTCGCGAAAGTCCTTGCGGTGGGAACCGCTTCGCTATTCCCACCCTACTTTCTGACCTGTTTTTTCTTCCCCCTCTCCTTGGGAGAGGGCCGGGGTGAGGGTCGTCCCCTTGGGGTCGTTTTTGGCAATTTTATTACTATCGGGCCGCCTACTTTGGGGTGTTTTTGGTGGGTGAGAGCCTGCCCTTTAGTCCGAAAGCCTTACCCGCTTACTCGGCCGGGGACTTTTCGGT
>CALUPP010000105.1 GCA_944322685.1 Candidatus Gastranaerophilales bacterium
TCTTCTTCGCAATCCTCCGGCGGATTAATCGGGAGCCAAAAACCGAATGTCGAGCCCTCGTTCGGGCGGCTTTTTACAAAAACTTTGCCCTTGTGGTGCTTTTCAATCGTTACTTGAACAAGATGAAGCCCCAGACCGGTGCCTTTTACGGTGTGCGTGTCATTTTCAACGCGGTAAAAACGCTCGAAAATCTTCTTTTGATGCTCCTCAGGGATTCCGATGCCCTGATCTTCAATAGTTACCTCAACATAATTCGTATCCCTCGCAATTTCCGCCCTGACCTTGATTCTGCCGTTTTCGGGGGAATATTTTATCGCGTTTGAGAGCAAATTATTTAAAACCCTTTCAATACTGCTTACATTTATGGGCACTTTCGGCAAATTCGGTTCTTTTATCAGAGAAAAAGTGAGATTTTTTTCCTCCGCAAGCACCTGCATCGACTGAATTTCCTGCTCAATAATCGGAACAAGGTCGCAGAGCTCTTTTTCAAGCTTGACACAGTTGGATTCGAGCCGTGAAAAGTCCAAAACGTCGTTTACCATCTTTTGCAGGCGGGAGGCCTCTTTGTTTATCACGCCAAAGAACTCTTTTTTCGTCGCCTCGTCAAAATCCTCGGAATGGTTGTACAAAGTGTCGATATAAGTCCTCAAAACCGTCACCGGAGTGCGCAATTCATGGCTTACATTTGAAATAAAGTCGCTTTTCATCTTGTCGATTTCAGCTTCTTTGGTAATATCAATCAAAACAATCATATATCCGACATAATCCTGATTTTTCGAAAACATCGGCGAAATTACGGATTTTATGACCCTTTTATCAATTGTTATGTTGAAATCAAGAGGTTTATTTTCCATAATGTCGAGCGGAGTGTCTTTGAACTGCTCGATTCTTTCCTTAAAGCACAATTCCCCGTCCGAATCGCAATACAACTGGATTTTTGTGTTCAAAATCTGCTCATCTTCTATCTCAAGCATCTTTTTCGCCGCATTGTTAATGAGCACAACGTTGTCATGGTTGTCGCAAACAACAACGCCGTTCACAATACTCATCAAAACAGCCTCAAATTTGTTGCGTTCAAACGTTATACGGTCGATATTTTGTTCTTCGTATTGATGAAGACGCCCGGACATGTCGTTAAACGCGTTAATAAGGTCGCGAATTTCGCCGCTCGTGTTTTTTGCCTCAAGTTTAAAGCCAAAATCGCCTCCGGAGATTTTTTTCACGCCATGGTGAAGCATGCTCAGCTCACGCGTAATGAGAATCGTATTTATCAGCACAACCAGCGTAAAAACAAGCCACGCAACCGTAAAAACAACGAGCATTGAGTTTTTTGTCGCCTTGGAAATATCCGCGGTGGAAGAACCCGAAAGCCAGACATGCACCGAGCCGATAATTTTATCCTCGCCGTCGACTTTTGCTTTCATCATCGCCGTTGAGTAGATTTTTGACTCGAGCGCACGGTTCGGAAAGTCGGTTTTGCTTGAATAGATGATTTTTCCGTCCTCGCCGCGGAAATCTATCCGCGAAATTTCACGATTATTGTTGATTATCGAGCGCGTATGCGTCTGCAAGGCCGCATATTTGTCAAAATCAGGCACATTTTTTGTGATTTCCACGCTCTCAATGGCGAGCGTGTTCGTCAAAATCTGCCCGAAATCGTCGTAAACCTCGGAAATCTTTTGCTGAATGTTTGTGATGGCGAATATTGCGAGCGCAACTATCAAAATCGTGCTCACCGCAAGCCCCAAAATTATCAGTTTGTTTTGTGTGCTTATGCTTACCGGTTTGCTCATTATGGGATAATTATATCATCAATATTTTGCGGTGGGAACCACTTCGTTTTTCCGGCCATGCTTTTTGTTTTATAGCCATGCAGAATAGCGCTGATAAAAACCCTCTTAGCAAAATTAATTTCAATTGGCGGAATGGTTTCCGCCGGCGAATTATCGTGTATAATTAATTTTATGAACATTTTCAAAAAAATACATTTTTATACCGCGCTTCTTGCCGCAAAAACCGTTAATCGCGGGCTTCATCTGATGAAACATGCCGGAACATCGCTTCCCGGCGTCGTGGCGTTGAAAATTCAAAAGGATTTTATCTCTTTTGCGAACGAATATTGTCAAAAAAAAATCATAACAATAACAGGAACGAACGGAAAAACGACAACGGCCGGAATTCTTGCGCATATCCTGAAAACCGCGCAAAATAACGTTCTTCATAACGAAAAAGGCGCAAATATGCTCTCGGGAATCGCAAGCTCGCTCGCTGTGAATTACAAACCGTTTTCGAAGTTCGACTATGCGGTTCTGGAGTCGGATGAGGCTTATTTAACAAAGCTTTACGACTTTTTAAGGTCGGATTACCTGCTTGTTACGAACCTTTTTCGCGATCAGCTTGACCGATATGGCGAGCTCGACACTACCGCAAAGAAAATCCAGGAGGCAATCTCCAAAAACCCGGGTTTAACCGTATTTTTGAACGCTGATGACCCGATGCTCGCCGGGTTGGCGCCGGAAAATGAGCGAATTTATTACGGATTTGACGATATTAGCTACAAAAACAAAACAGAAGACTCACAAAGCCCCATGGAGGCCGTTGTCTGCAAATGCAAAACAGCGCTTTCTTATGTAAAGCGTTTTTACGCACATATCGGGAAATATTTCTGCAAAAACTGTCAAAACACCCATCCTGAGCCAAATTACAAAGGCAAAGCAACGATTTATACGGGTCATTCCGAAATTTCCGTAGAACATGGAGCGGAAAAATACGATTTCACAACAAATCTCGTCGGCCTATACAACGCATATAACGTTCTGGCGGCCGTCAGCGCCGCTTTGGAGCTGAATATCCGGCCGGAAATCATTCAAAAAGCCCTCCAAACCTACAAATCCGTCTTCGGACGCTCGGAAAGACGCACTTTGAACGGCCGAAACCTGCTTATTCAGCTGATTAAAAACCCCACGGGCGCCTCGGAAGTTTTAAGGACGGTAAATGCGGACGAAAGTGCAAAACTTTTAATCATTATCAACGACAAATACGCTGACGGGCGTGATGTTTCATGGCTTTGGGACGCTGATTTTGAAATTTTGCAAAATTATCCCAATGAAATCGTACTGAGCGGCATCAGAGCCTATGATATGGCAACAAGGCTCAAATACGCGGGATTTCCGCCCGAAAAAATGACAATAAAACCGGATATTAAAACCGCATTAAATTATTCGGCCGAAAACATCGCCCAGGGCGCTCAGCTGCTCATCATGCCGACATATACGGCGCTTTTGGAATTGCAGCACATTTTTGGCGGCTCCGATAAGTAATTTTTGCGCAAAATTTCGCTATTCTTGCGTAAAAACCGGTTAATCCGTTCATATCTCAAACTTTTTAACAAAAAAACTCCGCACAAATCGTGCGGAGCAAAATTATTATTCAAAAAACCGGTCAAATCTCAACATTAGCCCATGCTGTTAAGATTTTTGCCCTTAACTTTTTCTTTTTCGTCCTTGTCATCAGCACCTTTGGCTTCAGGGCCTTGTTTGTTTGCATCGGCGATGGCCGCCTCGAATTCTTCCAGCTTCGCAATTGCGTTTTCGAGGTCGGATTCGATGGAAGCTATGTTTACATTCTGCGTTTGGCCGCCGTTTTGTGCATTTTCTGCTGTTTTTTTGGCTTCTTCAAAAACAAGCCATTCCTGATTATATTGATTTACAAGCGCTTGCGCTCTTTGGTTTCCGTTTTGAACGTTAAATGTCGCTTTTCTATGTGTGGTCAGTGATCCAAAGTCTACATTGCCCATTTTCGCACTCTCTTTCTTAAATTTTTACTCTCTTATACATATATAAAAAATATATACTCGAGAAAATTGCCAAATTGTTTTTATAATATTAAGAAACGTTACAAATATTCTGTAAACTATAAAGTTTTTCAGAAAAAAACCGTTTATTATAATATAAGAGATTTGGCTCGGGGCATATTAAAAGATGATTAGATTAGATATTGATTTGGCGTATTTAACAAAGAACTTTGAGATTGGAACTCAAAGAATAAACCAATACGGCGAAAAAAGTATCGATGAAATCATGGAAATTGAGGCGCAAAACGGCAATACGCAGGCCTCAAATTTTGATACGAGCGTTTTAAACAACCCCAGAGAGCTGGTTAAACTCTTAAAACTCACAAGCACAAGAAACCGTTATGCAATAATCAGAAATTTGAATACGGACGATTTGCAGTATTTGCTGCAATTTCTTGATACAAAAGATTTGCTTTTGGGGCTTATGTGCTTTACAAAAACAAAACTTTTGAACATGATTTACGATTTGCCCAAAGACAAAATCTGTTCAATTCTTTTCAACGCTTATTCGCCCGAAAAATTTCTCAAAATGATTCCGGAAAAAGAAATTAACAAATTTTTTGACTCGGACAAGCTTGATAAAAACCAGATAATGGACTACATCAAGACAATCCAGCCCGAAAAACTCAACAAAATGATGAAAAAATTCATAGGAAAAATGACCGGCCAAAATACAGAAAATCTTCAGATGGAACCGGAGCAGATTTATGAATTTTTGGAAAAATTGCAGCCTGACAAATTCAAAGAAGCGCTAAAAAGCTTTGAGCGCGAAGAAAAAATGGGTATTGTGCTTGAATTGACCAAAAAAGACGAAAAACTCTGGACGGAATTTTCAAAAGACGCACTGACTATCCCGCTAAAACAGCTCGACAAGCCCGATATAGTCAAAAACATGAAAGATTTGGAACCCGAAGACATGACAAAAATGCTGGAAGAACTTCCGGATGATGTTCTTGCCATGGTTGCGACGCAGATTGACCCGCTCGAATTTGCGGAAATACTGGTCAAGAATTACAAAGACATCCTGACGGAAATCGGCATCGGCAACATCTAAAATCTTTAAAAGCCCTCAAAAGGCCGGACAATGAATAAAAAAAAGGGAGCTTTTTGTAAAAACCTCCCATATTTCCCCATTTCTCCGTATATTTACGCCAATCCTTGCGGATTTTGGCTCACTTTGGGCTTTTGACCCTTAGTTTGCCTGCGTTAATATTCGATACCTTGTCTTGCCATAACACCCATATCGAAATAGTGCTTAATCGGCTTCATTTCCGTAACCAGATGAGCCAGCGCAATAAGCTCAGGATGAGCGTATCTGCCTGTAAGCACAATTTCAAGGTTTTCAGGCTTATTTAACAAAACTTCTTTTACTTCAGAAACCTTAATCATGTTCATCGCGATGCAAATATTGAGTTCGTCAAGAATAACGAGCTGATATTCGCCGCTTTGGATGGCTTTTTTAGCCAATTCCCAGCCTTTTTTAGCTTCTTTGTAATCATCCATGCAAACATTATGTTTGTAAACAACTCTGTCCATACCGAACTGGTGAACTTCAAGGTTGTCCATAAATTTTCCGGCAGAGGCGATTTCGCCGTAAGTAGTACCCTGATCGCCCTTTGTGAACTGGATAATCATAACTTTCCAGCCATGACCGAGAGCTCTGAGCGCCAATCCCAATGAAGCAGTGGTCTTTCCTTTTCCGTCTCCCGTGTAAATTTGTATATATCCGTGTTCTAACAAAGTTTTTTCCTCCAGTCGATAGAAGATGATTTTTCTATCTATATTATAGTTTTGTTTTAGATTTTATTTATCGGTTAAATGATGTATAAAATCAGGCTAGAAATCATACGCAGGACAAAATCCCCTATGCGCTCCGAATCCCTATGAAAATTTATATATTTTATCACGTAAGGTGTAATTTTTAATAAATTCCGAACCCTGTAATAATATTAAATCAAACTTTCATAACATGGTCAATTTTCGACCCGTCCATGCCGTTTATTTTACAATTCTACCATAGTAGTATGAGCCATTACGGTCATATTTAGTGGCTTTTTGACACTTTATGCAAGTTTTACATTAAAAAATTTTATAATTCTTAAAAAACTATTGAAACCATGGCCATCTCTTTATCTCACCCTTGTTTTAAAAAATAAATTCCATTAAAATAATTTAATCTTTTTTCCCAAAACCATAAATTTGCATACAAAAAACAAAAAATTCAAGTAAATTTCTCTCAAAACGCGCAAAATTTTTCATGCTTAAACTTAAATTAATATGCAAAAAATTCGACCCCAAGTTTATAAAACAATTGTAGTGCTTTTAAAAAATAAAAAAGTAAACTACGCAGTCTTAAAAAATAACGAACTTTTGAAATTTGAAGAAATACCGATGAGCATTCGGACGTTCAGGCGGGAGTATGGAAAAGCGTATATCGTAAAATCAATCTACCGAGAACGCCTAAACCACGACTCTATCTGCTCACAATACGCAGAAGTCAAAGAAAACGGGCTTGTTTTGGGGCTTTTGTTGAATTATAAAAAGAAAATGGTCACAGCAATCGCAAAATCAGCCCTGGACGAACAACGCACAATAAAATTAACCGGAAAATTCAGCATGAAATCCCCATTATTCCAAGAAATTTACGACGATGTGTTTTCAAACTTCAAAAAAATATTTAATGAGGTAAAAAACTATTACGTGACCGAAACAATGAACGGCTCGGTCCGAAATATTTCCGTTGTAAAAAACCCGAACCATAAATTTTCGCATCCGAATACATTTTCTCTCAAAAAAGACGGAAAACTCACCGAATTCGGAAAATTATGGGGCTGGATAAAACAAATTTAGGGCGTAATCGGTAATTGCGGTATCACAACTTCCCTATATGGCTCAATAAGGCCGTGTAAATCTAAAGCTCTATGATAAACCGCCAGCAGCTCTATATCTCTATCCCTATTAGATTTTGCAAATTCGCGCATCCACATTTCCTCCGGCAAATATCTTCCGTAAGGAGAGAAACGATGCACAACCATAGTTCTGCCGTCGCCATCTTCCAAAACATTATTAACCAAAATACGTTCACCCCTGTTGAGCTTATCTTTCATCTCCGGCTTCAATGCATCAGTAAGAAAGTTTTTTGCTTGTTCAAAACGGTTGTTTTCTTTGAAAAAATCCTTGTTTCTTGAAACAGTATCAAGCAAATCTTCCACATTCTCGACGGTCAAACTGTTTCGCTTATATCCCGAGGTGTAATATATATAAAACTTGCCGAACACATTAAATTTTTTAAACCCAAAAACAAATCTCATATTGTCGGGAAGCTGCTTTGCAACACCCTGGAATGAGTCCATTGCAGCCGTGAGAGAATAATACATATCAAGGCATTTTGAATGATGATTGGAAAAATACGCAGGTAATCTGTCATATATTATGGGAAACAGCTCCTTTTTGGTCGCGCAGTCACGCAAAAGCAGCTCTGCTCCTTTGAAAGATACAGAATCGCTGTTATAAGGTGATTTTACGGAAAAATTAGGATTAATTTGACGGGCATTTTCTCTGTTTACCCTTTGACTGCCGTTAATTGACGGCGAAATTGCAGAAACTCTCACTTCTTAATTCCTCTCTTTTTTACTTGAACACAAATTACTACAAACTACGCACTTTGTATATTACCCATGTAGTATTTTTAGTGAAAAATGTTACAAAAGTATATGATTTGGTCATCAATTTTTGTAATCGGCTATAATTTAAACCATGGCAAAAGTAAAAACCAAATGGATATGTCAAAATTGCGGCTACGAAACCGCAAAATCGCTCGGAAAATGCCCTGAATGCGGAAGCTGGGCTTCTTTTGTTGAAGAAATGGTCGAAACTGCCTCTCCGCGAAGCACAATTCCGCTCGATGACATAAAACCATGCCTTATTGATGAAATAACAATCGACCGCAGCATCCGTGTTTCGACAGGAATTGAAGAATTTGACCGTGTTTTGGGCGGGGGGCTTGTTCAGGGGTCTTTGGTGCTTCTTGCTGGCGATCCGGGCATAGGGAAATCCACAATCCTGCTCCAAACAAGCAAATCCGTGTGCTCGGGCGGCAAAAAAATCCTCTACGTTTCCGCAGAAGAATCCGCATCCCAAATTAAGCTCCGCGCAGAGCGTTTGGGCGTAAAATCGGATTCGCTTTATATTTATTCGCAGACAAATTTTGATTTAATCAAGCACCAGGTCGAAGAAATGGCGCCAGACATGCTCGTTATTGACAGTATTCAGGCGGTTTATTCGCAAAACATCTCGAGTTCGCCCGGAAGCGTTTCACAGATTCGCGAATGCACGAATATTTTAATGGATATTGCCAAAAATAAGAACATAACGGTCGTCGTAATCGGACATGTTACAAAAGACGGCAATATCGCCGGCCCGAAAGTGCTTGAACACATGGTCGACACGGTAATTTACTTTGAAGGCGACAGATACAAGTCATACAGGCTGTTAAGATGCATGAAAAACCGCTTCGGAACAACGAATGAAGTCGGGGTTTTCAACATGTGCGACGACGGTTTGCATGAAATCTCCAACCCGAGCGAGCTTTTCCTCAATGAAAGAACAAAAAGCATAACCCCCGGAAGCGTTGTAATCGCCACAAACGAGGGAACCCGTCCCGTTTTAATCGAAATTCAGGCGCTTGTCGGCACAACCCCATATCCCTCGCCCCGCAGGGTTTCTAACGGGATTGATTATAACAGGCTTTTGATGATTCTTGCGGTTTTGGAGAAAAGAATCGGCCTGAATTTGAGCAAACAGGATGTTTATGTGAATGTTATCGGCGGTTTGGAAATTGACGAGCCGGCTGCGGATTTGGGCGTGGCGCTTGCGGTTGCAACGTGCGCGAGAGATGTCATTGTGAGCCCGGATTCCGTTATCGTCGGCGAAATCGGGCTTTCCGGCGAAATACGTTCCGTCAACAACCTCGAAAAACGCATAAAAGAAGCCGAAAAACTCGGCTTTAGAAAAATAATCGTTCCAAAATCAAACAAAATCAAAAAAGAAGAGTTCAAAGACATTGAAATCGTGCCCGTTGAGCGCCTCATGGACGCAATCACCGCCTGTGTTTACAAAGCACAGGCCTGAACATCTTTTGTTTCTTCAACTTTCAGGTCTGAAGTGAGTTTCAGCTCATAATAGCTGCCTTCAGCGATTTCAACTTCTTCACCCTTTTTCTTCAAAGAATAAAAAGGAGCAGCGGCATAACGCCCGAGTGCGCCGAATGCTCCGCCGATTACAGGAAAGGGTGAAATGAGGAAAGTTTTCGGGCTTTTTGCATATTTTTTAGATTTTTCGAGTGATTTTTGATAATTTTCTTTTCCTGCTTGAGAATATGCAACCATTTCTTTCAAATAGGTTCTGTCGCCTTTTATGCGGTTAAAACGGACTTTTTTGTCCTCAGTTTTTGTGACTACGCCCTCAATTGAGCGGATTTCGTCATCAAAAAAGAGTTTTTCCGCTTTCAAAGAAACCATTGCACCGCCGCCCATTTTTTTAGGCTCTTTTATCTCCTGAATTTCAGCGCTGACGAGAGTTCCGATGGGAATCGTCGAATATGTTGTCACAACCGGCTCAACCGTTACAAATTCGACCTTTTTGTAGATTTTATCCTTTGAAGTAACCTCATCCAGCGAGCGGACTTTCAACCTGGCGCCTTTTTTGAAAATTGCACCCGGCAAAACCACAAGCGGAGCGGCCGCGGTGATATTTTTTGACTTTTCATAATCTGACGGTACTGAGGAAAGGCTGCCCGCGCTTTCAGGAGGCAGCGGCTTGTCTGAAACCCCGGGGGTAGATGGAAGATCCGGGTCAAAAGACGGAATATCAACACCTGAACCAGGGTTATCAGGTTTTGTACCCGGTATTCCCGGAACCAAATCTGCCGGCGGGGTTGTTTGCGCCGGAGCGGGAGAGTTTGAGACTTTTTTGTAGTTTGACTGATTAAAAAACGGCACAACCACGCCCGCTGCGCCTGCCGCGGGTGCAGCAGCTTCTTTTTTGTTATAAACGGTCATTGTATAAACCGGAATGTAAAACAGCACCTCCTGAGATGTGCCGCGTTTGGCTTTTGCCGGGGTATAAACAGCAGAATCCACTGGAGCAAAGTTCAATTCTGCCGTATTTTCATAAGCTTCTGAAAAAGCGGGGACACTAAAGAGATTTAACATTAAGAATGTTAAAACAGCAATTTTTTTCAATGTTTTTTCCTTTTCGTCTTGTTAAAAACCGGAAAAGCGGGATTCCGGCAAAAAGTAACCTCAATTTTCGGACAGCAATTCCGCCCGCTTTACTACGTTCTTCGTAAGTATCGGGCTGTATGTTGTCTTTTTTGTAAAATCGGAGAGAAGTATATGTCTGCAAGATTTTTTTCTCTCACAGACTTCTCAAACTATAAACACCAACGTTTTTACGGTGCTTATCCGGCATACTGTCAGGGCTTTTCTTCACCTTTCAAGATTGCCATCGATTTACATTTCTTAATATAACATATCTGATTTATTTTGCAAGTACTAAAAAAAATATAGCCCGGGTGGCTATCTCACCTTAAAATTCCTTGCAATATCACGCTGCATGGATTTTTTTGCGATATCCTCGCGCTTGTCATGGAGTTTTTTACCTTTTGCGAGGCCGATTTCGACTTTTGCCCAGCCATTTTCAAGAAAAATGCAAAGCGGTATTATAGAATAGCCCTCTTTTTTGACTTTTCCTGCCATTTTCAGGATTTCGTTCTTATTGAGCAGGAGTTTTCTCTTTCTTTCGGCGTCATGGTTGAACCTGTTCCCCTGCTCATAAGGGCTGATATGCAGGTTGTAGAGCCAGACTTCGCCATCTTCGATTTTTGCAAAGCTGTCTTTTGGATTTACGGCATTTTTGCGGATAGATTTTATTTCCGTGCCGGTTAAAACTATGCCTGCATCGTATTTTTCAAAAATCGTGAAGTCATGAAAGGCTTTTTTGTTGTTTACGACAATTTTTCTTCCCATAATTGTGATTATACCACGAGAATCGCGATGTTTACTAAACCTGCCAATGATATTATTATAATATTATGACGACTTACCTAAATTCCTGCCTGCGGGAAAACAAAATCATCAGATGGCCGGAAACGTGCTTTCCGTTGACGTTTTACATCGCCCCTTTTCGCTGGTACAAGGCTCAAAATGAGGGGTATAAATACATTGCGCTGGTAAAACGCGCCCTGGAAACGTGGGAAAGGGTCTCCGGGGGAAAAGTAAAGTTCAAAATCGTCAACAATCTCAACGATTCGCAGATAAATCTTGATTGGAAACGCATCGACAGAAAGGCGCTGGGGCACTGTTACTTTCATTTTGACGCAATCGGGCGGCTTTATTCGGCAGAAGTGCAAATCGGGCTTTCCGACGGGATTATCCATGCCCAGTATCAGGACGAAAACGAGGTTTATCACACGATTTTACACGAAATCGGTCATTCTCTCGGACTCGGCCACAGTCCGAACCAGCAGGATATCATGTACACGCCCCACAGATACGGGGTGGTAAATCTTTCGGAAAATGACGGCGAAACGCTCAGATGGCTTTACAAACTGCCACTCGGCGCGACAGTTAAAGAAATTTCCAACAAATTCAACATTCCCTCTAACGATTTGGATTACATAATTTCAAAATATACCGGCGTAAAAGGGCCGTCGGGCTTTGAGGAGGTAAAACGCTCCATTATCCTGCCCAAAAAAGACCTTGAAAAAGACCAGCAGACGCTTGCCGAGATAAAAAAGTTCAATCTCGGGCTTCAGAACATCCGCGTTTCGCCGGATTTGCAAGAATATATTAAAAAAACGCAAATTGACAAGAATAAGTAAATTTTTCCGCTAAAAACCGCAGCAAAATCGAAATAAATAGTCAAAAACCATTATTTTGGCTTTTTCTACCCTGAATGCGGCCGGAATTTTAAGTTTTTCTCCCTATTGGTACGCTCCAGGGGCCGGCCCTCGCCCCGGAGGCTCTCACCAATAAGAAAAAAGGCAAGTTTGGCTTTCCGGCTCAACCGCAGCCGGCAAAAAGCCGAATAAAAATAGCACAGAGCCGCACATCGCAAGGATTTTACGCTTTTTATCGGTTGGAATCGCAGCAAAGATGAAAAATACGTTTTAAAATCGTTATTTTAGGCTTTTTCGCCCTGCGAGGACTGAGGATAAAGCTTTTTTACGCGCCCGAACGCCCTTAGCCGTCAATTTCTCATAATTCCAGCGCCATTTTATAAACTTTGTTCTTATTTACTCCGTCCAAAGTGCTGATAATAGCGGAAATATCCTTATTTGTAAAATTTGCGGCCTTGAGCTTTTTGATTTTTTCTAAAATCTCGGCATCATCACCGATTTCCGGCTTTTGTGCGTAAAGCAGAACCACAACTTCGCCCTTGAGGGTGTGATTTTTGTAATATTCAAGCACTTCGGACGCTTTTGCGCAGACAGTTTCTTCATGGATCTTTGTGAGCTCGCGTCCCACGGCGATTTTGGCATTTTCCCCGCGGGTTTGCGCGATTGTTTTGATTGTTTCTTCCAGCCTGTTCGCCGCCTCATAAAAAACAAAATCTATATGCGAAAATTTTTCAAAAATCTCAATTTGCTGGTTTTTGACCCTCGGCAAAAACCCGAAAAACGCAAACTGTTCGGATTCTCTGGGAATTTGAGCCAAAAAAGCCGTTATTGCCGACGCACCGGGAATCGCAGTGATTTTGACGCCGTTTTCAAACAACTCTTTGACCAAAATCCGCCCCGGATCGGAAATACAAGGTGTTCCCGCGTCAGAAATCAATGCTGCGGTTTTTCCGGCCTCAAATTCCTTTAAAAATTCCTCAGTGCGCTGTTTTTCATTGAATTTGTGATAACTGACGAGCCTAGTTTCTATCCCGAGCTCATCCAGCAGCTTTTTGCTCGTGCGGCAGTCCTCGCAAGCAATAAAATCCACGCTATTTAGCACCTCGACAGCCCTTTGTCCGAGGTCTTTTTTGTTTCCGATAGGTGTTGCGACAACAAAAAGCTGTGTTTTTTTCATTCGAGCGCCAGTCTTTTATGCAGTTTTCCCGTTTCAACGGGGTCAATCGTGTTCAGGGTCTTATAAAGGCCCGTTTGTCTCAATATTTTCGAAATATTCGGTTCAAGATTCTCCACTTTCAGCGCAATTTCATTAAAAATCGCAACTTTTTGCAAATCCAAAAGACGCTGGATGTCATCGAGCCTTATTTCGTTTACGTTCGAAAAATCAAGCTCAAGCTGTTCTTTTGGTTCAAACGAAAAATTCCGTATGAAATTTTTGCTGTGAAGCAGCTTGTCTATATTAATTTTTTGCATAGAAAATTCTATATCTCTTCCCAAGTTACATTTTTAATATAAAAAAAATTTAACTCCATGCCAATTTTTTAACATAGTGTAATATATTTATTTCATATTTAGATTTTTTTCAATTTTATTCTCAGACGCCTTGCCGATAGCCATACCGCAAGCCATTCCCGCAAGAGTTGTGGTCGCAAGAAGCGGGATTCTTATACAGTTTTTCAGATTTTTGGACAAAGATGAAACTATGGAAACAAAAAACGTCGGAACCACCGTATAAGCAATCATAGAAGTCGAGGTTCTGCTGATTTGCTTTTTTACATCCTGCTCTTTTGAAATATCAAACCCCGCAGCCGCAGTCAGAGGAAGATCCAGCACGCGCATGACCGGTAAAAACGAAAACGACGAGAAAATTTTGTTCGCAGGATTCTTTGCGAACTCGGTATTAACATACTGAATATAATAATTGGGAGATTTGAAGTCCTTGAAAGCTTTTTCTGCCTTTTCTTCCTCTTTGGGCTGGATTTTTTGTGCGGATTCGAGCTTATTTTCCGAATTTTTTTGATTAAAATCATCCTCTTTTTCTTTAAAAACGTACTTGCTCAAAAGTCTGCTGCCCGTAATCGACGACAATACCGTGACTATTGTAACAAAACAGCCGCTCGTGCATTCTTTCGCCGCATTTTCAAGATAATTCAGCGATGTATGCATGATATTCATCGGCTTTACAAAAGGCTGCATCGCGGGAATCAATTTTTCTTTCACAAATTTCTTTTTTGACAATTTATCCAAGGATTTTGAAAAAAACCTCGCAGAACTGTCCACAAACGCAAAATTCGGAACCTTTTTCAGCGCATAACATCCCGCAGCATAACCCAGCGCTGCTGAGCCAAGGACTGCTGCATCTTTTGTAATCACGTAGCTGCGGCTTGCGGGCTGTGATTCTTTATAATCCTTATAAGTCTTTCTTGCGCCTATTGCAACAAAAATAACAGGCGTCAGTACTTTGCTTTTCAGGATGTCTGATGTTTTTGATAGGTTCATAGTTTCTCGGCGTTTTCGATTATACAATACCCCTGAACAAAAAAAATTTACCAATTGGGAAAAATCTTAATATTAATTTACATTATCTTCTTGGATAAAAGCATCCACAAATCGGCAAATTCTACAAAAATACATCTTTTTGCAATGATTTGCATGCATTTTTGCATAACAAACTTTTGTATAGGTATTTAAACTTTTTATGCATAAAACCATACTAAAGTTGTAGAAATATCATACTAAAGTTGTATAAAGATATTTGAAATCGTGCCGTAAATAGAAACGTAGAGAGAAATACTATTACCACGTAAAGAGTATTACCAAGGAAAGAAGAAAGAGGAAAAAATGGCTATTATTGTAAACACAAACATGTCATCGTTAATTGCACAAAGAAATTTAACTAACGCAACTAACGGTCTTAACACAGCGCTTCAAAGAATGTCAACCGGCTACAAAGTAAACCACGCGGCCGATGACGCAGCAGGCATTTTTATCGCAACAAATTTGGAAACACAAATCAGAGGCTCAAAAGTTGCCCAAACAAATGTCCAAACAGGCACAAATTTGCTGCAAATTACAGAAGGTGACATTGAACTTTTGGAAAGTAACCTTTTGAGAATGAGAGATTTGGCCGTTCAAGCCGCAAACAGTGTTTATTCTGAAGAATCAATGCAGGCTATGGCGGATGAAGTTCAATACCGGGCTGAAGAAATAACAAGGGTTGCAACATCTTCTCAGTTTAATGGATTGAATTTGCTTGACGGTACAGGTTTGCCTGACGGATTGAGACTGCAGGTCGGTCCGAATGCAGATGAAGCACAAAACTCAATGGTTATTGATGCTGAAGTGTTTGCAGCATCCGATGCAGACACATTGCTTGGCGGTGACGCTGCCGGGGCAATTACAACAGCTTTTGAAAACGCAACTAATGCTGCTGCGTTTATTGATACAATTGACACAGCTTTGCTTGACCTCAACACAAGAAAAGCAGCTATCGGTGCATATCAAAACAGGTTGGATTCTGCGCTGGATTCGCTTGTAACAAATGTTGAAAACTCAACAGAGGCAAAATCAACGATTATGGATGCCGATATCGCAGAAGAAGCTGCAAATTATGCAAAAAACCAGATTCTTCAGCAATCAACAGCAGCTCTTCTCACGCAGGCAAACCAGCTTCCGGCGTTGGCGCTCCAGCTCATCGGCGGTTAAGCACAAAGGATTAACTAATACTCTTTACCCGGGGAAAATAGCCTTCCCCGGTTTCCTTTGCATCTTTTGGGCGCATTTTTGAGCGAATGCGGTATTTTACTGCAATTTTTCCGACAGTACCCGCGCAGAGTGTTCAAAAACCGATTATTATCATTTCAAAGCAAAAACTCAAAATTTATACCAGAAGAAGCCCCGCGCCAATAAAAAACATCCCCGCGAAAATCCCGACCATAACATCGTGGTTTTCGCCGTATTCACGGGCAAGCGGCATCAGCGTATCAAGCGAAATATAAACCATAATCCCTGCAACAATCGAAAAAAGAATGCCGATAGCCATCTGCGGCATGAACATTTTTATCAAAATAAAGCCTATAATCGCACCAATCGGGCCCGACAGACTCGCCAGGAACGTAAAAAGCATTGCTATCCGTTTTTTCCCGGTTGCATGATAAACAGGCAGGCTGATTGCAATCCCTTCGGGCATATTGTGAATCGCAAGCGCAATCGCAAGAGGCAAACCGAGCTTGAGATTAGTACTTGCGACCAAAAACATCGTCAAACCCTCGGGGAATCTGTGCAGACATATTGCCAATGCGGTCAAAATCCCGGCCTGATTGACTTTTTCATCTTGTTCCGTGATATCTTCGGGCGCTTTATTGATTAAATCGTTGCCAAAATGTGCAGGCATAAAATAGTCAATCAACGCAGCAATGCCGATTCCGGTAAAAAAGCCCAGAAAAGTAATCAAAGGCGCCAAATCGCCAAAAAACTGCGCAGTATATGCCCTTGAGTCTTTCAGGATTTCCGTGAGCGCCATATAAACCATTACACCGGCCGAAAAGCCAAGTCCGATAGCCAAAACGCGCATATTATCTTTTTTCATAATAAAAGAAAGCGAACCGCCCGCGACAGTCGCAAATCCCGCTATTAATGTCAGCGCAAAAGCTATAAAATATTGTGAATTCATTGCATTCCCTTGAGAACCGGTTAATTCAGTTCTGCTAATTTTTCAAGTTTTAATTTTTGATCGTGTTCAATAAGAAGATTTATCAATTCTTCCAAATCTCCGTCAATAACCGTCCAAACATTAAGGTTTTGGCCGATTCTGTGGTCAGTCAGCCTGCCTTGCGGAAAATTGTAGGTTCTGATACGCTCGGAACGGTCGCCGGTGCCGACCTGAGAACGTCTGAGGTCGGTAATTTCCTGCATTTGCTTTTGAGTTTCGATATCGTAGAGTTTTGCTTTCAAAATTTGCAAAGCACGTTCTTTGTTTTGGAGCTGGGAGCGTTCTTCCGTGCAGAAAATCATTATTCCGCTCGGTTTGTGGAATACGCGCACTGCTGTTTCAACTTTGTTTACGTTTTGGCCGCCCGCACCGCCCGAACGCGCCGTTGAAATCTCCAAATCAGCCGGATTGAGCTCGATTTCGACGTCATCGACCTCGGGCATAACCGCAACCGTTGCGGTTGAAGTATGAACGCGCCCCTGGGATTCCGTTTGGGGAACCCTTTGAACGCGATGGACGCCGGATTCGTATTTTAATTTTGAATAAACGCTGTCGCCCTTAATTGAAATAATGACCTCAGAAACACCGCCTGCTTCGCACTCGGTCATGCTCAAAATTTTTGTTTGCCAGCCCTGTTTATCCGCAAATCGCAAATACATACGCATCAGATCGCCGGCAAAGATATTTGCCTCATCGCCGCCCGCAGAACCGCGGATTTCGAGCATGATATCCTTGTCATCCATAGGATCTCGCGGCAAAAGCAGGACTTTCATGCGTTCTGAGAGTTCTTCGTTCTTTTTTTCGTTTGATTCGATTTCGGATTTGAGAAATTCTTTCATTTCTTCATCCGATTCGGACTTAATCATTTCTTTTGCGTCTTCAATAGCCTCATTGTTGGCTTTCCATTGCTGATAGACCTCAACGGTTTCTTCCATGGCCTTTCTTTGTTTTGAAAGGTCGCGAAAACGCTCATAATCGTGGATTACCGCAGGATCAGAGAGCGTAATCCCCAGTTCTTTATATTTTTCTTCAATTTGAAGAATTTTGTCGAGCATATCTTTCATAGTTTTATTTTATAATAAACAAAAATTTTTGCGCAAAGCATTTAGCAGACAGAAAAGTATTTTTTCAAACCTATTCCGGCGAAACGAATCGAGGCTGAAAAAATATTTTTCTATCTGCTAAATATGGAAGCCTTTTTATATAAAAATCAGGCGATTTTTGTTAATTCCCTAAATTCGGAGCGGGTTTCGATATCAACATTAATCAGACGCATAGGCTTTATCTGGCTTTTGACGATTTCGTCTTTTACGAGCCATCGCAGACGGCCGTCGAGGTATTTTGCAAAATGAAATGTCGAACATAGCACGCAAACTTTCATTGCATCAATAAAATTTAGCGAAGAAATGTCAATATTAAGCGTTTTGCAGTTGTTTTCAGTGATATAAGCTTTCAAATCCTCAATGCCGCATAAAATATCGCCGCTGCGGTTCTCAAAGCTGTAAGTGCCGGTCATAAATTTATATTCCTTAGATTTGTCGAAGACTATGGGGTTTTTTCTTTGTATATTTATGGTCGGCTCAAATTTTAAAAAGTTTAATTTTAAATAACAATCTCAACCAAAAAGAGTATTTTTAAAGTATAATAAAATTATGCCGACCGATGCAGAAATCAAAAAAATATTAAAAGAAAAGAACATAAACTCCATTTATCTCCAGTTTTCCGACATTTCAGGCCAGGTTAAGAACATAAACCTGCCCGCGTACGAAATTGACAGAATTTTGAACAACGAAATTTCGTTTGACGGGTCGGCGATTTGCGGTTTCAGAAACAACGAAACCGAGGATTTGTTCTGTTATCCGGACAAAAGCACATTTCTTGCTTTTCCGTTCAAATTTTCGAAGCTCCAAAATACCGCACGGCTAATTTGTGACATTTACAATGCCGACGGAACCCCCTACCCGGGCTGTCCGAGGGCAAATCTAAAAAGGGTTATTGAAAACGCAAAAAAATACGATTATACGATGAAACTTGCGCCCGAAACCGAATTTTTCCTTTTTAAAATCGATGAAAATTCAAACATAATCGGCCCGTTGAAAGATTCTGTCGGATATTACGATATGAACTCCGACGAAAATCTCGAGGATGTTCTCGCCCAGATAGTTTCCGCAATGGCCGAAATGGGCTGGGATATTAACGCTGTTCACCATGAGGGGGCGCCATTTCAGCATGAAATCGACCTCGGATATGATGATGTTTTGCATGCTGCGGACAATTTTGCCACATTTAAATTCGTTGTAAAGGCAATTGCCCTGAAATTCGGCCTAAATGCCTCTTTTATGCCCAAACCCGTCTACGGAATTAACGGTTCGGGCCTGCATATAAACCTTTCTCTGTGGAAAAACGGTAAAAACGCATTTTTCGACCCCGACGGAACATACATGCTCTCAGAAGCGGCGCAATACGTTGTCGGCTCGATTTTGAAGAATATTTCAGGGATTACGGCACTTTTAAACCCCTCTGTCAACAGTTACAAAAGGCTGGTTAAGGATTATGAGGCGCCAATTTACATTGCCTGGTCGGTTTTGAACCGAGGTTCGCTCGTCAGAATCCCTTTGAACAGAAATGACGACACAAGAATTGAACTTCGCTCGCCCGATGCCAGCATAAACCCGTATTTTGCTTTCGCAGCGCTTTTGCAGACCTGCATGGACGGCATCAGGAACCAAATTGACCCGCCCGCGCCCATAGAAAAGGACCTTTTTCAGCTTTCCAACAACGAAATCAAGCTTAAAAAAATCAAATCCCTGCCCGAAAACCTCTCAGAGGCGCTGGATTCGTTCGAAAAAAACCTCACGGCCAGAGCGGCTCTCGGCGAGTACATTTTTAACGAATTTTTGACCCAAAAACGCTCAGAATGGAACACCTATCGCAAACAGGTCACAAAATGGGAGCTGGAAACCTATTTGGATGTTTGATTAATATTACGTAACAATTTTTTTCAATCCATGGCAATTTTTTTGCACAAAAATACTTTATTGTTATATGAGGATTACGAAAAAAGGAGTTATTTAATGGGTGACAGTTTTACAGTTGTTAACAGAGCAACAACAGGCTTTGGGCCGACAGGTACGCAGAAATTTGATGTTGAAATAAACAAAAATCTTAAAATTACCAACTATAAGCCGCAAGAAGGCCGAAAAGCGCAGGCCGGCGACCTTGAAGCAAACTTTTTCAACGGCGGTCAGGATATTACGGTAATAAATTCCAACGGCAAAGCCCAGCGCAGCTTGAAATCAGTGGATTTGTCGAGCTCAAAATACACAATTTTCCAGGAATTGGTAAAATTGGACGGAAATGACAAAAACTTGACAGAGCAAGACCTGGCAAAAGCAAAAAAACTCATTGGAAAACACGGAATCACCAACGTCCGCCGCGACGCAGAAGCCGGAGTAACAACTATTGTTATGGAAGGCGGCGGAATTTTGAGGTTTGACTTTGAAACCGACGCTGAAAAGAAAGCAAAATAGGGCATTTTTCAATAAATCTTAAAAAGGCAGCTCAAAATGAGATATTTTCATCATTTTGGGCTGTTTTGCGTTATGCCGGCTCCGAATTCACGCAAATTGCCCCAGAAAAGGCATACATGGGCCAAATTCGGAAATTTTTGTTCTTTTTCGGGAAAAATCGGGTCAAAAATTAACATCAGCTAAAAAATCGACCGGAAAAATCCCTGCGCTCAAGATATTAGGGGCGAAATATCGATTTCAACCTAAATATGCGTTAAATACAGTCATTTTCATAACTCAGACAGAGCCGTTTTCAAGACATTTCCGTTTTTTTCAAGCAGCCTGCGTGCGGATTCAAAATCGAGGCCGGATTTTAGCTGAATAACGGCTTCTTTTACGTTCCAGCCGTTTTTTTCAAGGGTTTTTCGGGCGGATTCTTCATCTTTGCCGGAAATTTTTGACACAATTGATACTGCGCGGTTTTTGAGCTTTGAGTTTGTCGGGCGGACGTCAACCATTAAATTTCCGTAGGTTTTTCCGATTCTAATCATTGATGCGGTCGTCAACATGTTCAAAATCATCTTCTGCGCAGTTCCCGCTTTCATTCTTGTTGAGCCGGAAATAACTTCAGCGCCCGTTTGGGCGCAAATAAAACAATCTGCGAAGTTTTTCATCTTTGCATCAGGGTTTGAGGTTACTGCGATTGTTTTTGCACCGGATTTTTGCCCCAATTCAAGGATTTTTACAACATATTTCGCATTGCCCGATGCGGAAATCGACACCACCGTGTCATTTTGGGTTATTTTTAATCGTTCAAAATCCGCCAGCGCAAGTTCTTCGCTGTCCTCTGCCCCCTCAATCGCAAATCTCACGGCTTTTTCACCGCCCGCAATTGTTCCCTGAACCATTTCCGGGTCGGTGCTGAACGTTGGCGGGCATTCTGACGCATCCAAAATGCCCAAACGGCCGCTTGTACCCGCCCCGAAGTACAAAAGCCGCCCGCCTTTTGCAAAATTTTCGCTGATTATGTCCACCGCCTGCGCAATTTGAGGCAATGCGCCATCAACAGCTTTTACGGCATTTTTGTCCTCCTCATGAATCATTTTTACGATGTCAATCGGGCTTGAAATGTCGATATTTTCAGTATTTGCGTTAATTTTTTCGGTTGGTATCATGTTTTGTCCTAACTATTTATTAATCGGCCGGTTTTTAAGTCCAACCCGGCATTATTCCCGGATTTCAGCCGGAATAAGCGATTTCGCCCATCACAACGGGCATTTTTGCTCCCGTACAAGCCGGCAGGTTGTTTTCAATGCGCTCAAGCGTGCAATAGCCAAGCATAGCGAACGCAAGCGCCTCTTTGTATTTGTCATTTATGCCAAAATCCGCATGTTTTTTGATTTCAATACCCGGCAAATACCGTTTTAAACCCGCAATAACCGCTTTATTGTAAACTCCGCCGCCTCCGAGCACAATTTCTTTTATTTCCGTTTTTGGGAAGACAAATTTTTTGTAGGCCTCCGCAATGGTTTTGGCGGTAAGGGCCGTTATCGTTGCGATTACGTCATTTTTGTTTTCGGGCGCAAATTTGAGGATTTTTTGTGCATATTCATCGTTGAACAGCTCCCGTCCCGTGGTTTTCGGGGGAAATTCGGCATAATAAGGCTCTTTCAAAAGCTCATTCAGCCAATTTTCGTCGATTTTGCCACTCAGAGCGATTTCGCCGTCCTTGTCGAACGGTTTATTGAAGAATTTTTTCACAAAATAGTCAATCAGCATGTTCCCCGGCCCAATGTCAAAGGCGAAAGTTTCACAATTCGGCGAAAGCACCGTTACATTTGAGATTCCGCCGATGTTTTGAATGGCTCTGGGGATTTCTTTCTTAAAAATCATTTCATCCGCAAACGGCACCAAAGGCGCACCCTGGCCGCCCGCCGCAATATCTCTTGCTCTGAAATTTCCGACGGTTGTGACGCCGGTTTCTTGCGCAATCACTGAAATATCGCCTATTTGAAGCGTGCTGTTCGCATTTATGCCGGATATTTCCGCGGTTTTCGGGGCATGGAATACGGTTTGGCCATGGCTTGCGATAAAATCCGGTTTTTGGCCGGTTTTTGCGATTAATTCGTTTGCACATCGCCCAAAAAGCCGCCCCAGCACGAAATTCAGCTTGCAAATCAGCTCCGTATCCGCTTTATTATTCGCGGCTGCGAGGATTTTTTCGGAAATTTCAGCAGGATACCCGATGGAATGCGTTTTTAGGATTTCAAATGAAAAATCCCCGCAAATCCGCACAAAACAAGCATCAATTCCGTCAACTGACGTCCCTGACATCATGCCTATTGCTGTTTTTGTTTCATGCCGGTTTTTCATAACCAAATTATAGCAAATAATCGATTTCGCAGCAGGTTTATGCATTTTTCATCAGGCAAAAAGGCCCGAATTTCGCAATTTGCCGATGATTTTACCGCTCAAGCAGCAAAAAGCCTATAAAGTCTTACAAATTGCGAAATTTCTTACATAAAATTGGAAAACACCTTGTAATAGAGGAATATTGCAAAAAGAATCAGGATTATGCCGCTCGCTTTTGTGAGAATTTCGGTAAAACGCGCAAAAGATTTAAGGTTTTTAAGAAAAGAGGTGAAAATCCCGGCAAAAACAATGATTGTGCCCTGCCCCAGCGAAAACAGGAACAGCATCAACGCAGAATATGCGATATTTGCCGACAAAGAAGCCGTGGCCATGATTCCGGCAAGAATCGGGGTCGAACATGGCGTCGTCGCAAGGGCAAAAACCGCACCAAGTAACATCGGATAAGTGTATGTGCTGTGTTTTGTGTTCTGCGGAAAGCTTTTTACGAGCACCGGGAAGTTTATATCCATCAACCCGACAAGATTCAGCCCGAAAATCAAAATCAGCGATGAAAGAAACAACACCCAATACGGGCTGTTGCCCCCGCCAAAGACTTTTCCGGTCAATGCGCAGATTATTCCCACAACGGTGAGGCACAATGACAAACCCAAGATAAACGACAACATTTGGAGCGCCGTTGTTGAGGTTTTTTCTTTTGAATATCCGCCGATGTAGCTCACGACGACCGGCAAAACCCCGATTCCGCAAGGCGAAAGCGACGCAACCAGCCCGCCCAGGTAGCAAAGCGCCAAAACCAGCAGAGAAAATTCGTCTTTTATATGGGATTGGAACAATGCAACAAGATTATCCATTTATCAAGCCTTTTACGAGTTTTTCAAACTGATTTTTTTCCATAAAACCCTCGGTTCTTTTATACAAAGAGCCGTCTTTTTTCAAAAATACGCACGTAGGAACAAGGGTGACGTTGTATTTTTTAATTAATTCGCTTGTTCTGGCGTCTTGAGATTGGGCGTTGATTTTTTCGTAAATTACCTTGTCTTTATATGCCGGGATTACTGCATCAATGGTTGTATCGAGTTTTTTGCAGTCAAGGCACATTGGTGACGAAAATTTCATAATCATCGGTTTATTTGCAGCCTGAGCCTCAAAGCCGGCTTTGTCCGCATGGGTTTTATCGAGATAAAAATACGTTGCCATCGGCAAAATAAGCACTGCAAGCGCAATAATCCAATTTTTCATAAAAAATCTCCTTAAATTTCTCTTTTAAATATAACATACAATAAATTTTTAAGATTAATATTAGATAGGTGAACAATATTCCATGCAAAAGGGGATAATTCTGCCTAAAAAACTATTTATCAAAAATTTTAAATAAAACAGTTTGAAAAAAAAGGATTTTTTTGATACGATATCTATACTTTGATACAAAATATGGAGAAGTGGCCGAGTAGGCTGAAGGCGGCACCCTGCTAAGGTGTTAGGTGGAGTAATCTGCCTCGAGGGTTCGAATCCCTCCTTCTCCGAATTAAAGGGGCTTTGAGTATAATCGCTCAAAGCCCCTTTAAATTTATGTCCGGTTTGCTTGGAAGTTGTACTTTTTTGCAACTTTGGATTATTTTCGCACTAAAAAAGGTTTCAGCTAATTAGCTAAAACCCTTTAAAATAAATGGTTGCGGGAGCTGGATTTGAACCAACGACCTTCGGGTTATGAGCCCGACGAGCTACCAGACTGCTCCATCCCGCGATATTAAATTTTAACAAAAGAATTTTTATAACATATATTATTCTCCA
>CALUPP010000106.1 GCA_944322685.1 Candidatus Gastranaerophilales bacterium
ATTGCTTTTGTAGCTAAAACAAGGAGATTTTATATGAGTTATTTATTATATGGTTCTATTTCAAAAGATAATATTGAATATGAATGGAAATCAGAAGCTGGTGCATGTGAAATTTGCAAAGCTTTAAACGGTACAATTTATAGTTCAGCAAATGATATACCGGATAAACCACACCCAAATTGTAAATGCTGGATTGATATTCGTGAAAAAAAGAAAGAAATAACTGATCCGATAGAGGCCAGAAGAGAAATTGCCAAAAATAAGAGAAGGGATGAACTTAGACTTGCTAAACTTTTAGGTGATACATTATCTCTGGATGATGAAATTGATGAATATATAAGAATAATAGATGAACAGACAACAATAATCAAAAATTTTGAGAATTCTATAAATATTGATAATCTTAATCAAAAAAAATACAAGAAATAATTAAAGCAAAAGATGAACTGGATTATTCCAAATATAAAGGTATTAAGCTTAAACGAGAATTATTTACAATACAAGAAAAAGTAAATCAGCCAGATGTGGCAATTAAGGAAATTTCTAAATTACAATTTGAAATGTTAAGGCTTAAACAATATGCAGAAGATTTATTTTCTGAAGCTAAACTAAGAATTTTTACTCTTGGTATAGATATCATAGGAACAATTTCTCAACCTGATGCGGAAGCACTATGGAATATATCTGTAGATGGACTAAATCCTAATAATAAATATATAAAAGAAAATGGCACAATTTATGATCGACTAGGTGATTTGAGAAATATCAAATTAGAGCGTCTTGTACAAAATAAAATTCAAGTACAGTTAGGAGTAAATGACAGTAGGGGAGTAGTGTTCCATCAGAATAGTTCTTTAAGTATCGCGATTCAAAATTCACCTGAATTTAAGACTTTGATAAAAAATAATAAAAATATTTTGTTGAAAAATGGAAATTTAGAAAATGTTTCTTTGGAATTTATAGAGAGCAATCTGAAAAATGCGCTACATAATGTTGATGTTATTGATACTTATGTTGATTCAATGGGAAATTTACATACAAAAATTTTAGATACCTACGATTTTAATCCTAACGAAACAGATTGGAAAGTAAAAACAGCAAGAGAATTACAAGAAAAAAAGAAAATTCAAACGTATTATACTATAATCGAAATAATGATACCTGAAAATATTTGGGTTAACTATTAGCTAATTCATAATTGCGATGTAAAAACATTTTCTTTATACTGATAATATGCAAAAAACTAATTTTGTTTTATTAAATCTGCTATTGTCTTCAAATCTTCCGGCTTTTTTTATTTTAAATTGGAATAAATTATGTAATGTTGAAGATTCGCTTGAAATAATGGCATTCACCGGCATAACTTATATATTTTTTTTATTTATCAATGGGTATATTAAATTAGATATATTTTCGTTTTTCAACCAACATGATAAATTTTTTAAATGTGAAGCAGAAATATTGCATAAATTGGAATTTAATAAAAAATTTCGGAATAATATATTAATATCAATCTTTATTATTGATATAATATCTCTGATGTTAAACCTTTTTCTGTTCCAATTTTTAAGTTGGAATTTTAAAATATTTCCTTTTTGGTATTGTACTTGTATGGGCGGAACTTTGATTTGTTATTTGGCATTTTTATCGCAGCCGTGGCTAAAATCAAGATTTAAAGCCGAGGATGATGCAAAATAAAAATCTAAATCGTATTTTCGTAAGCCTCAGCAGCATTGTAAGAACTGCGAACAAGCCCCGAGGCAATGATTTTCGGGATTCCGCAGTTTTTTGCAAGCCGTTTTATTTTTTCGTAATCGTCAGGCGTGTAATACTTTTCAACCTCAAGATGATGCTTTGAGGGCTGCATGTATTGCCCGACCGTTACAATATCACAGTGCACTGCGCTCAAATCTTCAAAAGTTTTGGCAATTTCATCAAAATTCTCGCCCAAGCCGACCATAATCCCCGATTTTGTGATGGTTTTCGGGCTTTTTTCTTTAATATAGCCCAAAAAATCCAAAGAACGCCTGTAAATGGCCATCGGGCGGGCTTTTTTGTATAAACGCTCCACGGTTTCGACATTGTGGTTAAAAACATCGGGCTTTGCGTCGATTACCGTATCGATTTGCGCGTGAACCCCTTGAAAATCAGGCGTTAGAACCTCAATTTTGACCTCCGGCGTCAGTTTTCTGATTTCGCTTATCACTGCGGCAAAATGCCCTGAACCCCCGTCCGGCAAATCATCACGGGTTACTGACGTTATGACCGCATATCTCAAACCGAGCTCTTTTATCGCCCTGGCAACCCTTTCGGGCTCGTTCGGGTCAAGGTTTTCGGGTTTTCCGCCAGAAATATTGCAAAACCGGCAATTTCTCGTGCAAATGCTGCCCATTATCAAAAATGTGGCGGTGTTTTTTGCGTAACATTCCGCTTTGTTCGGGCATCTTGCGGCTTCGCAGACCGTGTTCAGGCATTGCGATTTCAAAATTGTGCGCACCAGCCTTGTTTTTTCCGTGTCAACGATTCCGCGTTTTAAATATTCGGGCAGCCTTTTCATTTTTTCACCTTTAACATGCTCAACGACAAATCTCCGAGCCCCAAAATCGCCTCAAAAACCCCCTCGGAGTAGGTCGGATGGGCAAATGTGGTCTTGAGGATATTTTCTTCGGATATTTCATTGTCAATCATCAACGCAAACTGCTGAATCAGCGCCGACGCCTCCGGAGAAACAATATGCGCCCCGGCGATTTTTCCGTCAACCGACAAAACCTTTATAAATCCGTCGATTTCGTCGTCCGCCTGCGCTTTTCCGAGCGCAGCAACCGGAAAACAAGAAACTCTGTAATCAATTCCCCCAAGCTGCTTTTCAGTCTTTCCAACCCACGCGATTTCCGGGTTTCCGTAAACAACCGACGGAATTTTCAATACATCAAAATGAATCGGGTCATTTCGGGTAATAAAATCCACCGCACCCAGCGCCTGATGCGTTGCTGCATGGGCAAGCTGGATTTTTCCGTTCACATCGCCGATGGCAAAAATGTTTTTTATGTTTGTTCGGAAGTTTTCATCGGTTTTGATGAACTTTCCGTCCATTTCAAGCTCAATATTTTCAATTTTCGGCAAAACAGGCACCCTGCCAGCCGCAAAAAGCACCAAATCAGCCTCAATAACATTTTCATTATCCAAAAATACCTGATTTTTTTCTATTTTTGTGATTGAAGTTGACTTAAAAAACCTGATTTTGTCTTTTTTAAACAACCTTTCAACCCGAGCGCTGATTTCCGCATCCGCAGCAGGCAGCAATGTTGGAGCAATTTCAATAATAGTAACATTTTTCCCCAATCCGGAAAAAATTCTTGCCCACTCAATGCCTATCGCACCCGAACCGGCGATTAGTATATTATCGGGTATCTTATCCAGCTCGAGAAGCTCGTCGGAATTCACAATAAACTTCCCGTCCGTTTCAAAATTCGCAATTTTAGCGGGTTTTGCACCGGTTGCGATGATAATATTTTCACATTCGTATTTATTTTCGCCCGCAGTGATTTCGTTTTTGCCGGTTATTCGGGCTTCTTCGTCAACTATGACCACATCATGGCTCAAAATAAGCTTTCTCAGGTTCGTTTTGATTTTTTGGGTTACGTTGTTTTTTCGCTCGAAGATTTTTTCGTAGCTGTATGAGGCGTTTTCGATGTTTATGCCGAATTTTTCGGCTTTTTTAAGGTTTTTGTAAAAATCTGCACAATGCAATATGACTTTTGTCGGAATGCAGCCCCGATTCAAGCAAACTCCGCCCGGACAGTCCTTTTCAAACATCACAACCCGTTTCCCTCGCTGCGCTGCGCGTATTGCCGCTGAATATCCGCCAGGCCCCGCCCCGATAATGCCTATATCAAAATTTTCCGTCATTCTATCCAGCCTCCGCCTATCAAATGTCCGTCATTCGGGTCATACAAAACCGCCGCCTGTCCCGGAGTTACCGCCGATACGGGCTCTTTAAAGGTGATTTGTGCGGTTTCTTCGGCAATTTCCACATGAGCAGGCTTAAAATCCATGTTATACCTGATTTTAGCCAATACATCAAAGCTCTTTTTATCAGTCGGGTACTGGGTTTTGAAGTTTTTTGCGATTATCGTATCCGTCAAAAGCTCATCTTTTGTTCCGAGGTAGACTATATTGTTTTTTGCGTCGATTCCCGTCACATACAACGGCTCTGAATACGCAATCCCCACGCCTTTTCGCTGCCCGATTGTGTATTGGAAAAAACCGTCATGCATACCTAATTTTTTACCCGATTTTTTCAGAACAAAATCGCCTTTTTCTGCTTTAAAGCGCTCCAAAAGGTACTTTTTCGCGGTCATTGGCTTTTTAATGAAGCAAATATCCTGGCTTTCTTTTGAAGATTTTGAGGGCAGGTCGTTTTCTGCGGCGATTTTTCTGATATCGTCTTTCACAAGCCCGCAAAGCGGGAAAATCGTTCTCCCGAGCTGTTCTTGAGAAAGCTCAAACAGGTAATAAAGCTGATCTTTTTTCTTATCAAAAGCAGGAAACAGCTTGGAAACACCGTTTTTTCGTTCAATTCGCGCGTAATGCCCCGTAGCGATTATGTCTGCGCCGAGTTTGTTCATCGCAAAATCAAAAAGTTTGCCCCATTTTATGGTTTTGTTGCACATTATGCAAGGATTTGGGGTTTTTCCCGTTATGTAAGAATTTTCAAAATAATCTATGATGTTTTTTTTGAAATCTACGCTCAAATCGAGCACATAATGCGGGATTTCAAGTTTTTCCGCAACTTTTCGGGCATTTTGCACAACTTGTTCAAAATTTTCGTCATCGACCATTTTTGCCGTAATACCGGCAACGTCATAGCCCTGATTTTTCAGCAAAAAACAGGTTACGCTGCTGTCCAGCCCTCCGCTTAGCGCGACTGCGGCTTTTTTACTGTTCAACTGCATAATTTTCACCGGCTTCCGTGAGAGTGTATTCTTTTACGTCCGAAACATCCGTGTAATTGGGGACTTCGGCGAGAACGCCCGCCTCTATGGCTTCGTGAACGTCGTTGTGGTCGATTGGCTTGCCGATTGCGGGCACAAGCTTTGCGTTGAGCTGTTTTATGGAAAAATTATGGACATTTTCGTTGTCTGCAAGAAATTTCGCCGTTAAAACAAGATAATCCGTCGAATTTTTAGGCAAAAACGCCGACAAATAAGCTTTAAACGGCGTCATAACCTCAGTTTTTTCGATTACCTCGGTTTTCGGGTTTTGGATGGATTCTTCGAGAATTTCTTCGAAATTTTCTTCCATTTTCGGCTCGGGCGATTGAATTTCGTTGATTTTTACGAGCTCTTTTACCTCAATAAATCCTTTTCTTTGCGGGATATTTTCTTCGTTTATGGGTGTTTCGACAATCGGCGATTCGCTTTTCATGACTCCGCGAATCCAGTCTGAAAGCTGCTCTTCAAAGGCATTTTTGTCGGTTGTGGAGAATTCAAACTCCAAATCGCCCTTTTTTATCTTGAATCCGTATTCATGCATCGGTTCTGTACCTCAAATCAGGATGACGCGCAGCCTGCGTTTCGTCTACTTTCTTAACGGGAGTGTTGTGCGGGCTGTGGAGGACGTTTTCGGGGTTTTCTTTGATTTCCTGTGCGATTTTTATCATCGCGTCGATAAATTCGTCCAGCCGTGCCTTTGTTTCCGACTCGGTCGGCTCAATCATCATCGCTTCGTGCACAATCAGCGGAAAATATATCGTCGGCGGGTGAAAATTGTAGTCCATAAGGCGTTTTGCCACAGCAAGGGTGCTTGCGCCCTCCTCTTTTTGGATATCGCCCGAAAGCACGAACTCATGCATGCAAGGAACGTCATAAGGCAGCTTGTAGTGCTTTTTCAGCTTTTCTTTCATGTAATTTGCACTCAAAATCGCATCTTCTGAAACGGATTTCAGGCTTTTTCCGGTCATAAGTATGTAACAATAGGCTTTCACGAGCACATTGAAGTTGCCCCAGAACTCTTTTATCTTTCCGATTGAGTTTTTCAGGTCATATTTTCTGAAATATTTTTCGCCGTCAAAATCCACGACCGGTACTGGCAAAAATTCTTTCAATTTTTCAACAACGCCCACCGGCCCGGCTCCGGGGCCTCCTCCTCCGTGCGGGGTTGAGAAAGTTTTGTGCAAATTCAGGTGCACAATGTCAAAACCCATGATTTTCGGGTTCGTAATGCCCATAATTGCGTTAAAATTCGCGCCGTCGTAATACATCAAGGCGCCTGCATCGTGTGCGAGCCTTGCTATTTCGGAAATATTTTCTTCAAAAAGCCCGAGGGTGTTGGGGTTCGTCATCATAATCGCCGCAACGTCAGAATTGAGCAGTTTTTTCAGTTCTTCAACGTCAACCTGCCCTTTTTCGTTCGACGGAACGTTCACAACCTCAAAACCGCACATTCCGGCGGATGCGGGGTTGGTTCCGTGCGCGGAATCAGGAATAATCACCTTTTTTCGGTTTTCGCCCCTGGTTTTAAAGTAATGTTTTACAATCATCATGCCGCAAAGCTCGCCATGCGCGCCTGCTGAGCCCTGGAGCGTAATTGCGTCCATTCCGGTGATAGTTTTGAGGCTTTCTTGCAATTTGTACATCAACTCCAGCGCGCCCTGTGCGTCCTCGTCCTCCTGAAGCGGGTGAAGTGCGCAAAAACCCTCTAAAGACGCCAAAAGTTCGTTCACTTTCGGGTTATATTTCATTGTGCACGAGCCCAGCGGGTAAAATCCGGTTTCTATACAAAAATTTTTATCCGAAAGTTCCTTAAAATGCCTCATTGCCTCGAGTTCAGTAACTTCGGGGAGTAAAAAATCGTTTTTTCTCAGATATTTTTTATCAATAAAATCAACATTAACGGGTTCTTCCGTAAGAATTTCGCCGCGCATCCCTTTTATTGATTTTTCAAAAATAATTTTCGTCATATCCGCTCCAAGCCGCGCAATTTCAATATTAATCTTAGAAATTTTTTTTATTGTTGTCAAATTTTTAATATTGGCCGAAAATTTGGCTTAATTTGCAAGGGTTTTGCTAAATAGAACGATATGCATGCCGAAGCGGAATCGGACGGGGCTTTGCCCCTTGCGGAGCCGGACGTTACTCCGGCGTAGCGTCCGTATTTCAAGACAGCCGAAACAGGAAAGCCGCCCGTGCAAATAACACAACAAACGTGCAACGTGGCTGTGCCACTAGACAGGCACAAAAAGCGTGCCAAAGCGGAATCGGACGGGGCTTTGCCCCTTGCGGAGCCGGACGTTACTCCGGCGTAGCGTCCGTATTCCAAGATAGCGGAAACAGGAAAGCCGCCATATTAAATGTCTGACAGCATGTTAGCCCAACAAGCAGCCTGCTCCTCGGTAAATTATCCCTAAAAACCCGCCTCTCGCGATTTCAATCCATATATTCAAGGGGTGAAACGGAAATTTTGCATAAATCCCGCAAAAATAAAAAGCAGGAATCGCTGTTGCGCCCTGCTTTTTATCAAATTGAGTTAAATAAAATTAAAATCCGCCGTCACTAAGGCAATAATGGCCTTCTTCAAGGTCGTATTTGTCATAAACTTCGCATTCGTAGCACATGCAGCCCTTGTTATCATCAATGCAGCGGCTTTTTGTGTATGCGCAGAAAAGATTTTCAAGGCTGTAG
>CALUPP010000107.1 GCA_944322685.1 Candidatus Gastranaerophilales bacterium
AAGATTTAAAGGATTTTGACGCAAAAGACTATATTGACGCGCTTTTTGCATAGCATTTTTATCACCTGAGCACTTATTTCTGAACCGCAGGACGGCTAATACGTCATGCTGAACTTGTTTCAGCATCTCAAGAACGAGCTTAATTACCAACAATCCGGCATTTTCAAAAAGTTCGCAATAACGCTAAAAACTCGTCATGCTGAACTTGTTTCAGCATCGCAAGGACGGGCCTTAATTACAAATAATCTGCCAAGTCCTGAATTTGCTCGAAATGACGGCATTTTTTGCCGCCCAAAACTTATTTAAAAGCCGCAAAACAGCTAAAACCGGCTTACAAATCCAAAATTTAAACCAGATTGTTTTTTTCAAGCTCTTTTCTGATTTTATTAAGCCCGGACTGGATTATCCTTGATATTCTTGACGGAGAAATATTAAAATCTTCAGAAAGCTCGCGCAGTTTTTTATCTTTGAAAAATTTCGCCTCAATCAACTCGCGTTCGCGCGGAGGGAGCTTCTTAATCGCCTCTTTCAACCCCATACTAAGCTCGTTGAACACAATCGCATCCTCGGGGAGCATCGCATTATCCTTGATTTGGGTGGGATTTTCAGCCTCAGCCATCTCGTCAATCGAAAGAATCGCCTTATAAACCGCATCGCGGATTTCGCCCTTGTTTTCTTCCGTCGGAACAGGCGCTTTTTGGGTTTTTAGCGAGTACCATTTGTATCTTCTGCGGACTTCATTGCGGATAGCCCATTTTATAGCGGTTGAGATATAGGATTTGTTGAAATTTTCAATATTTGAACTGGTGCAAAGATGATGAATGACCTGCGTACCTATGTTTATCAACTCAGAAAAATCAATAAGATAAGAAGATGACAACTTTTTGAACTCAATTTTCGCAATTGTTTCAATCAGGTCATGATACTCACGTAAACTGTTTCTTATAGAGGCTTTTGAGGCATTATTTAACATCAACTGCTATCCGTATTTCCGCTTTTAACTTTATTGTAGATTAAAAAAACAATTATGTAAAAAAAATTGCGCGAATATTACGATTTTTGAAGATTTTTTCACGTTCCTTGCCGCAGCAGTCCGGACAAAAACGGAAAAAACTGAATTTTATCATCCAAAGCCGATTGTAAAAAATATTCTTAGCCCATTTCAATAAAAATCGCAAAATAAACGACTTTTATGACATTTTTGCCTTAATTTCCTTAATTCTGCGGTTGATTTCTTCTTTTTCCTGCGCCGGAAGCTCGAATTTCAGGTAATCTTCGTAATATTCAAGCGCTCCGTCCCAATCACCCCGCGAAGCAAAGTGCATTCCGAGCTTTTTGTATGCAAGCGGGAATGTCTGATTTGCAGCAATCGCTTTCATGTAGTTCGAAATCGCCTTGTCCTGCTCGTCATTTGCCTCATAAGCAAGTCCGGTCTGGTAATAAATGAGCGGATTTGTCGTAACGACCTCCAAAACCTGCTCAAAATTGCCGATAGCGCTGTACCAGTCGCCGAGTTCAAAATAAACCATGCCCAAATCCCAATGAGCGTCAGGATTTTTCGGAGAAAGTTCCAAAACCGTATCCAAAGCCTGAATTGCCTCCTCATATCGCTTGTCCTCCATATAAACACGCGCAAGATAATGACGCGTGGTCACATCTTCAGGCAATTCATAGACCGCATTTTGCAAAAGCTCAATTGCATCAAGGATTTTGTGCTCTTTAAAAAGCAAATCTGCTTCGTTAACATAAGTCTGGGCCTGTTTCGGATCCAGCGCAATGGCTTTTCCGTAATACCAGTGCGCTTTTTCATAATCGCCAAGATTTGCGTAACAAAGACCGATATTGTTCAAAAGACGCGCATTTTGGTCGTCTTCTTTTTCCATTTCCAGGAATTTTTCAACAGCTTCATCATATTTTTTTTCATAAAATAAATCCAGTGCGTTTTTGAGCAGTTCAGTCATTTTTTTCTCCTTAGATTGCGTCATCCGGATTATAAATCAGGATTTTGTTTTTAACAATTATATCCGAAAAAAAACAACAGACGTATTTTATTAAATGAAAAATGTGGTAAAATGTTTTTTGTAGAAATTTATCAAGACAATTGAGGAGTTAAACATGTTCAGAAGTTCAAACCCGGTATTTTCGGGGGATAGATTTAATAATCAGCAGATTCTCGGCGAAGCACCGATGACAGCATCAGGAGCGATAAACAAGGCGTTTATTTTGTTCGCAATTCTGGCTGTTGCGGCCGGAGCTATGGTTTATCAGGCTTATATGGGATTTGCGGACAAAGTTATGATTACAACAGGCATTGGGCTTGTTGCCGGATTTATTTTGGCGCTGATAATCTCGTTTGTACCCAAAACAGCACCCTATCTTTCACCCGTTTATGCTTTTGCGGAGGGAGCATGCCTTGGCGGAATTTCGATTTTGCTTGAGGTTCAGTTCCCCGGAATCGCGTTGCAGGCCATTGCCGGGACATTTGGGGCGCTTTTTGTAATGCTGTTTTTGTTTAAGACAAAAATCATAAAAGTCACCGAAAAATTCAGAAGCACAATCTTTATAGCAATGATAACAATTTTAGGAATGTACTTAATCAACTTTATAATGGGCTTTTTCGGTTCCGGATTGCCGTTTTTGGTCGGTTCTTCGCCGATTAGCATCGCAATCAGCGGTGTAATTGTTCTTGTTGCGGCTTTTAGCCTGCTTTTGGACTTTGATTTTATCCAAAAAGCCGAAGAAAACCTCCTGCCCAAACATTTTGAATGGTATAGCGCTTTCGGGCTTATGGTTACGCTTGTTTGGCTTTATATTGAAATTCTCAATCTTCTTGCGAAGCTTCGTGACAGATAAAAACAAAGGGAAAGATGAAAAAGAAATTTTTTACAGCATTGACAGCGGTTTCCGTATTAATTTTGTGCGGTTGTACAAATTCTTTTGATGTTGAAAAAATTTTCAACCCTAATGCTGATTTTGACAAGGGGATGAAAGCCTACGAAGAAAAAAATTACGATGAAGCAATCATAAACTTCACAAACGCGCTCAATGACCATCCGGATTCTTACAGCACGATGTGTTACCTCGGAACAAGCTACATGTACAAAGGCGATGACACTTCCGCGGAAAAAATCCTCAACGAAGCAGTCAAAAAATACCCCTCAAGATGGAATGCATATACATTTTTGGGCGAAATCAAAAGAAAACAGCATGATTACACATCATCCGTCGATTTTTACGAAACAGCGCTTGCGCTCGAGTCGATGCCGGATTCATCAAAGTCATATTACAAAAATCTCATAACCGAAATCAAGCGCGAAGAACGCAGCTGGAACTCTCAGGGAGATATCCCCATCAGAGAGAAAATAAACCCTAAAAATGCCGTCCCGGTTTACAAAGTAGACATTTCGCTTGACAAAACGGTCTGGGAAAAGGCCTATGAAGTCGCAAACGACAAAAACGGCATCACGGAATACGGCAAAAAAGGCGAAGATGTCAAAAATTACCAGTGGACGGAGCTTGTCACTGTGCAATATTTTGCGCTGAACGAGTCTTTTCAATATTCTCCGGCGGAATATCTCGCCTCGCACATTGCCCCGATTGAAGACATGGCAAAAGATGCAAAAAAATCATTCGTAAGAAAGAATTTATACGAAACGAACAGCGAAATTCTCTATGAATGGTCGTTTGACCAGGGTAAAGAGTCGGAAATCGCTCGGATTATCCAGACTCCGACGGCTATTTATCACATTCATTACGCTAAAAAAGGCGCAATCTCAGATGCGGACAAAACAAAGTGGATTGGCATATTAAAATCGGCAAAAGCCGGGGTTTAGGTATAAATTTCGCGAGTTTTGAGCACTGTGAAGCTAAAATCGAACGCAAAAAACCAAATTTCCCGTTCTAAAGCGGGGATTGGACGGCTGAGGTTTGCCTTGCTTGAAGTTTTGGCGGTCTTGTCTATATAGACGGATTTTTGACGGATAAATAGCGATTCAAGCAAAAAAATCCGGCAAAATATCAGTTTTGACATTTACATTGCCGGATTTTATCAAAATTGCCTTTATTTATTTCAAATTCAACAAGAACGGATTTGCTTGCGTATTTGAAGCGTTATTCTGCGGAGTCGCAAGATTCGCGGAATTTTGCTGGGCCTGATTTGATACAGAGCTTGTGCTTGCGGAGCTGTTTCCGTTTTTATTGGCATTATTTTGCGATTTGTTTTCAGTTTTGTTGTCTTTGTTGTTATTTGTCTGATTTTGCTTGTTTTGCTGCGCATTTTGAGAGGAAGATGCGCCATTTGCGTTAGCAGCCCCGCCCAGAGCTAATCCAGCAACAGGACTTGCGCTTCCTGCGGCCGCCCCGCCGGCATTTGCGGCTGCTGTTCCGCCTGAATTTCCGTTAGGAACGTCAGATGTTGTTCCGTTTTGTCCTGAAATTTTTATAGCTTCTGTCACAGCATCCGAAATCTGCTGATTAGAGGTCATCAGACCGTTCATATAGGTGTTTACCTCCTGCTGTGCGGCATTTGCCAAGGCTTCATAGTTTGCGGCACTTGTATTTGCGGTATCTTCTTTTGTCAGAGCCTGTTCAAGCGCTTGTGTTCCGTCCGCGATGGTTTTTGTACCGGAAGCAACCTCTGATGCGCCTTTGCCGACTTCAGCAATGCCTTTTGCCTTTTTAGGAACGGCTTTTGCTAATTCTTTACCGGCTTTAACTGCTTCTTTTCCGGCTTTTTCCATTTCTTTACCGGATTCGGCCATTTCTTTTGCACTCATAGTGCCTTCTTTGGCTGATTCTGCAAATTTTGTAGTTGCAACAGCTGCTTTTGACGCCGAATCACCTGCTGTTGCCACAGCTTTAGACATCAAAGCAGCTCCGGCCGCTGCGGTGAAAGGATTTGACATCATACTTGCCGCAGTAGAAGCTTCTGTTGCTGCTTCTGTCGCAAGTGCAGTCGCAGCTGATGTATTAGCCGCACCTTCTCCGGCTTTCATTGCGGCATTCGCCGTATGTTGAGCAGCTTTTCCGGCTTTTTGAGCGGCTTTTCCGGCTGCAATCGTTGCTTTTGCCTGAGCAGCGGCTGATTTAGCCTCATGCGTTGCTGCTTGTTGAATCTGTGCTTGACCCGAGGTTATATTGCCCTGGCCCTCATTTACCTTTACTCCGCCAGAGGCAATTGTTCCGGAAGCCTGAGCAGCTTCACCGGCCGCTTGTGCAGCGGTGCTTTTTTGCTGGCCTGCTGCGGCGGTATTTGTTGATACTGCGGTATTTGATGTATTATATCCCGCCAAATTGTTAGAATAACTGCTTATTCCTGCTTGTTCCTGCGATGCAAGCCCGTTAAGCTGGCTTTTTTTATCCGCATCCTCCGTGCTGTCTGCCATTGCCGCAACCTGCTCGTCGGGTGCCTTTGCCGTAAGGTTTCCGGATGACGATGATTGATTGCCAAGTGCTGCCGGAGCTGCTGAAACGTTACCTTGCGCTGCCGGTGCAGCCGCACCAGCCTCGCTGTTTACATCAGGTGTTTCTTGCTTATCACTCTTTTTCTCGGTTTTTACTTTTTTATCATTTTTGACATTGTCTTTTTGTTCGTTAGCTTCTTCCGCCTCTTTTTCTTTATCTTCAGCGCCTTTTATAGCATCTTCCGCACCGTCGACGGCTTCTTCGCCTTCGGCGGTTTTATTTTCGGCAATTACTTCGTTAAGAAGCTCATTTTCGTCCTCATCATCGACGCTAATACGCTCAAATCCGTCCGTGTTGCCCCAATTCGTATTTTCTGTGCCGGAATAAGTATAAATATCAGTAGATTTCAGCTCTTCTTGCTCTTTTTCTTTAATAGATTCGGCAGATTGCGAAGACTCAGTTCCTTTGAGTTTTTTCGCTTCATCCAAACGTGCTGCATCATACTGAATGCTCATTTTTTGCTCACTTTCTTCTTATTAACACTTACTTATATATATAAAAACTTTTTGTGAGCGCGAATTTCAGGGTTCTTAACAAAATGTTACATTTGTTAATTGATTTAACACAAATTTTGTAAATATTCATCAAAAATTTTTATGCAGATTTCAAATTAAGCAAAAATGGATTTGAGCTTTGTTGCGTACCGGCATTTTGAGCTGAAGCCACTTTTGTAAGATTCTGCTGAGGCTGGCTTGAGTTTTTATTTAAGCTTGTGTTCTTTTCGGTTTTATTTTCATTTTGTTTATTTTCCGTTTTTTGCTCTTTTTTATCTTCTTTTTCTTTAGAATCTGTTTTTTTATCTTTTTGAGAAGAATTTGCGCCGGTTGCAGCATTATTTGCTGCCGCAGCGAAAGGATTTGCAGCTGAACCGCCGGAAGAAGCATTTGCGGCCGCACCACTGCCTGCGCCGCCTGACATAGCATCATTAGAAGTTGCATTTTGACCTGAAATTTTCATTGCCTCGGTTACTGCGTTAGATATTTGTTCATTTGAGCTCATCATTCCGTTCATATATGCGTTTACTTCCTGCGACGCGGCAGCCGCAAGAGCATCATGATTGTCAGCGCTTGCATTTGCGCTTTCTTCTTTAGATAGGGCGTCAGCCAATGATTTTGAGCCACCTGCAACCGCGGCTGTACCGGAAGCTATTGCCGCCGAGCCTTTTGCGATTGAAGCAATACCCTTGGCTTTTGTAGGGACGGCTTTTGCCATTTCTTTTCCGGCTTTTACCATTTCTTTTCCGTATTTTTCCATTTCTTTTCCGGCATCAGCCATTTCTTTTGAACTCATTGTGCCTTCTTGAGCAGCAAGTGTGAATTTATAAGTAGCAAATGTTGCTTTTTGAGCAGAATCACCGGCTGTTTTAACCGCCTTTGCCATCAAGGCTGAGCCGGC
>CALUPP010000108.1 GCA_944322685.1 Candidatus Gastranaerophilales bacterium
TTTTCAACGACCTCAACATGCGAAAGCCTGCTCGGATGCACGCCGGCTGCGGAATTTGTTATACAACTGATGCCCAGAACGTCCATTCCGCAATAATTTGCGACCAAAGCCTCGGGAACCGTCGACATTCCGACCGCATCCGCGCCCATTTTGCGCAGCATGTTGATTTCAGCCGGGGTTTCGTAGCTGGGGCCGCTCATTGCCGCATAAACGCCTTTGTTTAGCGGGATTCCGAGCTCGTCAGCCTTTTTTTCCGCCAGTTTTATCAAATCTTTTTTATAAACCTCGCTCATATCAGGAAATCTTACGCCTAAAGTCGCGTCATTTTCGCCAATAAGCGGATTTACGCCCATAAGGTTTATATGGTCTTTAATTAGCATAAGTTCACCGGAATTGTACTTTTTATTTACCCCGCCGGCCGCATTCGTGATGATGAGCGTGTTCACACCGAGTTTTTTCATGACTTTCACCGGATAAACAATGCGGCTGATGTGATATCCCTCGTAATAATGAAACCGGCCCTGCATCATGACCGCGTTTTTGCCCTCAACTTCGGCAAAAACGAGCTCGCCCTTGTGCCCGACGACCGTGGAATTCTCAAATCCGGGAATTTTTGAATACGGAACCCGCACCCCGACATAATCATTGGCAAAATCACCGAGCCCGGAACCCAGAATTATCCCGATTTCCGGCACAAATGAGCCTGTTTTCTTTTTAATATACTCAACCGTTTCATTAATCATATCTAAACCCTTGCAAAATCTTTTATAAATTCGGCTCCATAATCAAAAGAAGCCAGGTTTGCGTCAAGAAGATGCGCCTTTTTCCCGCTCATCATTGATTTGAGCGCCTCTTTGACCGAGCTTTCTTTCAAAATGCCGGTTTTTTCGATGAACGCGCCGACCGCCATAACGTTTATGAACACAGGTTCGGGCTTTTGTGCAGCAATTTCGTTCATCGGGATGAAAATATATTCAATATCCGCTCTTTTTCGCTCGATTTTCGCCATAGACGAGTTCACTATGAACAATCCGCCCGGTTTTACCCGCTTTTCGAACTTGTCCTCGGACGGCTGATTGAGCGCAAACACAACATCCGACATATTCACAATCGGCGACGAAACTTCATCGTCAGAAATGTGCACAGAACAATTTGCCGCCCCGCCGCGCATTTCCGCGCCGTAAGAGGGAATCCAGGTGGTTTGTTTTCCCTCAATCATCGCTGCATGGCACAAAAGCGACCCCGCAAAAAGCAAGCCCTGACCGCCGTATCCGGAAATAATGATGCTTGTATCCATCAGCGAGCCTCCGTTTGTGTAATATCTTTGAAAATGCCCGTGGGATGAACTTTTTCAATATCATCTTTTATATGTTTCATTGAATCAACCGGGCTCATTCCCCAGTTTGTCGGACAAGTAGCCAAAACCTCAACAAAACTGTAACCTATGCCCTTTATTTGCATTTCAAAAGCTTTTTTCAGGATTTCTTTCGCTTTTTTTATCGAAGCGGGCGAACAAATTGACACACGCGCAACAAAAGCCGCTCCGTCGCATTTTGCAACCATTTCCGCCGCATGAATAGGATATCCGACATATTCAGGGTTGCGGCCGGTGGGCGTAGTTTTTGTAACCTGCCCGACAAGCGTTGTTGCACTGGCCTGGCCGCCCGTCATGCCGAAATTCGTGTTGTTTATGCAGATTGTCGTGATTTTTTCACCGCGCGAAGCCGTATGAATCGTTTCATTCAGCCCGATTGTCAACGCATCGCCGTCGCCCTGATAAGTAAAAACAAATTTCCCCGGCAAAGAGCGCTTAATCCCGGTCGCGACGCTGGGTGAACGGCCATGGGAGGCGCCGGCTACGTCCAAATCATAAAATTTTTCAAGAAAAATTGAACATCCGACCGACGAAATCGCAATTGTATCGCCTTGAATGCCGAACTCGTCAATAAGCTCCGCAATCATCCGCAAAACCACGCCATGCCCGCATCCGGGGCAGAAAGTAAATTTTCCGTCCTTTTTTAAGCATTCCGGTTTTTTATAAACAAGAGTTTCCATTCACCTAACCTAATCTTTTCTCAATTTGCCCGTAAATATCCTCAAGCGTAATCAATCCGCCCGCCGGACGCCCGTAAAACTCAACAGGCGCAGCTCCGAACACCGCAGAACGGACATCAACGAGCATTTGTCCTTTGTTCATCTCGATATCGAGCACCATTTTTGCCGATTTTGCCGCATTATGAAGCGCCTCATCAGGAAAAGGCACCAGCGTTACCGGCCTGAAAAGCCCGGCTTTCATTCCTTTTTCTCTGGCCTTTTTCACGGCTGCTTTTGCCACACGGGCAACCGTTCCGAACGCCGTAATTATCAAATCCGCATCTTCCGTCTGATAAGCCTCGTAAGTGGTTTCATTTTTAGCAATTAAATCATGTTTTTCAAAAATTCTGTTGGTAATTGCCTCCATCTCGCCTTCTTGCATGTGCAAAGAAACAAGAAAACGCGGTTTTCTGTTTTTTGCACCCGACAACGCCCATGCCGAAGTGTCAATTTCCTCATAAGGATACTCGCCAAACTCAACAGGCTCCATCATTTGCCCCAAAATGCCGTCAGCAAGAAGAATAACCGGGGTGCGATATTTCATCGAAAGGTGAAAAGCTCTGTATGTAAGGTTTACAGCCTCTTGAACCGTCGCAGGAGCGAGCACAACGACCTTGTAATCACCGTTTCCGCCGCCTTTTACCGCCTGAAAATAGTCACCTTGCGCAGGAGCGATATTTCCAAGCCCCGGGCCGCCTCGCATTACGCTGATAATGACCCCCGGAACCTCCGCACAAACCATTGCCGAAAGCGCCTCCTGCATAAGTGCGATTCCGCATGACGAAGAAGACGTCATTGCCTTTGTTCCGGTCGTTCCTGCGCCGATTACCATGCTTATGGAGGCCAATTCGCTCTCCGCAGGCACAAAAGTTCTGCCGAGTTCGGGCATTTTGCGGCTCATAAATTCGCCGATTTCGCTCTGGGGCGTAATCGGGTAGCCAAAATAGCATTTGCAGCCCGCATTCAACGCCGCCTGTGCAATTGCCTCATTTCCTTTCACAAGAACTTTTGATGATGTTTTTATCACGATTTATAAACCTCTGTTATTGCCGCATCCGGGCAGCTGTGGGCGCAGATTGCGCAGCCAAGGCATTCATTTTTTGCATCTTTAAATTCCGCAAAATTTACGCCATGGGCATTCGTTTCAGACGACGGGTGTATAAGATGTTTCGGGCAAACCTCCATGCAGATGCTACATCCCTTACAACTCTCTTTATCTATAACAATTCTTCCCATATCTCAATGATTTATTACTCTGAACTGATTACATTTTATCACTAAAGAAAAATTTTATACACATGTTTTTATTCAAAAACGCAATAAAATTTTATTTTTACAAAATTCCGATTTTCTATATCAAAATCACCATTGTAAACAAATGTAAACACGAATTTAAACCGTCTGAAATCCAGTAATAACAAGATAGATAGATAGCAAAAATGAAAATTAACTTTACTTTATAAAAATAAGGTCAGGTTAAAAACAGAAAGTATAAAATTATGAACGGTATTCAAGGTTTTAATTCTTACAATCAATATTTCAACCCGCAATTCAACAATATGCGCCTGCAATCCCCCGCACCGCAGCAAAACGCAAGCGCAGCAACGCCACAAAACGCACAAATTCAGACTTCTGCGCCTAAAAAGGATTCTGACAAATATCTTAAAATCGGAGGCGTGATTTTAGGAGCGGCATTGCTTGCTCTGGGGGCTTACAAGGGGAGGAATCTGTTTAAAAACCTAAAAAATGAAGCGCCTCGCACCCCCGGCAGCGCAAATCCGGCCGCCTCGACAACCGCACAAGACGCAGAAAAAGCCGCTCGCGAAGCAGCCGAAAAAGCAGCCCGCGAAGCCGAAGCAAAGGCAGCAAAAGAGGCTCAGGAAGCCGCAGAAAGAGCAGCACGCGAGGCCGAAGCAAAAGCTGCAAAAGAGGCAGCCGAAAAAGCCGCAAAAGAAGCCGAAGCAAAAGCAGCAAAAGAAGCAGCCGAAAAAGCCGCAAAAGAAGCCGAAGCCAAAGCAGCAAAAGAGGCTCAGGAGGCTGCTGAGAAAGCAGCGAAAGAAGCAGAGGCAAAAGCTGCAAAAGAAGCGGCAGAAAAAGCCAAAAAAGAGCTGCAAAATAAGTATAAAGCCGAAATGGACGTCACAGCAAGGCAAAAATTGCAAGAAATAAACAAAGAATGGGCCGCCAAACTTGATATTTTTGCGGGAATAAAATTGATGTCCGAAAGATCGGGCTTCCAAAAGCTCGGAAAAAACATGGAAAAACTCCAGGACGGCACTTACAAAATCACATCAAGCCCCAAAAACGGCACTCATTTTGAATATTATTCAAAAGACGGCGTAACCCTGGACAAAATAATTGTAATTAAAAACGGCAGAAAAACGCAGTCAATCGGCTTTAGGGATAAGGGAAAAACCGGTGATTTGGTTCAATATGACCAAAACGGCAAAATTGAATACGGCATTGACTTTGTAATCAACGGCAACAAAGGCGAAAGATTTGTAAGCTGGACAAATATGTCCCGAAAAGCCGATGAAGAAGGCCTGACCGGTCTTTATTGCGATTTTTATGAAGGAAAATTCGAATGGAACGCACTTCCGCCCGAAAATATTGCGGATGGATTCGCTTTAAACAACTGGTGCAAAATATAAATACATTTTCAGCCCCCAAAAGCTTCAAATTATAGCTGCATCCCGTTCAGCGCGCAAAATGCCCTGAAAGAAGCCTGATTTTGCTCAATATCTTTCTCAATCGCGGGAATATTCAGCGCTTTAATCATTTTCATCGACTTTTTAAACGTATTCATTGCGTTTTCGGCGTAGGTGATTTTGTTTTTGGGCTTTTTGGTGACCATTTCTTCAAGGTATTTTGCGTAAAGCTGGTACAAAAGCACCTTTTGGAGCTTCATATCGTAGCTTTTCACAATCATTAACGCCTTTTCAATATACATTTTAGCCGCTTCCAGGTCGCCTTTTATCAGGAAAATCTCCGCAATCAGGCGTTTGTACAGAACCATGAAATAGTAGTTGTTAATTTTCGGATTTTTAGCGACTTCAAGGGCCTTTTGAGCAATATCAAGGGCCTTATCGCTGCCATCCGTAACAAGCGAAATTTTTGCGATAAAATACCAGCAAAGCAAGGCACCGATTGCGATTTTTTCCTTGGCAAAGACCGCAACCTGCTCGTTATAAATATCAAGCGCCTTTGCAAGGTTGCCTTCTTCCTGCAAAACCTTGCCCAGGAACACTTTCAACAGATTTTTCACAAGGATATCGTTATAATTGTTCGCAAACGTAACGACCGAGTACATATCCTCCTTGATATTTTCCCAATCTTTTGCCACGAGCTTGTTGAGAATGTGGATAAAGTTCCACTGGGAGATAATTTCGGGCTCAACGATTTCTCTGGCGGTATTTTGGTTGACTTCAATAAGCAGCCCGGCCGATTTTTCAACATCGCCCTGAATCGAATAAGCAAGCGCCTTTGCAAGCGCGACTCTGTTAAGATAATTTTTGTTTTCAACGTTATTTTTGGCAATTATCTCGTCAATCAGGCTCAAAACGTGGAAACATTTGTTATTTCCTTGAACACTGAGGGCGTTTGCGACGATTAGGTTGGTTTCCAGCCAGGTTTCGTAAATTATGTCCATTGAAATGTTTTTGCACGGAATAAGCTGCGAAATCGCCTGCTCAATAACCGGAATAATCTCATTGCTGGCGAGATTGTAGATTTCTTCGCTGTTTCCGATGGAAAACATGGCTTTGAGCTTTTTGTATTTCAAAATAGCGCACTCAAGGCGGTTTTCCGGCTTGTCAATCAGCTTCAAAATCGTGTCCACGGCCTCAATCACGCCATGATAGTTGCCGACAATCGAACAACTTTTCGACAAATAGCCCGCAAGTTCGATTGTTTTCGGCACATTTGAGATTTTTATCGCGCTGTTTAACGCGTATGAAATATATTCAATCGCTTCAGCCGGTTTTGAGGAATAAAGCAGTTTTCCCATGCGCTCGTAGATGTTATTTATGATTAGCTCGCCCTTTTGCGGGGTAACTTCCTGCACAATTTTCAACGACTGCTTTTGCGAAAGCACCCAGAGGTGCTCATCGCCCAGATATGCGCACAATTTTATGTTTTCCGTCCAAATCCCGAGCGCCAGCAGTTTTTGGTTGAGATTTTGGACAATAAGCGCTTTCAAAGCGTTGCTTGAGAGCACAAGCGGGTTAATTGCGTCAAAAATCTTTTCGTTTAAGGTTCCAAAATCCGCGCTCTGCTTAGCTTTTTCATAAATTATGCGCCAGAGCAGCGTGTTTTTGAAAATAAACATATTATTGTTAAATTGGCTGATATATGCGGAATTTGCGAGCAAAGTGAGGATATTTTTGAAATCCTCCGAGTTTATTTTCATAACCAGCTCAAGCAGCCCGATATTGAACTTGTTGCCCATAATCGCAGCCGTACAGAGCGTTTTGAACACCATCGGGAAGTTTTTTTCAAGGTGCTCAAGCCGTTTTGTTATTATGTCGTAAATATTTCGCGGCATTTCGAGCTCAATCGGAGTTGAACGGTATTTTGCGACGCCCTCCTCCTGATAAAATGCGTCGTTTTCGTTCAATAGCACGAGAATTTGCTCGATATATGCGCTGTTGCCCTTTGAATTTTTGTAAATTTCGTCAAAAACCTCCTCAGGCAGCGGGTTTACTCCGTTCAGGTAGAGTTTTATCAGGTTGTCGGCATATTCTTTTGTTAAGCGGCCGAGATGTACGTCCTGATATTGATTTTCCGCGATTTTTTCCGAATAAAAATACCCCTGCGCGATTCGTTTGTCTTTGTATGCGATTATGAGTTTTACATTTTCGGAAAGCCCGTTGTTTTCAATGAAATAAACAAGAAACTCGTAAGACGCGCCGTCAATCATGTCAAAATCGTCGATAGAAATTATGAGTTTCGATTTTTTTGCTATTTCAAGAATCGTTTTTTCAAGCAATTTGAATGTTTTTTGCTTATTTTTGAGAATTTCTTCAAATTTTGCATGTTTTACCGGATAAAGGAAGTTAAAAATCCCGTCGATTTCTTCAGAATTGAACCCGGTGAAGAAATTTCTGAGCGCTTCTTTTATTGTGCCGACAAAATCGGGCGACATCGTGGTGAAATTCGGGCAGTTAAAAAACGTCAAAAACATTTCCTGGAAAATACCGAACGGGCTGATTTGCGAGTTTGCGCTGCATTCGCCCCACATCCAGTTGTAGTTTTTTTGCAGCAAATCATTGAAAACATACTTCAAAACCGTAGATTTACCCATTCCTTCTTCCGCGCTGAGGCCGATTACCAGTTTTTCCTTGCTTTCAATCGCTTTTACGATGGTATTTTTGCATCTGTCCTGATTGCAGTCTTCATTTTCAAAAATTTGTTCATCTTCTTCGCTTTTTTCCTCAGGAACGGGCGCACCGGCGTAATTTTCCAGTTTTATATCAACCTGTTCCGGTTCCGGCTCGGAAAGTTCCGTTTCTTCATTATTTTCTTCGGGCGCATCGGCCAAATCTTCCAAACTCCCGAAATTATTTTCTTCAGATTCGCTTGTATCAGTGTTTTCCGCCTGAATTTGGGCCGGCGAGTCATCAACAGTATCGAATTCGGGAATTTCTTCAACAAAAACCGCCTCGTTTTGATTTTCGGACAAGTTTTCTTCCTCATCGGGGGAAATTTGGGCTTCCGGTTGTTCTTCTGCGTCATTTTCGGGCGGAATTTCCGCTTTGACCTCATTTTCCTGTTCAGAATCGCTCTGCTGTCCGGCAGAAGTATCATTTTCGGCATTCTGAACCTCTAAAACCGGCTCCGAATCGCTTATTGCGGCAGTTGTTTCGGTTTCTATGATTTCAATGTCATCATTGCATTTTGTGACCAGCCCCGCAACATTTTCTTCAAACTCAAAACCGCATTTTCGGCAGTTTTTTGACGACGGGAGGTTGGCTTTGTCGCAGTTCGGGCAATATTTAATCAGCTGAAGCCCGCATCCTGAGCAAAATTCAGCCCCGATGGGGTTAATCGTTTTGCAAACAGGGCAAACCGACTGCACTTTTGTGCCGCAATACGTACATCTGATGGCTTTATCGTCGATTTCATTTTTGCATTTAAGACAGAGCATAATTATTCCATGATAATCATTCAAAATAATTATATTACAAACCCGAACGGGTAAACACCGACCGGATGTATTAATTTCACCCGCAAAAACGATTTTTTCGCATTTTTCACGCCCGCAGCCCCAAAAAGCGGCCGCCGTTTAAATTTTTTCGATTGTTAAGGGCACAAGCGTTAAAAAATATGCCATTTTCGCCCAAAACAGGCAAAAAAATGCCGGCTTTAACCGGCATCGCATAATTTATTTAAAATCCTAAATAATATTTTCTTTTATTGCCTTGACAGCCGCCTGAACGCGGTCATCCACGCAAAGTTTCTGCAAAATGCTGCAAACATGGGCTTTTGCCGTATGAACACTGACAATGAGCTCTTTTGCGATTTCGGTATTGCTTTTTCCCTTTACGAGCAGCCTTAAAACCTCAAATTCTCTTTCGGTCAGCTGGGCTCGCGCGTCAGAAACCTCTGTATTTGAAGAAAGTCCGGTGTTTTCCGGCTTGGGAAAGAGGTTCAGCGCAACTTTTGCCACCGCAGGATCAAGCCAGCACGCACCTTTTGCAACATCTTTTATAACTGCGGCCAGTGTGTTCGGATCAATATCTTTCAGGCAATACGCATTAGCCCCCGAACCGAGCGCGGCCATGACTTCTTCTTCTCGGTCATGAGAAGTAAGGATAACAACTTTTGTTTCCGGACAGAATTCTCTTACTTTTTGCGTTGCCTCAATCCCATTCATCCCGGGAAGCCCCAAATCCATCAGCACAACATCCGGATTCTCTTTTTTTATAATCTCAAGCCCCTTTATCGCGTCTTCCGCCTCGCCAACAACGGTTATATTTTCAAATTCATTAATAGTAGAGCGAAGACCGACCCTTGTAAGCTTGTAATCCTCAACTATTACTACCCTTACTACCTCGTTTTTTTCCTGAATTGCTGTCAACATAGAAAACTCCTGTCCGTTTTGTAGTTATTTAGTTAAGTTATTATTGCGGGCTGAACAGAGAATAGATATTACCCGGTTTGGTGATATTTTGGACAATTTTAATATCCAACAGGGGGTACCCGGTCGGGTAATATGAATATAAATTGGAAATTTTTTGATTATCAAATAAAAAACCTCCAAAAAGGGCCAAAATTCTCATAAAAACCTCAAAATATACAGCAGAAAATTTTTGGGTTATCATCTGGTTATGATAAAATTCAACAAAATAACAAACGACGCACAATTAAAGGTTTTTGCAGGCATTGCCGATGAAGTATGGCATGAATATTTCAGTTTTTTGCTTTCTAAAGAACAAATTGATTATATGGTAGCGCGTTTTCAGTCTTATGAAGCAGTTAAAGCCCAAATTGCCGACGGATATGAGTACTATTTTGTCGAAAAAAACGGCGAAATAGCAGGCTATACCGGATTTTGCCCAAAAGACGACAAACTTTTTCTTTCAAAACTTTATATTTTAAAGAATTTCAGAAATTGCGGAATCGGAAGAAAAACTCTTGAATTTTTAATTGAAAAAGCGCATGAATACAAGCTTTTGAAAATAATGCTAACCGTAAATAAACACAACGAGCCCACAATAAAAGCCTACGAAAAATGGGGATTCCAAAATGTCGACTCCGTGGTAACGGACATCGGCTCGGGGTACGTTATGGACGACTATATAATGGAAAAAGGCATTTAAACAAATAAAAAGCCCCTTTTGGCAAAGAGGCGATAATCGGTTAGTAGTGGGATTGCGAACGATGAACGGGAAATGGCCCTGCCCGCCCGTCCAAAGCTGCAATCGGCATTGGTAGTTAGGTTATAGGTTTTTATAAGGAATTTGTTTTGTTTGAAAACTGCCTTTTTAAAGGCAGTATAAGCGCTGTTTCCCGCTGCTGCCGGGTTGTTTTAGTTACTTCACACTTATGCTTTTATAAGAATTCTCAATATGAAAAATTTACTGATTTTTGCCTCATTGTTACATTCTTTAACAATAAATCATCCCGAAATAACGGGTTTTGAGGGGCAATTTGTAAAGTTATGTAAAAAAGCGTCAAAAAAACGGATAAATCGCTAAAGAAAATTAAACTATATGCCGATATAGAAAGTGTGGACAAAAGAAACATTTAAAAAACAGGAGAATATATTATGACAAACAACATCAACAGAATTGGCATCAACGCAGGAAACGTAAACACAAATTATACAAACCCAAAACCTCAAGAAGAGGCAAAAACAGAAGAAAAACAGCAAGGCGCGCAAACTCAAACCCGCAGCGCAGACGTAAAACCCGATGATGTGCTTAATTATATGGCACAAGCAGCCGTAGTAAACGCACCAAGGGTAAATACACCGAAAACTTATGACGTTTCAAAATATGTTACCCCCGAACAGGCAGAACGAATCGCAGGATTTATCAACGGATTTGAAGATGCCGTAGCGGAAGGTTTAATTGCCATAAACGCTGAACTCGGCGATCTCGACATTTCGGATGCCGCAAAATATGAAATTGCAGTGGGAATGGCAGAAGTACAAGCTTAACTCCTCCCTCCAATTGTTTGTCTGATATAGATTTAGGCCTTTTGAATTTTTTCAAAAGGCTTTTTTATGCGGGTTTATGCCATTTTATGCAATATTTGCCAGCCAAAAACGAATAATGTACAAAAAACATTATTTTCAAAAGAACTTTTACATAAATTAATGCTCCTGTTCATGGGCTTATGATAAAATTATTTGAGCAGGGAGCGTGTTTTTGCCCAAAAAACATATACCACGTTTTAAATGCAAATTTTGACTTCAAAAAGCATAAAAAACCGTCTTTCTGCCGGCAATACGGAAAAAAATTTTAACATGATAAGGTCATATAAAACAGATAAGGACAAATTTAAGGAGTTCGACAAAAAACTCATATTCTGGCAAATAATCTGCATTTTAATTTGCTTTGCAATAATTGTTTATTTGTTTTTGCTCATGGTTGTTGATATAAAAAAATACCGCGGCCAGGCAAAACGCCAAAGAAGTGCGAAAAGTTTCGTCATGAGAGGTACAATCACGGACAGAAACGGCATAAAACTGGCTTCGGACAAAACATCATTTGATGTTTATGCGCATCAGGACTACTACGACCATACTCCCAACGAGCTTGCAGAGATACTTGCACCTATTTTGAACGTAAATAAAGGCCAGTTGGCAAAAAAACTTGCGCGGGATGAAAAAGTTATCGTTCTGAAAAAGGACGTGCCCAGAACAACCGCAAAAAAAATCCGTGAATTGCAGCTCAGAGAAATAAGTTTGGGCAAAAAGAACGAACGTGTCTACCCACAGGGCACAATGGCAGCGCATATTTTGGGCTATTACAACGCGGACGCTGATGTTGCGGCCGGCATAGAACTTACGGCAAAAGATGTGCTCGAAGAAGTCGAGCAGAACGTAAATTTTGAAAAAACTCCGGACGGAGATATTATCTATGAAGTCAACACGGATCCCGCCGCGACAACAGCGCCTTTGAAAGGGAAATCTATCGTTTTAACGATTGATTCCGCGATTCAGCACGTTTGTGAAGTCGAGCTGGAAAAAGTTATCCGCGAAAAAGGCGCATTGCGCGGAACAATAATAGTTTTGAACCCCAAAAACGGAGAAATTCTTGGTTACGCGGTTTATCCGACTTATAATCCCAATAATTACAAAAAAGCAACGCTGACGCAGCTTACAAACTGGACATTGAGCGACGTTTTTGAACCGGGTTCTACGTTCAAAGTGCTCACCGTAGCCTCAGCGCTCGAAAACGGCCGCATTCATGAAGATTCCAAAGTCCTTGACAGCGGAAAACTCGATATCGACAAATGGACGATTAAAAATTATGACTATTCCGTAAAACCATACCCGGGCTGGATAGATTTGTACTATCTTTTTGAACATTCCAGCAACGTCGGCAGCGCAAAAGTGGCGTTAATGATGACCAAAAAGGAACATTACGATGTTTTAAAACGCTTTGGCATCGGCGAAAAAACAGAAATTGACCTGCCGGGAGAATCCAGGGGGCTTTTGCCCGATTATCATGACTGGCACAAATCGACGCATGCATCTATCGGATACGGTTACAGCGTTTCAGTTACTGCAATTCAGCTGGCCTCGATTATATCCGCATTTGCAAATGACGGCGTAAAAGTCACCCCGCACGTCATAAAATTCCCGCAAAACGAAGAAAAAATCCATCACATAAGAATAATGTCGCCCGAAACCGCAAAAACTATTACAAAACTGCTCGCAGGAAGCATCGGACGTTCAAAATCACCGGTAAATTTGGACATGTATCAGGTTGCTGCAAAAACAGGAACGGCCAGAAAGTCGACTTCCGGAGGAAAAGGCTACTCCAACAAGCTCGTAACCTCAATAATCGGCTATTTGCCCGCGTCAAATCCGCAGGTGCTGATATATGTTGTTGTTGACTCGCCTTCAAAAGGCGCTCTTTGGGGAAGCACCGTCGCAGCGCCGGTTTTCAGGGAGGTTGCGCTTCAAACCGCCCGCATTATGAACATTGCACCTGACAAACAGGCGCCAAAGAAACCAGTTAAGGCTAATTAAGAGGATAAAAAATGAAACTAGAAGATTTAATAAAAAATGTAAAAGACAAAAAGGTCAAAAACTTTGAAAATGTCGAGATAACAGGCATTTCTTACAACTCAAAAACAGTGAAAAAGGGCGATATTTTTGTTTGCCTAAAAGGCGAGCACTCAGACGGTCATGATTTTGCAAAAATGGCCTATGAAAACGGAGCAAGCGCATTTTTCTGCGAACACGGGCTCGAAATTGACGCTCCTCAGGTCATTGTACCCTCAACAAGGCACCAAATCGCCGAAATCGCCGCTGAATTTTACGAATATCCGTCCAAAAAGACAAATCTGATAGGCGTAACCGGAACAAACGGAAAAACAACCGTCACGCACCTTTTGCAGCGGATTTTTGAAGATGCCGGCGAAAAATGCGCGCTCATCGGCACGCTCGGATACAAATTATCCGGAACTGACAGCTATCATGAGGCAAAACACACGACTCCGCAGGCTCCGGAGCTCCAACATACGCTAAAAAACATCTGCGACAAGGGAATCGGGTACGTTGCAATGGAAGTAAGCTCACATGCGCTTGAACAGAACCGCGTCGGCGGCTGCGAATACAAAGGCGCGGTGTTCACAAACCTCACTCAGGATCATCTGGACTATCATATCACGATGAACAACTATTTTGAGGCAAAAGCAATCCTTTTTCGCGGCTTGAAACCGGGGGCATTTGCGGTAATCAACAAAGATGACGAATATGCGCAGCGTTTCATTGACGTAATCCCTGATGGAGTATGGGTTTTGACCTACGGAATAAAAAATGATGCGGATATAAGCGCCTCAGGCATTGATTTTTCGATTCATGGCGCAAAATTTGACTGCAAAATCAACGGAAAAACCAAAAAAGTTGAACTTCAAATGAACGGTATGTTCAGCGTTTACAACGCCCTTGCGGCACTTGCGGGAGGAATTGCTGCGGGCGTGGACGAAGATATTTGCATAAAAGCGCTTGAAGAAACCAAAAGCGTGGCCGGACGTTTTGAGATTGTGAACAAACAGCCGCTTGTTATTGTTGATTATGCGCACACGCCCGACGGTTTGCAAAATGTTTTGAAAGCGGCAAGGGAACTTACCCCCAAAAACGGGCATCTCATTTGCATGTTCGGCTGCGGAGGGGACAGAGATGCAACAAAACGCCCGAAAATGGGCAAAATTGCGGACGATTTTGCGGATACGGTGGTTGTTACGTCGGACAACCCCAGAAGCGAAGACCCTCAGCTGATTATTTCGGATATTATGACCGGAATAAAGTCCGTAAACACGCGAAAAGTCTACGTTGAGCCCGACAGGCGCGCGGCTATCGCCATGCTCAAAAAAATCGCAAAACCCGATGATGTCGTGATACTTGCGGGCAAAGGCCATGAAGATTATCAAATTTTAAAAGACAAAACCATCCATTTTGATGACCGTGAAGAAGCAAGAGCTGTTTTTGGCGGAGAAAACGCCTAAAAACCGGCAGATTAAACAAAATTATCATTGCTTTTTAGGGCAAATGAGGATTTTGCCGTGAATTTTATTATTCCTCAAGCTTGATATACTGGGTTTCTTCCCATTGCAGATCAATATATTTAATTTTTTTGTTAAGAGTTTTGATTTGCGGCAAAATTGAGGCGATATTTTTAACGCGGTTGTTAATTGTTGAATTCATTTCACCGAGCCTGACTTTTACGTCGGGAAGCTGCGCATAAATATCCTTAGGATTGCGAAAATCGAGGTATTTCAGCTCCTCACCGCTGTAATATTCAAGCGTTTTGGCCAAAAGAAGAATTTTTTTGATTTTTGCCTCGTCCCATGTCCTGTAATCATCGCCTTTTGTACCGTAAGTCAGCACCAGAAACGTTTTGTAGGACTTATCAAGCGGCAAATATTCACGTCCGATGAGTTTTCCGCCTTCAGCAAAGAAAGCAATCGGAGCAACATCTGCTGCCGGCGAGATTGTGATAAGCGGAGTTCGTTCTTCCACAAGAATATCCAGCCTTGCCGGGAACCAAAAACGCCTTATGTAAACTTTTTTCACCGGCTCGAGCTTTTCAATATCTTTTTCAATTTTTGACGTATCAAAAAGATAAATCGGACGCTGCGGCACCGGAGTTTGGCGTAAAATTGAGATTATGCGGTATTTTGGGGTTATTTTGTTCCCGACAATCATCAAAGAACCGTTATTTGCCGAGCTGAACGTGTTTTTTTCAAGATACCACTGCGGAAGTTTGTAAACCTTATACGCCGCAAAAATCAAAAGCGCAATCATCGCCAGCCTTAGCAGCGCTTTCAGGCGTTTTAGGCCCATTTTGCTTCTTCGGACGTTGCGCTGCATCTGGTTTATCTTGACCCTGCGGGCAATGTTTATATTATTGTCATAATCAGGTTTTCTAGGTTCCACTTTTTATCTCTGTCTGCTTATTTTGCTGCCAAGGCGGCGTTTCAAGCGGTCTTACCCTGTTCTTTTGAAACAAGCTCGGTATAACAGTTAGTTTTTGTTCAATCCCGCGCCGTTCAGGATAATTTGTACCAGTTCATCGTAGCTAATTCCCATAGCGGCCGACTGAGCCGGCAAATCGCTCAAATCAGTCATTCCGGGGCTTGTGTTGATTTCCAAAACATAAGGAATTCCGTCAGCCAGCAGAAAATCGACCCGGCTAACACCGCGGCATCCGCAGATTTGAAAGGCTTTTACGGCGATTTCTTTGACTTTTTGCGTCATTTCATCAGAAATTTCTGCGGGCAGGATAAATTCCGTCATTCCGGCAGTATATTTGGCCTCAAAATCATACCACTCGTTTTTTGGGCGAAATTCAAGTATTTCCGTGGCAAAAGTCGTTTCGCCATCCTCAAGAACGCCGACAGTCATACTTTTTCCCTTGAGATATTCCTCAACCATTACGTCCTGGTTGTACTCAAAGGATTTTTCGATTTTTTCTTTGAATTCTTCAAGGTTGTTGACCTTGAACATCCCGATACTTGAGCCCTCTGACACGGGTTTCAGCATCAAAGGCATTTTCAAATCCTTGATTTTTGCCGCATAATCATCATTTTTCTGAAGAAGTACCGATTTTATGAGCGGAATTTGGGCACTTTTCAGGATATTTTTTGTGTGCTCCTTGTTCATGCACAAAGAACTCGACATAACGCCGCAGCCCGTATAGGGAATTTCCATAATCTCAAGCAGCCCCTGAATGCACCCATCCTCGCCAAAACGGCCGTGCATCGCGTTATAAGCGATGTCGATTTTTTTATCAAGGAGCGTTTTTGCGATATTTTTATCAATATCAACCAATTCCGCATTCTCATACCCCTGCCTTTTCAGCGCAGCGAGGACATTTTTTGCCGAACGCAGCGAAATTTCTCTTTCGCTCGACGGCCCGCCGCAAAGTACGGCTATTTTTGCGTTTTCATCTATTTTCTTTTTAACATTGTATCCCATATTTCTTTCTCATCCTTTTCGGGCGTCCCGATGTATTCGATTTCGGGCGTCAATTCAATTCTGTATTTTTCTTTTACAACATTATACATTTTATACATCAGATTTGAAACATCTTTCGAAGAAGCGCTTCCTTTATTCACGATAAAATTCGCATGGTCGTGCCATACGCACGCATCCCCTTGCGAAAACGCCTTTGCGCCCGCTTTTTCGAGCAGACGGCCGGCTGAATCGTTTTCAGGGTTTTTAAAAACGCTTCCCGCATTTGGCTGCGCAAGGCTGGGCTGCTTGTTTTTTCTAAAGTTGATATTTCGCTCGACAAGAGCATCCACAGCAGATTTTTCGGCAATTTTCATCGCGAATTTAGCTTTCAAAAGCACATATTTCTTTTCCTGCAAAACCGAATGCCGGTATGAAAAATTCATCTGCTGCGCGTTGAGCGTCAAAACCTTTCCCGACTCCAAATCGAAAACATCCGCCTCGACGCAGGTATCAGAAACAAACTGATTGTGCGCAGAAGCATTCATATAGACCACTCCGCCGACAGAGCCCGGAAAAATCATAAACTCAAACCCGCTCAAACTTGCTTCTTGAGCAATTTTTGCGAGCATCGGGGCTTTTACGCCGCATTCTGCGGTAATGATGTTTTTTTCAAGCGTAAAATTCTTCATTGAGGTCGTGATTATGACGTCAGAATCCACACCCTGCGAGGAAACCAGCACATTTGAGCAGTTTCCGAGGACTATCGGGCTTTTTATGGTTTTAAGAAGCTCGCAAAACTCCTCTACGTTTTCCGGAAACCAAACTTTGCGGGCTTTTCCGCCAATTTTGAATGTTGTGTGTTTTTTTAGTTCGTAGTCTTCAAAAACTTTCATTATTTCACCGATATTTTGTAGTTATCTTCAATCAATTTCCCGATTTTCGTGATATCGCCCGCACCGAGCGTAATCACCATATCGCCGGATTCAAGCCGGGGCGCGATTTTCTTTGCGGATTCTTCAATTGTGCCGCCCGCATAAATTGCGCCGGCTTCATTCGCGAATTTTTCCGCAGAAACGCCCTCAATCGGGTCCTCTGACGCCGCATAAATGTCAACAACGAACAATTTATCCACAGAACCAAAGGCCTTAAGAAAATCACCCCACAACCCCTGCAATCTCGAATACCTGTGCGGCTGAAATATCGCAACAAGGCGTTTTGGCGCGCAGTTTTTCGCGCTTTCGAGCGTTGTTTTGATTTCGCTCGGATGATGCGCGTAATCGTCGATGATTTTTATTCCGCCAAACTCGCAAACCGTCTGAAATCTGCGCCCCATGCCCGTAAATGTTTCAAAATGAGGGCGGATTTTTTCAAAATCGATTCCGTCTTCCAAAAGCGCGCTGCAAACAGCAAGAGCATTGTAAACATTGTGTTTTCCGGGCACGGAAAGCGTTAATGTGCCGATTTTTTCGTCTTTTTTGCAAACATCAAAGCTCGTTTTCATTCCGTTGTGATGGATGTTTTTTGCTGTGTAATCTGCGTTTTCAAGCCCGAAAGTTATGAATTTTTTTTCGGGATTTCGTGCCATAAGCTGTTTTGTACCGTCATTATCGTTGTTGATAATGATTTTTGAGCCGTTTTTCATGTTAGAAAGGTGCGTTTTAAAGGTTTTTAAAAGGCTTTCAAAGCCGTCCGTGTAAAAATCGACATGATCGATTTCAAGATTGTTGATAACGCTGATTTCGGGCGAATATTTGACGATTGTGCCGTCCGATTCGTCGAGCTCAGCGATGAAATGCTTGCCGGTTGCGGCTTTTGCGTTTGTATTGAGCTCGGGGATAATGCCGCCCACGCAGTATGAGGGCTCAAAACCCGCTTTTTCAAGCACATACGCGCACAAACCGCTTGTTGTTGTTTTTCCGTGCGTTCCGGAAAAGCCGATAAAGTCAGGTTTTTCGGTTTTTCCCAGTCCTTCCGAAATTATTTTCAAAATATCTGAACGGTGATAGACTTTCAGCCCGAGTTCTTTTGCTCTGACCTTCTCGGGGTTGTCCTCGCGGATAGCCGTCGAGGCTACGACCGTCATATCGGGCTTTATGTTATCAGCGTTGTGTCCGATGTAGATTTTTGCGCCTTTTTCTTCGAGTTTTTTGGTGTATTTGCTCGCCTGAACGTCAGAACCCGAAACCTCACAGCCCAGCTCAAGCAAATATTTTGCCAGCCCGCTCATCCCTATTCCTCCGATGGCAATAAAATGAAATTTTTTGCGGGCGTTGTTATTTTCAATCGTCATATTCCGTTTTTCCTCTATTTTTGATTATTTGCGTCATTCCGTCACCCGGAACGGCCGCAAGATTGCTGCGATTTACGCTTGACTTTGCGATTCCGAAATAAATTCGGAATGACGGCTTGTTTAGTTTCGCCATATTTGACATACAAACAATCTATTACAATATTATTACAAAAAAATATTGTGAGATATAGGTTCCAATCAAATTGTCATCCCGAACTTGTTTCAAGATGACAAAAAGGAAATCTTCACGGTTATAAAGAATTTATTAAAATTAATCCGCTTTTATTGACATCAAAACTCAAAAAATTTATGCTGAATACAGGTAAATGAGGACAAACAAGTGTGCAGAATAGGTGCAATCAAGTCAAAAAGATATCTACACCCGTCTAACGCGCTGCGGCTGATGCGTTCGCAGCAAAAAGGGCACGATAATTCGGGTTTTGCGTTCGTAATGCAGGATTTGGGCGGGATGTTTGAGAATTACAAGGATTTACCCGTGCTTTCAATGGCCTGCACAAACGACGGTATGCACATTGCCGAGGATATTTTGCACTCAATCGGCTTTGTCCGCGTAATGCAATGGTCGCCCGACGTTCATCCGCATGAGGGCTTGAATATTGAGCCTATGCCGAATTACGTTTTTGAGGTTTTCAATTACCCGCATTCGTACAAATACGCGCCAAAAGAGGAAAAAGAAGAACTTTTGCTCGATACGCGCTTAAAATTGAGAAAAGCGCTCGAGGAAGCCGACGAGGGTTATGTTTATTCGTTCTGGCCCGATGTTTTGACTCTCAAAGAAATCGGCGACCCCAGAGATATCGGCACATATTTCGGGCTGTGGGAGGAAAATCAGGATTTCACGGCAAAAATCATCACCGCGCAATGCCGCCAGAACACAAATTACGACATTGTCCGCTATGCGGCCCATCCGTTCTTCCTGCAAGGCTACACAACGCTCGTAAACGGCGAAAACACGTTTTATGAAAAAAATAGACTCTTTCAGCAAAGCCTTTACAAAGGTTATATCGGCTTTGAGAGCGATTCGCAGTGCTTTTTGTACACTTTGCACTACGTAAACAAAATTTTGAAATGGCCTTTGAAATATTTCAAACACGTAATCACGCCGCTTCCTTTTGAAGAAATGCAAATGCGTGATAACAGCGAAATTTTGATGAGAATAAAGGCTTCTTTGGCAAATCTCGAAATAAACGGCCCGAATGCCGTGATTTCTGTAACTCCTGACGGAACGCTCTTTACAACGTGCGATTCAAAAAAACTCCGCCCAGTTGTGGTCGGAAAAACCGATGATACGGTGATTATTACGTCCGAAGTTACCGGAATTAACGAACTTATGCCCGACAGGGACATTTCGCAGGATATTTATCCGAATGAACGCGAAATGGTCGTCGTGGGAAGCGATTTGAATGTTGAAAGGTGGAAACAATAGATACCCGTGATATAAAAACCAACGATATCTGCAAAAACGACCTCAAATGGCAGATTGAATATAACCCGCAAAGGTGCACGCTGTGCGGAAAATGCGTTGCGGCCTGCACGTTTAATGCAATAAAAGTAAACGTCGAAAGACGCCGAAAAGTCTATTCAGAAGGGCCATTGCCCGACCCGCACGTAAAATGGATAACAGAACCCGTGATAAAACAGGTGGTAACTTGCAGCAAAAACTGCGTGGGCTGCGGAATGTGCGCAAAAGTCTGCCCGAACGAGGCAATAAAGCCGGTTTTTAACGAACACAACCGCTACAATGTAATGTTCAGAGCAGAAAACGCCGAATCACCCAAAAGAGGCGGCCGAAGCAACCTCCACACAGAGGGAAGAACCCTCGACAAAATCAAAATCGGCAGAATCTCGCAAATGACCGACCCGTCTTTGGATGCAATGCGCCACACTTTCGATATTTTGGCACCTTTCGGGCGCGTAATGCCTCCGGAATCGCTTCCTTTTATCGTTGAGGACGGCGATTTAAAAATGAACCACTCAATGCCGACGACGAATTGGATTTACCCGATTATTATCGGCGATATGTCCGTGGGCGCGCTTTCCACGAGAATGTGGGAGGCTGTTGCGATTGCTACGGCTTATTTGAACGAAGTTGTCGGTTTGCCGGTCAGAATGTGCTCGGGCGAGGGCGGAATGCCGCAAAAACTCCTAAAATCGCGTTATTTGAAGTACATGATTCTCCAAATCGCGTCAGGGCACTTCGGCTGGAACAGAATTATCAACGCAATGCCCCACATGACAGAAGATCCGGCGGGAATCCTCATAAAAATCGGCCAGGGCGCAAAACCGGGCGACGGCGGGCTTCTTCTTGCGAAAAAAGTTGCGCGCCACATCCAGGAAATCCGCGGGGTTCCAAAATCGGATCTCCTTTCGCCGCCGAACCATCAGGGGCTTTATTCCATCGAAGAAAGCGTCCAAAAAATGTTCCTTTCAATGAACGCGGCGTTCAAATTCAGGGTTCCCGTAGCGATAAAAGTTGCCGCATCGACCACCAGCGTAAGCGTTTACAACAATTTGCTGCGCGACCCGTACAATATTGTCGGCGGGTTCTTCCTCGACGGAATTGCGGGCGGAACCGGCGCTGCACACGAGATTTCGCTTGACCATACGGGTCATCCGATTGTTTCAAGGCTGCGCGACTGTTATCTTGCGGCGGTTCACCAGGGAAAACAAGGCCAAATCCCGCTTTGGGCGGCCGGCGGACTCGGAATGATGGGCACGCTTGCTGCTGACGCATTCAAAATGATATGTCTGGGCGCAAACGGCGTATTCACGGGTAAATTAATACTCCAAATTGCGGGCTGCGTCGGAAATGACTTCGGAAAATGCAACGCCTGCAACACGGGTCTTTGTCCCGTAGGCATTACAACCCAGAACAAAACCCTCATGGACAGGCTCGACGTCGACAAAGTTGCGGAAAACATCGTAAACTACTTTATCGCAACAAATACCGAGCTCAAAAAGCTCCTCGCGCCCATCGGAAACAGCACTCTGCCCGTCGGACGCTCGGATGCGCTTATTACCGTTGACAAAAACGTTGCCACAAGGCTGAATATTCAGCACGTCTGCTAAAAATAACGATTTTTGGCCGCCAATCCGTCAAAATCAGAGAAGAAACGAAAGAAGTATGAACAAATTCATCATAAACAGCTTAACAAACGACAAAAGGCTCTCAACGCAGGAGCTTTTGCAGATAATTTACAAAAAAATCGACGAGGGTTTCACGGAATTTGAGATAACTGCCTCCGGCCAGCACAATATTGGCGGGCCTTTGTGGACAAACGACGGTCAGCCGCTTGAATTCAACGTAAAAAACCCCGGACAGCGCGTAGGCTCAATGGGCATGCCCGGAACACGCATTGTCGTGAACGGTTCTGCTCCTGCTGACGTGGGTTGGCTGAATTCCGGCGCAGAAATCGTCGTAAAAGGCGACGGCGGCGACACAACCGCACATTGTGCGGCCAGCGGAAGAATTTTCATCGGCGGACGCGTAGGAACTCGCTCAGGCGCCTTAATGAAGCACGATCCGAAGTTCAGCGCGCCTGAATTCTGGGTTTTGAAGAACACAGGCTCGTTTTCGTTTGAATTTATGGGCGGCGGAACGGCTGTTGTTTGCGGCGTTGACTGCGAAAACGCCCAATCCGTGCTCGGTTCGCGCTCTTGCGTCGGGATGGTCGGCGGAACGGTTTACGTACGCGGAAATGTCTGCGATTTGTCGGAAGATGTTTATATTGTTGAATTAAACGACGCTGACAGGGACTTTTTGAGAAAAGGAATCCCCGAATTCCTTGAAAATATTGAAAGATTAGACCTAATCGAGCGTCTTTGCGACTTTTCGCAATGGAAAAAAATCGTCGCAAAGACCTATGAAGAAAGAAAAGCCAAACATCTCATACCGATTAAGGATTTTCGCGAAAAAAGTTGGGTAAAAGGCGGAATTTTTTCGGATGTTTACGAGGATGATTTTGAAGTTGCGCCGATTGTCGGACGCGGCGAACACAGGCTCAGATATCCGAGCTGGAACAATTACACAAACTCCGCTCCGTGCGAAAATCACTGCCCAATCGGCATTCCGACGCAAAAACGAATAAATTTAATCAAAAATGACCGCCTGAAAGAAGCAGTTGAGATGATTCTTGAATACAGCCCGTTCCCTGCGTCGGTCTGCGGAAACCTTTGTCCCGAGCTGTGCATGGAGGCTTGCAGCCGTTCTTACGTTGATGAGCACATAAGGGTCGATTTGCTCGGAAAGATGAGCCGCGACGTGCAAATTAACGAACTTCCGACCACAAAAAGCCAAAAAATTGCCGTAATCGGAGCTGGTGCGGCCGGATTAGCCGCAGCATGGCAGCTAAAAATCAGGGGTTACGGCGTTGATGTTTTTGAGGAGGATTCTGACATCGGCGGAAAGCTCAAACAGGTTATTCCGGAGGAAAGGCTTGCTAAAACCACGCTGGAAGCCGAACTCGGACGCCTGAAAAAAGCAGGAATCCGTTTTTACACCGGCCAAAAAATTACAAAAGAGTATTTTAAAAATATTGAAGACCGCTACGATGCAATTGTGGTTGCTTGCGGGGCGCACAACCCGGTTGTGCTGCCGTTTGAGGGGCATGAGCGGCTGATTAAGGGGCTGGAATTCTTAAAATCAATCAATAAAGGCTCAAAACCGCAAATCGGCGAAAAAGTCGTCATAATCGGCGCGGGAAATGCAGCGATGGACGTTGTTATCGGCGCTTACAAGTGCGGAGCCAAGGATGTTACGGCAATTGACATTCAAAAACCCGCAGCGTTCGACAAAGAGATTGCGCATGCAAAAAGCCTCGGGGCAAAAATCCTTTATCCGTGTTTTACGGAAAAAGTCGACGAAAAGGGCGTTCATCTTAAGGACGGAACGATTCTTGAGGCGGACAGTGTGATAATTTCCATCGGCGACCGGCCGATTCTTGATTTTGTTGAGCCGCAAATGCTTGATGAACGCGGTTTTATAAGAATTAACGAATACAAACAGGCAATTTCAAACCCGAAAATCTTTGTTACGGGTGATGTGATAAAACAGGGGCTTTTCACGCACGCAATCGCCGACGGAAACAACGCTGCAAAGAATATTGACCGGATTTTCAGGGGGCTCGAGCCTGAAACTTTTGAAAAAGCGCCGGTTTTGCCGCGTGACAGGGTTAAAACGGAATATTATCAAGGTATTTCGCCCGCGGCTGTTCAAAAAATCGAAGCCTGGAACGAAAAAGACCGCTGCATGTCATGCGGATTGTGCCGTGATTGCGAATTTTGCTTACAAGCGTGCCCCGAGCAGGCCATCAGCAAATACAAAAACGAAAAAGGTGAAACAATTTACGTGTCCAACGAAGAACGCTGCATCGGCTGCGGAATCTGCGCGGGAGTTTGCCCGTGCGGGGTTTGGACGATGAACGACAATTTTGAAAACACAGAAGAAAACGCCAGCAGCTAAAACTTTTGGTTGCATTTTTGTATTATATTTACGTATATTAATGCAACTTCGCGGAACAATCCGATAAACAAATCATACTCAGACGCAAAATTGCTCAAACAAGCTTCTTGGCTCAATTACATCCAGCTTTGGCTAACCTGTAACAACTTTTTATACTGACGCATAAACTCAGTTTTATAAATGTGCACAATTTTCAACAACTCAGCCTTAGTACTCCATTTTGCAAATTTGTATGATTACAAAACAAGTTCGGAATGACATTTGGTTAATTAAAGAAAAAATTTTGTTAATTTTTAATAAATTTTTGCAGCCGGAGTTAAGATTTATCGGCATTAGGCTGCACTTTCTATTTCATAGACAAATTTTTTCTCCGGATTGCATTTTTAGCCAATAATTGAAACAGTCGGCATATTAAACTTACAGTTTTTTGCTGTCTGAGCTGATAATTCTAAAACAGCGAGAAAACGACATTTCAGCAAACGAAAATTAACCTAAATTTCGCATTTTGTTATAATTTCTTAACAATAAAAAATAAAAAGTAAATATTTTTATTCTCAATGTTTTTAATAAATATATAAAAGGAAACGGAGGACAACTCAAATGGGAGAAAGATTAGAAAATGTAAAAGTTATTAGAACTACTCAAAATAATAAGCAGCTTGTTCGATATATAGACAAAGAAACAAACAAAGTATTGGCAGAAAATATATTTCAGGACAGAAATGGCGATGGAAAGTTTACTGAGGATGAGCTGTTTTCGGTAGCTGAGTACGCTTATGCCGATGATTATATGTTTAAAAAAGAATACTTTGATTATAATCATAACAGATTCCCGGATAAATTCGGACAAAGCATTTACAAACTTGATGAGAACGGTAAATATCTGCCTCGTAAAACGCGTGTCAAAAAAGGAGATCCATTCTTTGACAGACCCGGAATGTCTACTGTATACGAAAAAAGAACTGTTTTTTCAATGACAGATCATGCACAAAGAGCTGTATCAGTCAGAGATTTGCAAGATGAAATAGATTATATGAAAAAATACGATATGAAAGAAGGCTTTATGTCCAGCTGGGATGAATGGATGAAATAACAGATTTTGTATATTATAAAAAGAAAGTGCCAAAAGACCTTTCTTTTTATTTTGCAGTTTTAAATCGTATTTTGTTTGAGCAAATTTTTTAATATGCTAAAATATAGAATTTTATTTAGCATAAAAGTTCATTTCTGCCTCACATTACACCAGCAAAGCAGTCTTCAACAATCGCGCGTTTGTTTTCGTCCTTGATTTTTGAGAGAATTTCCTCCTTATCGACGCAATCGAGCGCATTTATTGCCTTCAGGGCGAGGACAGCTTCGCAAATCAGGATTTCGTCGTCGGATTCCGAAAGTTTTTTCAAATCTTCGGCCGCATAATCGATTTTCAACTCGGAAATAAGGTGCGCAGCGGAAATCGCGCGTTCTTTTTCCTCAGAAAGCTCCTCTAAAATCAGCTCTTTCTGCTCCTCCCAGAAATCCTCGCTTTCTTCTTTCA
>CALUPP010000109.1 GCA_944322685.1 Candidatus Gastranaerophilales bacterium
TTATAAAATTAAGAGGGCATTTATGAGCAGGTTCGCTGATAATTTAAAAAAAATGATAGACATTTTTGACGAATATCGCCTGTATTCGCCTTATTATCGCAAAATGGCGGTCGTTTTTTTGATTTTTGAGGTTTTGGCTTATGCAGTTCTTCTTATCAGGGAAAATCCCGGAAAATTAGGCGTGATAATTGCTCTGATTGCGTTATTTATGTTTCCGGTAGTGATTTATTACATCATCAGAATGACCGTTGATATTTTTAAGACCGGTAAAAAGACCCTTGTTAAGGGGCAGCCGAACAAATTCCTTGGTTTTTATGATTTTATTTATATTTATGTGTTTTTTCTTGACCCGTTAGTCAGAAAATTGATTACAAAATTTCTGATTTGACAACTTTATAGAGGGCAACCCGAAACCTCACCCCGCTGACACGGACAAGCTCGGTTAATGGACAGAAAGGAGGTGAGAACAAGTGCTTCTTCTAAATGAAGAAGAGCTAATGATTATCATAATGATAATATTAGCTCTCAAGCTCTAGGGTTTTAAAGAGCGGACTCGCACTCCGCTCGCCCTTTAATAATATTATAAACTATTTAACAATTATTTCAATATTTTTAGGAAAGCTCTTTTTTAATCTGCGAATGCAGATAATTTGCGCGAATCAGGCGGTTAGAAAGGATTTCGTAGCGTTTTTGCTGCTCGCCGAACGGGACTTTCAGGTTGACAAGCTCGTCAACTGAGCTGTTTATCTTGTTCAGGCGGTTGAGTGTGTCTTTTATCTGGAAAAAGTGCAAAAGCATTTTCAATTTTCTTGCAAAAGGGGAATTTTTCTTGTTTTGGTCAAGATATTCTTCGAATTTTTTAAACATGAATTCGAAAAACCCCTGTTTTTTGTCCTCTTTTTCCGGATCGTCTGCATTGTTCAGCGGATTTTTTGAAAAAATGGACTGCGCAGCCGAAAAATCGACTTTGAAATCGTCCATTGCGATTTCGTCGTTTTCTTTATGATGATATGTTTTTGTAAACTTGTCCACTTCCATACTTCCATTATAAACTGCTGAAAATTATTTTTTACCGAATATTTGAGGTATTTTTTTAATAAATTCTATAACTTTTCCCCGATTTTTGTATCCGATTACGCCGCCGCCGGTTATTAGCGCGATTATAAAGAGATTTTGAAGAAAATTTTGCGTTTTAGTCGGCTTGTATGCGGATTTTGGGTCTTTGAGCGCGGATTTTATCTCTTTGAACTTGTCTTCGCCGAGTTTCAGCTCATCGTAGAGCGAATATTTGTAAAATTGAGCCGGCGGACACACGACCTGACGCGGGTTCGGCTGAAATTTCATATTCGGATTCACACTATTAACTGAATTTTGCATAATACTATACTTTCACACAGATATAAACACAAAAAATCCGATAAAATTGCCTGTTTTGCAAAAAAAATTTTAACTTTGTTACAAATATAAAATATATATCAAAAATGCTTAGTAATTTGGGCATGGTTTGAGTACAATTGTAAATAAAAAACTACATTGCAAACTTTGAAAAGCAAAGTTCGTGAATATTTATTTTAAAACGGGTGTCATTCCGAAATAATGCGGTATGACCGGCCGGATGGGGCTTTTAGCTGTTCCGGCGTACATAAAAATTAAAGGAAAGAATGGAACATGGAAAGATTTGTCGGTATTTTCGGAATTATATTGATTTTGGGGATTGCGTATGCTTTTTCTAACAACAAAAAGGCCATTTCGTTGAAAACGGTCATCCCCGGGCTCGTTTTGCAGGTTTTGCTTGCGGTTTTCATCCTGAAAGTGCCGGTCGGAAAGCAGATTTTCCATGCTATCGGCATGTTTATCCAGAAAATTCTTGATTTTTCTAACATGGGCGGCGATTTTGTGTTCGGCGTGCTCACAAACAGTCCCGCGAAGATGGAAGAACTCTTTGGCGCGGGGGCGGGGTTCATTTTTGCTTTAAAATTAATCCCTACGATTATTTTTATATTGATTCTTGTAAATATTCTTTATTATTACGGCATAATGCAGCGTGTAGTTGCGTTTTTTGCCAAAATAATGTACCGGATAATGAACGTTTCGGGCGCAGAATCGCTTTCGAACATTGCCAGCGCTTTTGTCGGGCAAGTTGAGGCGCAAATTATGATTAAACCGTATCTTTCGGGCATGACAATGTCGGAATTGCTCGCTTCGATGACGGGAAGTATGGCTTGTATCGCAGGCGGCGTGATGGCAATGTACATCGGCATGGGAATCCCCGCGGAATATCTGCTTGCGGCATCAATAATGGCGGCTCCGGGCGCGCTGGTGATTTCAAAAATCGTTTATCCCGAAACCGAAGAATCCCAAACAAAAAACGAGGTCAAAGTCGAGATTAAAAAGAACCATGTAAACCTCATTGATGCCATTGCGCACGGCGCATCGGACGGTATGAAAGTTTCTATCAACGTAATCGCGATGCTGATTGCCCTGATTGCGCTGATTTCAATGATTGACTGGGTTTTGGGCGGTATCGGGCAGTTTCTTGCGCAAAAACTCCATCTCAGCCTTGCTTTTATCAATATTGACCTGAATCATCTTTCATTGAAAGAGATTTTGGGCGCGATTTTTTCACTTTTCTCGATTCCGATGGGCGTTCCGTTGAAAGATGCGGGTGCTGTCGGGGCTTTGATGGGCACTAAGCTTGTTTTTAACGAATTTATCGCATATCTTGATTTGGCGTCTTTAAAAGCGGTGCTTGATCCGAAAAGTGTCGTCATTGCAAGCTTTGCGCTATGCGGTTTTGCAAATCTCGGCTCAATTGCCATCCAAATCGGCGGAATCGGCGAGCTCGCCCCGAATCGCCGCAAGGATCTTGCAAAACTCGGGGTGAAAGCCTTGTTTTGCGGCACACTGGCTTCTTATTTGTCGGCTTGTATTGCGGGGATTTTGCTGTAATTGCCTCTTTTGCCTTGTTTTGGGGCTTTTTGACGAGGCGGTTAAGTATAAGAATAATTTTTGGGAACCTGAACGGGCTTCGCCGCTTTTAAGGTTCCCAAAAATCATTCTTATACTTAACCTTTGGCGGTTTTTGGGGTGTATAAATATTTTTTTTATTTTATTTTATTTTTATTTTTTGGGATTTTTGCCGATTGGGCGGTTGTTTTAAATCAATTAAATATTCATTCCGTTAAACGAATTCCGTACAAAAAAATTCCCAAGAATCAATTCATTCCGGGTTTGCGCCCCTCCCCGCCAAAAAACAGAAAAAAGCCAAAGAATTTATCAATATTTAATTTAGAGTGCTCATGGGGGAGGCTTCTTGGGGCTGTTAGATTAAAAAATTAACGCCGCATAGCCGGAGGAATCAGCACTCTAAATTAAATATTGATAAATTCTGCAAATTCGGCCAATAAGCCTCAAAAACAAATTACCGAATCAACCCGATAATCTCCGCACCCCTTTTTTGCAAAGAATTTTCAGCCTTGAGCGATTTGAGGACATTTTGCGCGTGATTTTTGCATTCTTCCTGATGGCTGAGCAGGTAATCGGCCTGTTGGGCAATGTTTTTAAACTCAACCGGGTCAAAATATTCCATGTTCGACCCAAAAATCGACTCAATTGAGGGTGTTTTTGATGAAAATATCATCGCACCGGCCTCGCACGCCTCAAGAAAGCCCTTTTCCAGCCCCATCGACATTTCAACCGACTGATAATGCAGCACAATTTTTGCTTTTTGGTACTGAGCAGCGTCCGAAGTGCCGATATATTCGGCTTTTCCCTCAATATATTTTTTCCAAACCTCGTTTCCTGCGACTTTTACGTTGAAATCTTTCATCGCCCTGACGAGCTGAATCTTTTTGTTCGAAGTTATAAGCGGTGCAACGTTCGAAAACAGCAGCAAATACTGCTCGTAATCAAAATCGAGCCCGAGATTTTCGCAAAAAAGCTTGTAAATCTGCCAAAATGACAGAACCGGGTTGTTTGAGCCGATTTTGTACATGTCCATCATCATTTTGTAAACAAATTCGGGCATTGAGGCCTTTAAATCGGCAATTTTTGCGTCAACATCGACGATATCCGAGGAAAACAGGAAATCGTATTCTCGTTCTCCGTCAGAATCCGTGATTTTGAGCGGATTTGCCCCGAGAATCAGCGCTCCGTGCTTCAATGTTTCGAAAAAGCGCCCGACCGGCTCGGTATCGCAAGGAGTGCAGGTCAAAAGTATGAAATTCGGCATTTTTGCAAACTGTTCTATTGCCTGATAATCCTTAACAAAAACCGAATCCGATGCCCACATGATATTTGTGATGTTTTTGTTCAAATATTTTTGCCAGTTGGAAATTCCTGAAGTTCCGCTGCTGATAGTGAGATTCGGGAGGCGGTTTTCTTTTTCACAATCCTCAATACTCATCGCTTTTACGCCGTTTTGTGAAAATGCCTCGATTAAACCCCTCGCCTCAAGGTCGTTTTCGCCGTTTGTGTGCACTCCGATGATTAATTCCGATTTTTCCATATTTGCCCCTGATTCTGTATGAATCTATATTCTAATATTTTGCGAAATTTGTCAAAGACGCGGGATTTTCACGGTGAATTCCGTTCCCTGATTTTTTCCCGTGGTAAAAGTGATTGCGCCGTTGTGTTTTTCTATGATTTTTTTTGAAATTGCAAGCCCGAGCCCGGTGCCGATTTTTTTTGTGGTCGTTCCTGCGTTAAAAAGCTTGTCCTTGATGCTTTCATCGATACCTGAGCCTGTGTCTTTTATTTTTACAACAAGATTTTCGTCCTCAAATGAGGTCGAAATCGTTATTTCTCCGGTGTTTTTGATACTGTGGCAGGCGTTTATCAAAAGGTTCATGAAAACCTGGTTGAGCATGTTCGGATAGCACTTTATGAGCGGGATTTCGCCGTAATTTTTTGTGATTTTTATGCGGTTTTTTGTTTCATGGCGGATGAGTTCGAGCGTCAAATCGAGTTCTTTGTTGATATCCGCCTCCTGCAAGTCCGATTCGTCCAGCCGGACAAAGCTTTTCAGACTTTTTACGATTCTGTTTATGCGTTTTATTGCTTCTTTGTCGATTTTGTTGATGTTTTCGAGCGTGCGGAGCAGCTTTTCGTCGCTGATTTCCAGCCGGCTGATGAGCGTGGACAAAATATCGTTATTTGAGTTTATGGAGGCAAGCGGAGTGTTGATTTCATGCGCAACTCCGGCCACGAGCTGGCCTAAAGAAGCCATTTTTTCGGAATTTATCAGCTGGAGCTGGGTTTCTTTCAATTCTTTTAATGTTTTTTCAAGCTCTGCGTTTTTTGAGCTGATTTGCGCAAACAAAGACGCCTGAACCATCGCAGAAGCAAGCTGGGCTGAAATCGACTGAAGAATATCGTTTTGCGGGTCTTCTGGTTTGTTTGTGAAAATAATCAAAACGCCCAAAAAGCTGTTAAGCCTGTAAACCGGCACGAGTATCCGCGTTACCGGAGCCGGAAATGTCGCTTTTGAGCCCGAAAATTCTTTTAGGCAGGGTTTTATGGATATATTTTTTGAAAAAATCGTATTCCCTGTGTTTTCGTCAAAGCTGATTTTTTCGCCGATTGCGTTTTTGAATTTTCCGGGGTAGGCATTTTCGATTATGTAGCTTTTTCCGTCGAGTTTTGCATAATAAACTTTCAGCGCGCCGAAAAGGTTTGCGAGTTCTTTGAGCGTGGAGTTGATAATCTTCGAAATGTCGATAGATTCCCTTATTACGTTCGATACACGGTGCATGAGCGCCATTTTTATGGCCTGATTTTGCGCTTTTTGCCTGAAATCCGCGATTGTTCTGTTTTCTTCTTCCAGCTGGGCGCAGCGCATGGCCAATTTTTCGTAGCGGTTTTCAATATTTTCGACAAGTGTGCTGTCCGTAACGTCATTGAATACCAAAACCTTGCAGCCCGCGTCTGAAAACGACGAAATCAAGTAATAAGCGGTTTTCCCTTTTTGAAAAACCCCCGCTGCCGTGAAATTTTCGGGCGATGAAAGCGCAAAAGTAACGGGGTTTGCGCAGAGAATGTTCTCTGAATCAAGCACGCAGATGTCAAAACTGAAATAATTTGCGAATTTTTCAAGGTTTTTAACGGCTCCGAAGCTTTTGACAAACTGAAAATTGCGAAAAACTATGCGCTGTGAGTCGTCAATTACCATTATGGGGGTGAAAAAGTTGTTGTATAAAGAAAAATCTGAGTTTTGCATTTTTCCCCCGGGCGTAAATTATGCAAGAACAACGGTGTGCATAAAAAACGCAACCGCACAGCCCAAAATCGCTCCGACAAAAACCTCAAAAGGCGTGTGTCCGAGGAGTTCTTTGAGTTTTTCTCCGGCAGCCGAGGGCCTGTGTGCGTAAAATTCTTCCATGACGCGGTTCAATGAAGCTGCAATTTTGCCCGCAGAACGGCGAACTCCGGCCGCATCGTACATTACGACAAAAGAATACCCGAGCGCAATCGCAAAAACAACCGAATTGAATCCCTCAATGAGCCCGACCGTAGTTGCAAGGCTGATGACCGCAGCGCTGTGGGCGCTGGGCATGCCGCCAGTTGTGGCAAAAGTTTTGAAGTTTATTTTCTGATGGGTAAGTATAAACCCGATAAATTTCAATATTTGTGCAATAAATGCGGCCAAAAAGCCGTTTGCCAGAACCTCAAACCCCGTATTTATCTGGTACATTGGTTATTTTACCCTTTCGTCTATTTTTTTTGCAATTGAGCAGAGAATGTCTGAGTCAATTTCGTTCTTTTTTAATATATCACAAGCTTCCGCGCAAAGGCAATCCAAATGCTTTTTAGCTTCGCTGAGTCCGTAAAAGCTCAAATACGTAACCTTGCCGGCTGCCTTATCCTTGCCGGGAGTTTTGCCCAATTCTTCATAAGACGCGGTTTCGTCGAGAATGTCGTCGGAAATCTGGAACGCAAGGCCGATTTTTTCCGCATATTGGGTTAAAGCGTCGATTTTTGCCTCATCAGCTCCGGCGAGAATCGCTCCCGCCCTTAAAGAAAGCTTAAAAAGCGCTCCGGTCTTGTTGTTGTGGATGTAGTCGAGCGTTTCTTTGGAAATCTCTTTCCCCTCTGAGTCAATATCCACAACCTGTCCGCCGATTAGCCTCAGTGCGCCCGCATTTATTACAAATTCTTCAAGAACACGCAAAACCGTCTTTGCATCAGCGTTTGTGTGCTGGATAATAACCTGCGGAGCAAAAGAAAGCAGCGCATCACCGGCGAGAACAGCGGTTGATTCGCCAAAAACCTTGTGATTTGTAAGTTTTCCGCGTCTGTAATCGTCATTGTCCATGCAAGGCAGGTCGTCATGGATAAGGCTTTGCGCATGAAGCATCTCAATTGCGCATGCGGTCGGAATTGCGGCCTTATAATCACCGCTCAGCACCCTGCAAGCCTCAAGCGCCAGCACCGGGCGGATTCTTTTTCCGTCTGCGAGCACGGAATATCTCATCGATTCCCAGATTTGTTCCGGATATTGAATTTTTAAGAATTTATCGAGATTTTCGTTGACGACTTGTTTGTATTCTGCGATTTGCGCCTTGGATTTTTCATTCATTGCGGTGTTCCTTTTCGGTTTTTTGGTTTGCTGTTTTTCTTGAAATTTGTCTTTTTTTATCACTAATTTTTGTTACAGTTTTGTTATGCAGGAATTTTGAGCGGGATTCGGTCTTTTTACCTCCGTAAGTTACCTGGGTTTTGTAGTCTTTTGCTTCTTTTGTGAATTGCAGATAGCTTTCGTAACGTGATTTTGCGATTTTGTCGAGGTTTGCGAGCACATTGCAGCCGGTTTCGTGCTCATGCAGGCAGTCCGAGAATTTGCAGCCCTCTTTAAAACGGTTTATTTCGGGGAAAAGCACGGATATTTCGGCCGGCATCAAAAAATCGAACCTTAAATGGCTAAAACCCGGCGTATCGACCAATTTTGCACGTTTTCCCGAGCTCAGCTCAAGCTCTACGATTTCACAATGCCTTGTTGTGTGCGTTCCGCGGTCGGTTTTTGTGCTGACCTCCTTTGTGCGCAGGTTCAAAGCCGGATTTATGGCATTTGCGAGCGAAGATTTGCCCACGCCCGACAATCCGCAGAAAACCGTTATTTTATCCGCCAAAATCCCCTCGAGTTCCTCGATTCCCTCTTTTTCTTTTGCGGATGTGAAAATTATTTCGTATCCGAGCGGTTCATAAATCTTTTTTATCTCCTCAATGACCGTGCTGTCGTCTTTCAGGTCGTTTTTATTGAAGCAAAGCGCGGGTTTTATGCCGTAATATTCGCAAAAACACAAATATCTGTTCAGTTGTTCAAAATCAAGCGAGGGTTCTTTTATTGCGGACACAACCACGATTTTATCTATATTTGCGACCTTGGGTTTGGGGATAAAGTTTTTCCGCTCGAGAATTTTTGAGATAAAAGCCTGTTTTGAGTCGGGATTTATGCTTTCCAGCTCCGCAAAGTCGCCCGTATAGATTTGTGCTTTCTGCTTTTTGAGCACATCGCGTATTTTGCACTCAAAAACGCCCTCTGCGGTGTTCACATAATAAAAATCGGAATGTATTTTAAAAATTTGTCCCTGCATTTGTCCAATTGTTTCAATTTCAACCATTTTATTATACATCAAGTACGGCAGCAGGTTAAAATTTCTTAGATTGGCCCTTGAAAGCGCGGGCAAAAATACTGAAGTTTATCATTTTTTTGTTTTGCCGGAGAAATCGGCTGGGAAAAGGAATATTCCCGGCATCGGCGCGAAATAATGGCGAAATTTAGTTGGAATTTAATAAATTTTAACAATTTTCTTGCATATATTTTTTGTTTTATATAAATTAAATATGAACCGCAGACAATAGGCGGGGTGGCGTAAGTGCCTGATTAGCTAAAGTCCGTTGGACGCAGGTTTTTAGAAATTTTTAAGAACTAAAGTTCGTTGGATGAATGATTTTAAGGTACTGAAAATAAAAAATCACCTCTTAAAAAAGAAAAGCCTATCGAGGATCATAAAAGTCAAGAATAAACAGCCTTTTGGCGATATTTATAAATTGATGTAATGATTTTGCGGTTTCGTGAAGTCATTTTTTAATATTTGACATCAATCAGGTCGATAAAATAATAACAAAGGAGCAAACCATGGCAACAAAAGCCTTTAAAGAACAAAAAATCAATCACATTAAAGAAAATGTCGAAAAGGCTAAAGTAGCTATTGTAACTAACTACAAAGGTTTGAGTGTAGACGAGATTACCGAATTGAGAAGAGCACTTCAAAAAGAGGGCGCTGACTACACGGTTACAAAAAATACCTTAGCTAAAATCGCGTTCAAAGGAACACAATACGAAGTTCTGTCTGACGTTATGAAAGAATCTACTGCGGTAGCATTCGGCTTTAACGATGAAGTTTCTCCGGCTAAAGTTCTCGCAAAATTCATCAAAGACAAGAAAAAATGCGAAATCATCGCCGGCGCACTCGACGGACAGCTTTTGAGCGTAAGTGAAGTCGAATCTCTTGCAAAAACACCGTCAAGAGAAGAACTTTATGCAAAAATGCTTGGCTGCGTAAATTCACCTGCAACAGGCATCGCAGGCGCAATGAACGCTGTTATGAGCAGCCTTGTCAGAGCAATCGACGCTGTGGCAAAACAAAAATCGGCATAAAAACCGTCAAAATCGCGGAATTTTTCGGGATTTTCGGCTTTGCCGGCTAAAATTAATCAGAACATAAGAAAACTAAAATAAAAAAGGAGAAAAAAATGAGCGTAGAATCTATTTTGGAATCAATTGAAAAATTAACTTTACTTGAAGCAGCTGAACTCGTAAAAGCTATGGAAGAAAAATTCGGCGTATCAGCAGCAGCTCCCGTTGCAGTAGCAGCAGCTCCGGCAGCAGGTGCAGCAGCAGAAGGCGGCGCTGAAGAAGCTTCTGAAGTTTCAATCGTTTTGACTTCAGCAGGCGCTAACAAAATTGCTGTTCTTAAAGAAGTAAGAGCAATCACAGGCCTCGGCTTGAAAGAAGCTAAAGACCTCGTTGAAGCTGCTCCGAAAGCTATTAAAGAAAACGTTAAAAAAGAAGAAGCAGAAGCTATCAAAAAACAGCTTGAAGAAGCTGGCGCAACTGTTGAACTTAAGTAGTTTTGCGACAAAAAATGTGTTAAATGAGGTATTAGCCGTAATTTTAAACACAAAAAACGCAAGTAAGGCGAAAAACGAAAAACCGTCCTCAAAAGGGGCGGTTTTTTGTAAAAGTTAGTTAAAACGGATTGTTTTTAGACTTTTGATTGCTAAAGAGGGTCTTTTGAGCTGCCGATGCAAAAAAATTCTTCAAAATATGAAAAATTCTGCATAAATTGGTTTTGCGCCAGATTTTTGCTTGAGGTTATGCATTGTTTGCGTAAAATATGCAAAAAAATGTTATGCTGAGCTCGTTTCAGTATTTTTTTACGGTGCAATACCCCAATTTTCTCCAAATCCGCACATATTCTATGTAAATTCTTAAAAAATATCCAGCAAACAACCTCATTCATATCAAAAAGCGTTATGTGCCGAACAATTTTTCGTTAAAACTTCACAATGCTCCCAAAAAACTATCATAATGTTCTAGTTTTAAATATATTAGGTCAAAAACTATATAAATCTCCAGATAAGAATATTGAAAAACACGCCAGCAGGTGATAAAATTAATATATACCGAAAGGCGGATTTGATTTGGATACGAATAGTGCAAAGAAAAATGGATTTACAAAGTTGTTTAATAAATTAAGTATTTTTAAAATTTTTGAATTTAATAAAGCGGCTTTTACCTTGGCTGAAGCTTTACTTACTCTTTTGATAATTTCGATTGTTGTTGCGTTGAGTACGTCAATGATCGCCAAAAAAAATAAGAAACTCCAGGCTAATAATATGACGCATTATTGGTATTGCACCCGGGAATCTACTGCCGGCTCACATACTCAGGGGTCGAATTATTCACCTACTCCGGGTTCTGTTTCTTCCAACGGTTGCACCTTTAATCCTCCACCCGGTGTTAATAAATTCAATGTTACAGTTATAGGCGGCGGCGGTGGCGGTGCCTCCGGTTATGCAACATTGGATCCGGAACAGATTTATTCGCCCGGTACATATTCTTTTTCGCCAAGTTCTAACGCGAAATATTATATTATTTTGGTCGGTGGCGGCGGTGGCGGCGGCGGAAAAAGACCTGCTTGCAAATATGGGGATCAGGGCGGACGTTCCGGTGCCTTGATTGCTGATTATTTTGATTTAAACAAGAATAATACATATGAAGTGGTTGTTGGAAAAGCTGGTGCAGGCGCAAGTGGCACTCACACAGGCGGACAGGCTGGTGATACTACATTTAAAGGCGGGGATCTTGACCTATTCGCCGGAGGTGGTGGCGGAGGAAGCAGGCGACCTATGCTTGTAGTTAAGTGTAAAAATAAAGGCGGCGGCTCGCCCGGGTCATTTTCTCCCGACACGGTATATGGTAAAAATGGTAACGGAACACCCAGCAGAGATGGCGCTTATATTCTTTTTAACCAGGATATGTCGGCTCAGAATCCTGAAACAGTGGATATTGCCGCAAAATTGCCGGAATCATATAAGAGCGCGGGTGCCGGAGGTATGGGAGATCGTACATATGGGCACTCCGGCCAGAATGGCGTCGCTTACATCCAGCGTGTCAGCATATATGGTGGCGGTGGTGGCCAGTCTGGTAATTCTTCATTCTATCAGTTCAAAAAATCACCCGGACAAACCCTTGTTACAATCGGAAAAGGTGGATATGGCGCTACGACGATTGATACAAACGGGGAAAATGGCGGTGCTTCCAGGTTTGGCAATAAAGTCATAGCCAGTGGTGGTCTTGGCGGCATAACAAGATCTGCTTCTGCCTCAGGTACATCATATGATGTAACCGGCGAAAACGGTTACCGCTCGTTAATGCCCTTAAATATTGCTGATGAATTTACGACATCAACTATTGCTCAGGGCGGAACTGCTACAACAGCCGGTGAAAATGCAGTTACTCCAGGAGCCGGCGGCGGCGGCGGCGGTTCTAACGGTCAAACTGCTGAGTGGTCGGCCGGAGGCAATGGTGCGCCTGGTATTGTTTTGATTTCTTGGTAAAATCGCCTGATAGCAGTTTTTTCGTATTTTGAGCGGTATTTATTCTGCTTTAATCCATTTTTAGCGAAATTTTGCGGATAAATTCTGTAATTTTGTGCTTATTTAGGCAGCTTTTGCGTTTTTTGCCGCAAAAAATCACACAGCCTTTTCAAACCGGTTTTTTGGAAAACTTTTATTGATGTTGAATGGTGAAAATGGTAGAATTGGTTAGATAAGGATAAAAGAGGTGTTTATGTTTTCATTTTTGAGAAAATTGTTCGAGTTGTTCAAAAAAACGGAGATAAAAGACAAGGAAATCAATTCCGTGTATTCAAAACTAAAGGAATTGTACAACTATGACGCAATCCCCGTTGAAAGAAAGCAGGAACTCGCACGTTTGATAGAAAAAAACGGGTATTTGCCGTATTCTTACATTCAGGCGATTGAGGAATTGACTGATGCCGAGGTTTTATACGGACTTGAGATGAAATGGGAGGCAAATAGTGTTTTTTCGAACGGCGAATTCTCATTTGAAAATGAAAACATCAGCCCTGTAAAGCGTGCAGGATTTGAATCGGCCGAATGGATACAAAAAGAACAGCATGATATAAAGTTAATCAACCTTGCCGGGCTGGGAAACGGAAATGTTACGCATGAACCGGGCAAATTGATTGATTGGCTGCGCCAGCTGCTGGTTTTGCCGGTCGGCCGGCCCGACAAAAAGGTGCTTAATACGACTTTGTATTTGATTCCGTTCCATCCGAGGGAGTTCGGGTGCGCTTATTTGCCCACGAGCCTTGATATAAGCCCGAATCTTGAGGATAAAACGATAAAAGAGAAAATCGGGCTGGATGCAAAAGAACAGGTTCAGCTGTTCGTGAGCCTTGCGCAGCTTGCGGGGCACCCTGTGATTTATGATGTTTTGCCGCAAACGGGCAGATTTTCGAAAATGGTGCTCGCAAACCCCTGGATTGCGCGCTGGTACGACATAAACGCCCTGATGAAATCCATTGAAAACGGTGTGGACGCTGTGAGCGACAAACTCAAGGCGGACAACGAGTTTGATGCAGACGATGTTGAAATAGTTGCGGATTTGTACAAATCAACGCTGAAAAACGGCTCATCTGACCTGAGCGAGCATTACAGAAACATATATGAGCGTTTTGATGAAGAACTTTTGCCTTTGAAAAAAGAAATTTCGAATAAAATGCTCGTCAGAGAAGAACAAATCAAGCTTCACAAGCGGGTAAAGGACGTTGTTGCCAAAAAATTGGGCGTAAAACCCTCAAAATCCCTAAAAGAGCCCGATATTACAAAACAGGGTGAAATTATCCGTGCTTTGATTGACGCAGGGCTCTGGCCGGCGCCGGGCGGGGCTTGGTGCTCTGCGGGAATCCCGATTTTTGACAAAATGTCCGAGCATGGCGATTATCCTGTCTTCAGGCACTATGACTGCAACGGCAAGGATGTCACCGATTTTGCAAATCTTGACTGCCAGACGCCGTTTTATTTCGTTTTTCTTGAAAACGGAAAGTACAATGCGCCTGTTATTGACGCTTTTATCGATTATCTCAAAGAATTGCAAAAAGATTACAACTTTGACGGCTTTCGCGTTGACCATATTGACCATGTCGTTGATTCCGTGTCCCAAAAGGACTGCGTACCGATAAGCTATCGCGCTCCGGCTTATGTTCTGGGCAAAGCGAACCGTGTTTTGAAGAGCAAAACGCCTTATTTTGCGGCATTAGCTGAATATATGCTCTGGGATAAGTTTTACAAGGAATATCATGAGGACATGTGTTTTGATATTCTCTGGGGTAACGATATAATTTCGCAATCATCAAAAAATCCCCAAGAAATCATGAACAACAACCGTGAGCTCGCCGAATACAACGAAAAAAGCGCGGTGAAAGAGCCTTTGTCCATCCTGAAAACCTACAATAACCAGGACGGCGAGTTCCGCTCGATTGACCAGTACCCTGGCCAGCTCGGCGAGGAGGGGGCTTTGTTTAAGTGGTTCAAATTTAAGTTTCTTCCGGGCGGAAAAAACGCAAATCGCCCTGTAATGTACATTGACGGCGATGAATCTTTCACGAAAACGGGTATTGAGGGCGCAATCGGCGCAGAAATTTCCATGCCGAGGGCAAGAAATGATGAATTTTTCAAAAAATTCAACGCGATTGACCGTTTTGCTTTGAATTGCGAGCTTACGCGCGAAGGTGAGGCCCAAATCATCACTCAGGAGGACGGTTTTGCCGCCTGGATGGTGTCAAAAGACCCGCTGAAAGAGGCTTTGCTCATAGTTGCGAACTACGAGGCTCCTACGGAAAAAATCTCCGAAGAAGGCGAGGACGGGCTTTGTTATACTTATGTTAAGGACGGAAAAACCGTTTACAACAGAGAAATCGCGATTCCGGGCGATTTTTCAATCGTCGCGGAATACAAATATAACCCGGCTCAGGGCGAATTTGAAGAAATTCCGTTCGCAAAACCCGAAAACTCAATGCATTTTGGCGAATTGAAGTGCTCGGAGTTCAAAATTTACAAGATGAAGAAATAAAAATCAAAAATATGTACAAAAATCCCTCACTTCGCTGAATTTTTCCGGTGGTGAGGGGTTTTGTAATTTTAGTTTGAAGTGCTGATTCCTCCGGTCGTTTAACATTTGGTTAAAATCAACTCCGATTTTTGAGCCCTCCCCCATGAGCACTTCAAACTAAAATCACAAAACCCCGGGAGTTTCTGCTTTTGTGCGAAAAATGCGTTGAATATTAAATTTTCGGCTTGATTCGCTGACGCTTATGGGCTCGAAAAATTAATGTTTAAGGATTTTTTGCTTTGGAGTATTTTTAGGGGTGGATGCAACTTGTTTTAATCCGACATTACTGCTAAAATCATGTTAATCAGGAGGAGGATTTATGAAAAGATTTAAACTCGCAATAATTACGTCAATGGCGCTGGTTTTTGGTGCAATGGCCGCAAATGCAGACACAATCGGCTATGTAAACTACAAAACCGTTGAAACAAACTACGAATTTGCTAAAAATGCATACAAAGAGCTCGATGCTGAGTACCTCAATCTTCAACAGTATCTGATGGACAAGGAAAAACAGTACAAAAATATTGAATCTCCCATCCAGAAAAAGAACTTTGAAGAAACCGTGCAAAAGGATTTCAAAGTTAAGAACGATAATTTCACAAAATTGAAACTGAAAAAGGCCGAAGAGGTCGAAAATAACATTGTCAACGCTGCGCAGGCGGTTGCTGCGGAAAGAAAAATCGACGTTGTGCTTGATTATCGTGTAATTTTCACGGGCGGCGTGGATTTGACCGATGACGTTATTTATTATTTGAATAACAACAAAAAATTCAAAAAAAGCAAGTAACTGAATGAATATCATTTGCGGAAAAGGCCGTATTATCCGGCTTTTTCCGTTTTTGTCGGGGTTAAGGTATGAGAGTTGTTGATTTAATCGAAAAAAAGAAAAAAGGGCTCGCGCATACGACTGAAGAAATCAATTTTCTGGTCGATTCGCTGATGAACGGAACGGCTGAAGATTATCAAATCAGCGCATGGCTTATGGCGGTTTATTTTCAGGGGATGACCGGGAAAGAAACGGCTGATTTTACCGCTGCAATAATAAATTCCGGCGAAAAAATCGACCTCTCGCCAATCGGCTCTCATATTGCCGATAAACACTCTACTGGCGGCGTCGGGGACAAAATCACCATAATTCTTATCCCGCTTCTTGCTGCTTGCGGCGTTCCCGTGGCAAAACTCTCCGGAAAAGGGCTCGGGCATACGGGCGGAACGATTGATAAGCTCGAATCCATCCCGAATTTCAGGACGGAGCTGGAAATTGATGAACTTATCGACAAAGTAAAGAAAATCGGGGTCGCAATCGGCTCGCAGACGAAAAAATTGACCCCCGCGGACGGGAAATTGTACGCCCTGCGCGATGTTACGGCGACCGTTGACTCGATGCCTTTAATTGCGTCGTCGGTTGTTTCTAAAAAAATCGCTTCAGGAGCGGATTTCGTTGTGCTTGATGTGAAATACGGCTCGGGCGCGTTCATAAAAACGCCGCAAGATGCGCTAAAGCTTTCCGAGTTGATGGTGAATACCGCTCAAAATCTCGGCCGCAAGTTTAATGCGGTCATTAGCTCAATGGAGCAGCCCTTAGGGCGCATGGTGGGCAATTCGCTTGAGGTTATTGAGTCAATCGAGTTTTTAAAAGGAAACTGCACCCCTGATATCAAAGAATTGACCTATGCAATCGCGGTTTTGACGCTTTTGCACCTGAAAATCGCAAAAAATGAGGAAGAAGCGGTTGAAAAAATCGATAATGTCCTAAAAAGCGGTGCTGCGCTGGAAAAATTCAGGGAGCTCATTATTTCGCAGGGGGGCGATGATTCGGTTGTTGATGATTATTCAAAATTCAAGCAGCCGGCATGCCGTTTTGAGCTGAAAACGGACTCCTGCGGATATGTTGAGAATATTGATGCTTACAAAATTGCATACGCTTGCAAGCTTCTCGGCGCAGGCAGGGAGAAAAAGTCGGACAGCGTTGATTTTTCGGCGGGGATTGAGCTCAAAAAGATTTACGGTGAAAAAGTTGAACCGGGCGATGTTATTGCCGTTCTTTATTCTGATTCTGAGGAAAAAATCAAAAATGCGCTCGATGGGGTCAAAGAGGCGTTTGTTTTTGGTGATGAGCGGCCTGCTCACCGGGCTATGGTTTACAAAATCATATAAAAATGTATAATTAATCTATGAAAACTCAGGTAATTTTTGAAAATTTGATAATAGTTGCGCTTGTTGCCATCATTGCGATAGGGATTTACAAGCTTGTCAACAAATGGACGAGCCCTGAGCCCCCGAAAACACCGTCCAAAGCCCACAAAATAATCGACGCGCCCTCAAAAGAGCTCTGTTCTTTTATGATGAAGCAGTGTCAGGGTCGTTTGGCGGAATAACTTTCGCCTCTGCAAAGCTATTTTTTCAACACGCCTGCCGGTTTTTCGAATTCTTTTATGTATTCGTCAAGCTCAATGCACTTATTGAGCACCTGTGTATTGATTTTGTTGAGATAAAAGATAATTTGGCGGGTTTCTTTAAGCGTTGTTTTGCCGAAAAAGCTTTTGTGTATATTTTTGAATAAAAAGTTCTTAAATTCAGCAATATCGTTGTAAATCTGCAAATCAATACAGCGTTTTGACTCGCAAAGGTAAACAAAAAGCTCGCATAGCTGACATTTCGCTTTTTCTGCTTTATTTGCGCTAATAAAGTTTTTTGTTTTGATGAGATTGTCCAAAATTACCTGATATTGCGGAAGAAGCCGTTTTTTCTTCTCCAAAAGGGTTTTTGTGAAGTATTCTATGGTAGTCAGGTAGCCTTTTTCGATTAATTTTTGGCGTTTTTCCGTTGTGAGGTTGAATTCTACGGGCAAAACCTTGTCCGTGTCGATAGAAATGTAGTCGAACTTGTCTTTTGGCAGGTAAACTGATTTTATGTAATCCGTGGCAAAATTCGACAAAGTGCAGTAGACGGCATTTAAAAATTCTATGGAATTGTTGACTTTTTCCCAGTTTTTTCCGCCCTCAAGCCTGAATTCCAGTATTCTGCAATCATCCGGGCACAAAAGATCGCTTATTCGCCACATTGGCCAGCTTTTCATCATATCGCCGTCGATTAGGAGCTTGTTGTCATATTCAAATGGCTCCAAAAGCCCCGGGAGTGCGGTTGAGATTCTGACAGCCTGCGCAACTTCAAAATCGGGCGTTGTGTATTTTGAAAAAAGGTACGGTGTACAGCCGTTCAGGTTGCTTGTTATGACGATTAGATCTGTGTCGATGTCTTTGAACGTAACGGGGTTGTTTTTGCCTTTTGAGTACTTTTCGCCGTAGAATTTTTTTTCAATACTTTCGCGAATCCATTCAAGAAAGAATTCACCTTTGCTGATTGCGAAGTTTTTTGCAAGATTTATCTGAATATCCTTGAAAAGGTCAAAATTTACCTCCGCAAAAACATCCCTGAGCTCGCAAGCTGAAAACCCCATTGCGGCAAACGCCGCAAAAACCGCTCCGACAGATGAGCCGGCGTAGGCTTTTATTTCCACGCCCATCTCATGCATCGCCTCGAGCGCGCCGAGGTATGCAAACCCTCTGATTGCGCCGCCGCCGAATATGCACAAGTATTTTTTTCCTGAATCTGTCACTTTCCCTGCCGTTTTATGGTTTTCTTTTTAATTATTGCACAATTTTAATTCACGCAATACAATATTTTTGAAAAATAGTCGATTTGGACTAGGTAGCAACTTTTATATTTTCGGTTTTTATATAAATATGATAAATATTAAAAAAATAGGCTTTCCTGCGGTAATAAAGCCCGGAAAAATCCTGAATAATGCCGCTTTCGGCCGGATTTCGGGGGATGTTTTTGAACGCTCATCAGAACCGGCTCAAATTCGGATTTCGCATATGAAAATCCGTGTAAATACCCCTCAAAACCCGTCAGCAGCGGCGAAAAGGCCTGAATTTGAACAAGTCGATGTACGTTTCAACCCGCAAAACCGCGCTTTGATTTACAAAAAGGTAAAAAATCAGGCGTCCGGCGAAATCAGCAAAATTCCTTGCGAGGTTTATGTTGCGGAATCTCAAAAGGACGGCTGGCAGACGACATATCATTTTTTGGAAAAAGATACCAAAAAAGAGGCCGGTTATGTGACAATCGACGACTGGCACAAGCTGAAACAGGACTCGCCGATTTGGGATGTGTATGAAAACAGCGCGCTTTTGGACGATTATCCGCAGCTGGGGATAAAAGGACGCCGAATTTCAATAGAATATCTCCAAAATAACGATGAATCGCTATTTTCCGGAATCGGCACGGCTGCGGATCAGCTCGCTGTCGAATATTGCCTGAAAAATGGGTTAAAACCCAACATAACCTCGGTTGCCGACTATGAATCGCACATCGCCCATTACAACAGGGGCCGCAGGTTCTTTGAAATCTCAAAAAATGACGTTGATATCGACGCATATGAGTTTTTGGCGGATTTCGGCACGCTTAACCCCAATAAAATCATAGAAAAACGAATATCAGCCGCAAAACCGGGCGAACATATTGATACATCTGACCTTGGCGCGCTTCACATGTATATGCCGCAGGAGGTTATCCAAAAATATCTCGCAAAAATTGAAAAAAATCCGATTTTAAAAGCTGATTTTTAGCTCTATTTTCGCAAAAATTCAAAATTTCATCCAAATACACGATTCCTGAATCCCCATAGATTGTAAAATTAAAATAGAACCATCACTTTTAGGGCGGTAATGGATATTTTCGGATGAGCGATGAGATAGAGTACAATTCGTATAACAGGATAAAACGTCTTAGCGACAGCGAGCTGGAATCGTTGTGGCATGATTATTTGGTGGACAAATCCGATAAAAAACTAAGGGATACGCTCATTGTTCAGTATATTTATCTCACACGCTACGTTATCGGCCGAATAAAGAACAATCTTCCCCAGGCTTTTACGCTGGAGGACGTTACGAGCTTCGGCGTTGAGGGGTTGATTGACGCAATTGAAAAATATACCCCAAACAAGGGCGCAAGGTTCGAAACCTATGCTCTTATGCGTATCAGAGGGGCAATCATCGACAAAATCCGCTCGCAGGACTGGATTCCGCGGAGTATAAGGCGCAAAATCAAAGAAATTAAGCTCGCAGCCGAAGATTTTAAACAAAATAACGGCCGTGCAGCTACTCCGACCGAACTTGCTCAGCTTGTCGGCATGGAAAAGGATAAACTGGAAGCGATTCTTGCTGAGGAGATGCAGGTTTCTTCGATTTATGACAAAAAAGGCACATCCGATGAAAGTGTCGAAATTATTGACACAATTCAGGATAATAATACCCAAAATCCGCTTGAACAACTTGTCGACAAGGACGTAAAACAGGAGCTTCAGCAGGCCTTGCGGCGTTTGCCCGAGCGCGAAAGAATGATTATGGTTCTTTATTACCATGAAAACATGACGCTCAAGGAAATCGGCGAAACCATCGCCATTTCTGAATCAAGAGTCTGCCAGCTGCACGCTCAGGCCATCATGAAGCTCAAAAACATCCTCAGCTCCGGCCGTTCAGAGCGTATGAGAAAGAGTATTGTTTGATTTTTAATTTATTTTGCACATAAATCCAATAAATCTGATGCGTTTGTTGTTTTTAACGGAATCCGGCCGGCTAGAATAAACATTCTTGAAAAAACATCAGTCGGATAGTAAAATTATATCAATTAACATCTAAGAAAGAACGGAAGTTGAAAATGTTTGGATTTTTAAATTTAAAATCCCCCAAAAAGCTTGATATAACTACATTTGCACCCATGGGGGGGGGGGGCTGTCGGTAGTTTAGGTTTCACCCTTGCAGAAGCGCTGCTTACCCTGTTGATAATTTCAATTATTGTTGCATTGAGCACGGAAATAATCGCCAAATATAACAAAAAACTTCAGGCAAATAACATGTCGCATTACTGGTATTGCACCAGAAAATCGGCTGATGGTTCGCATATTCAGGGTTCAAACTTTTTTCCGTTGCCCGGAACGGTTTCCGCAAACGGCTGTGTTTTTAACCCTCCTGCGGGCGTTCAAAAGTTCAACGTCACGGTCATTGGCGGAGGAGGCGGCGGTGCGTCGGGATATGCAACACTCAACCCGGAAAAGGTTTATTCTAAGGGTACTTATACCTTTTCTCCGAGCAAGGACGGCCAATACTATGTTATTCTTGCCGGCGGCGGAGGAGGGGGCGGCGGAAATAACTGGAAATGCGGCCGCGGAGACCAAGGCGGAAGGTCAGCAGCTTTAATTGCAGATTATATTCCGCTGAAAAGGAGTGTTTATTATTCAATTGTCGTCGGCAAGGCCGGAACAGGTGCTAATGGTTCTCATCAAGGGGGCTCCGGTGAAGATACAACATTTTCCGGAGGCGGACTTCAGCTTGTTGCCGGAGGCGGCGGAGGAGGGCGCAGAAGAACATCCAATTTTTTTGGTTGTTCTGATAAAGGAGGAGGCGATCCCGGTAAATATTCACCTTCTGAGGGCGAATCCAAGGTAAACGGCTGGCACGGGGTAGAATCTGGTAATAAATATGGTGCGTACATAATGTACAACCAAGAGCGGAATGAATATAAAGCTGATACGATAGATGTGGCCAATAAACTGCCGGATGTTTTCAAAAATGCGGGCTGCGGCGGTCGAGGCTTACAAGCTCGAGGAGTTACGGGCTGTGACGGCGTGGCTATGATTCAGCATTTGGATATATTTGGCGGAGGCGGCGGCCAGGCCGGGAATTCTGCTTTTTATCAATTCAAAAAATCACCCGGACAAACCCTTGTTACCGTAGGAAAAGGCGGATATGGCGCAACAACAGTTGATACGAACGGTAAAAACGGTTCTGCAACAAGATTTGGGTATAAAATCATTGCCGGAGGCGGCTCAGGTGGCTTGACAAGAGCGGCATCTGCTTCCGGAAACTCTTTTGATGCGCACGGGGAAAACGGTTATCGTTCATTAATGCCCTTAAATATCGCTGACGAATACACAACATCAGCTATTGCCCTTGGTGGCGACGCAGCAACCCCAGGAGAAAACGCAATTACTCCCGGGGCGGGCGGCGGAGGCGGCGGTTCAAACGGAAGAACGACTGAATGGTCTGCCGGAGGCAACGGTGCGCCCGGTATTGTTCTCGTTGTATGGTAAAATTCTGAAATAACGCCGAAAAACGTTAATTTACTGGCAATGCTCCGCCGTATTTTTTGTAAATTTCCATTATTTCGTCAGAAACGCGATTTCCGGCCATCAGTTCCGCATGCACTTCCGCAACGAACTCATGTGAGTTGGTTTTTGCGTAATCCGATATTGTTGAGGCGATTTCCTGCTCTTTTTCGGTGAGCAGATGCCTTTTGTTGTATTCTTTTTTGCCCAGATTTTGCGCATGCATGCTGTGCCCGGTTTCATGATAGATAGTATGGAAAATATCGGGTTTTCTGTCTTTTATTCTTATTTCAGAGAAAATATTCCTCAAATCTTCGTCTTTTTTGTTCTTCATGGCCGCTTCTGAAAGGTCGTAAAGATAGTCAATCTGCTCATTTTTGCCAAGCGACTTAAATTTTTCCATAGATAAAACATTTACGTCCTTGTTTTGGGCAAAAATCGAGCGCAGCTTCGGGCTTTTTAGCACATGAGCGTAAATCAAATCTGGTTTTTCTCCCAGCAGAATATCAAATTCGTACATGTCCGAGATTGCGCGGCTTGCGGTTACAATTTCCATTTTTGACGCGGTTCCGTCATTGATTTTTGAGAGCAGCGGTATTAAATCCAGCTGTTTTTGCACATTCATGAAAGGTAAAATGTCGAATTTAATTTCTTCAAGGTCGTTTTGGCCGGTTTTACGAATTTTTATGCCCATTTCCTCCATCATTTTTTTAATATCTTTTTGTGCGTCGTTAAAATAATGAATATTAACGCGCATTACGCCGGTATTCGCATTTATATCGGCCAGGGCAACCCCTTTTCCCTCTGCGAGCGCTTTTTTGTACAAATCTTCGGGATATGGCGCAACTGTTTTGGGAATTGCGGCCTTTCCCTTGTATTTGTTGCTGACTTTTGTCAGGCCCTCATTTACCCAGTTTGCGATTTCCAAATCTCCGGCCGTATCGAAGTTTTCAATCTTCAAATGCGTTTTTGCGAACTCTTTTGCTTCTTCAATGGTTTTTGCGGGCGAAAATTCAATGTTTTCGGCGAGTTTTTGCGCGCTTTTGAGCTTTCCGCGGGCGATTAATGCAACAGCGGTCAGCCCGATTGCAACGGCAGCGGCAATACCGGCCTTTTTTGCCGTTGAATGCTTTTTTACTTCTCTTTTTTGTCCGTTTAAAATTACTTCATCGGGTTTTTGCGGCTGAATGGTGCTATATCCGCTCAGAGCCTGCTTTTTTTGGGGGGGGTGGAGGAATTATATGGGCTGTTTTGCGTTTTTCCGGCGCCGTATAACAGATTATTTGATAAAAAGTCCATAAAGATTCCAACCTTTCCTGTCGTTCTTTTTTTATAAAAACATGCGAATGAAAAAAATTGCTATATGAGCCGTTTTTATTTTAAATAATCTTCAAAACTTATCTTTTCGACGCTAAAACCGCAGCCTTCATGCAGTTTTGCCGGATAAAGTATGGATTTTGCGGGATATTTTTTGCACATTGGCAGGCGTTTGTCGTAAACCGTGCATAGACCCTCTTTTGATACGTATTTGCAGGCAAAAATGAAATTTCCCTCCTCGTCTTTGCCCTTTATGTAAAATCGTCTGTACGCCGGGTAGAGAAACTGCATGATTTTGAACTCTTTTTCCGTGTAAGTGTCAAAACTGTACATATAATTGCAGCATTTTCCGCATTTTTTGCAGGAGCCGGTTATTTTGTAGCGGATTTTTTCGCACACAAAATGCGACAAAAACTCGTACCAGACAGATTTTATAAAATCCCAGATTTTCATGTTTTTTAGCGGCCTCCGGAGCGTATTTTGCGTTTTTTGGGGGAATAATTTTAAGAATGACGGAGATTTTTTGCAATAATTTTGAAATTAGCCCTTTTGGTGGACAATTCCCGCGTCCTCAAGGGTTTTTATGAAGTTTTCGGCCGCAGATTTTTGGATTTCCGGCGGAACAACCCTCAAAAGCTCAACCGTTTTTGAGATAACAGGGTCTTTGTCGTACCAGCGGTTGCCGTTTATGGGTTTTACCATTTCATAAAACTTGTCAATTGTTTCTTTTGAGACCTTTTCTTCGATTTTTTGCAGAAAAATTTCGGCCTGCGCTTTCAATTCATCCTGATAGTTGCGCAGAAGCTCAAGAACTTCCACCAAAACCGGATCATGATCGTACCATCTTTTATATTGAGGCTTCATTGTATGTCCCCTTTTTGGTTGAAATATCTACCTGCGGAAGACTATCGTCAAATCTTATAATGTCTGCGCCGAGGTTTCTGAATTTTTCTTCAAAATTTTCATATCCGCGGTCGATATGGTGGATTGATTCGATTTCGCTGACTCCGTCGGCCATGAGCGCCGCAATAATCAAAGATGCGCCCGCACGCAGGTCGCTCGCTTTGAGATTTGCGCCCGTCAGCTTTTTTACGCCCCGAATAAGCGCGTGATTCCGCTCCTGATGGATGTCTGCGCCCATTCTGCGCAGCTCGGGCACCTGCATAAAGCGGTTTTCGTAAAGACTTTCCGTAACAATGCTTACGCCGTCGGCTGTTGTGAGCATAGCCATCGCAAGCGACTGCAAATCCGTAGGAAAGCCGGGATAAGGCTGGGTTACGATGTTTACCGAGCTTAATCGCTGTTTGCAGCTGACCTCCAGCACTGTCGGCTCAAGAAGTTTTATTTTTGCGCCCATTTTGATTAATTTTGAGTTATAAAACGTCAAATGCGAGGGCAAAACATTTTTTATAATGCCTTTTCCGCGTGTAACGATGATTCCGGCCATATAAGTGCCGGCTTCAATTCTGTCCGGTATAGTGGAGTATTCAATCGGGTGCAAATCGGACTGTTTTACGCCGTTGATTACGATTTCTGACGTTCCGGCCCCTGAAACATCAGCACCCATTGCGTTTAAAAAGTTCGCAAGGTCAACAATTTCCGGTTCTTGCGCGGCATTTTGGATTCTTGTGGAGCCGTCGGCCATTATTGCGGCGAGCATGAGGTTTTCTGTTGCGCCAACGGACGGAATATCAAGGTAAATGTCCGCTCCGTGCAGTTTTGAGGCGTTTGCGTGGACGTATCCGTTTTCGATTTTGATTTTTGCGCCCAAAGCCTCTAAGCCTTTTATATGGAAGTCAACACGTCTTTCGCCGATTGCGCATCCGCCGGGTAAAGCAACGATGGCTTCTTTGCATCTTGTTACAAGTGCGCCCAAAACAATGAAAGAAGCGCGCATTTTGCTGACCAATTCGTATTTTGCGGTGATATTTGTGATGTCGGTAGCGTCAATTGTTACTGTTTTGGCCTGTTTGTCGTATTTTGTTTTGACGCCGAGCTCTTCAATTACGCTGAGCATTATTTGTACATCGGTTAGGTCGGGAACATTGTGAATTTTACTTTCGCCCTTAGCAAGCAGAGCCGCAGCCATAAGTTTCAGTACGGCGTTTTTTGCACCGCCTATTGAAACCTCACCTTTGAGTGTAAAACCGCCTTTAATTCTCAGCTTTTGGGTCACTTGTCCTCCAAGAACAGAACTATGCTTCAAACATCTTCTTATATAATATACCTAATAGTATTTTGGCGCAAATAATTTATATAATGTATTTTATATTAAATTATTGCCCCATTTTGCCTCATTTTCAACATTTTGATGCTGAAACAGCCTGTGATTTATGAAATATCCCATCTTCCGCAGGTTCCGCCCCAGCGGGCAATGATATTTCCTTTGATATCTTTGATATTTTGCGGATGTTTGTCTTCCATGTCGCCTTCTACGATTGTGATGATTTCGCAGTTGTTCGAGCAGCCGGTGCACTGGTTTGTAACCGAATTAAAGTGCATTTCTCCGACCTCCCAGCCTTTGAATTTTGTAGGCGTGGAAGTATATTGGTGATTTTCCATCGCAAGAAGCGCCGCACCGATTGCGCCCATCGTCTGGTGGTTTTGAGGGACGACAATTTTTGTATCAAGCGCTTCTTCAAAGGCTTTAACCATGCCTGAGTTGGTTGCGACGCCGCCTTGGAAAGTTACGATTGGCAAAAGTTCTTTTCCGAGCGCAAGATTGCTTAAATAATTGCGCACAAGAGCCTGGCAAAGCCCGTATAGTAAGTCTTCCACGGGATATCCGAGCTGTTGTTTGTGGATAAGGTCGCTTTCTGCGAAAACGCCGCATCTTCCGGCGATTCTTGCCGGAGAAGTTGATTTTAGTGCGGTATCGCCGAATTCTTCGATGGGAACGTTCAATCGGCTTGCCTGCTGGTCAAGAAAACTGCCTGTTCCGGCCGCGCAGACCGTGTTCATGGCGAAATCCGTTACGATTCCGTCGCGAAGAATGATTATTTTGCTGTCTTGGCCGCCTATTTCCAAAATTGTTTGAACTCCGGGCACATAGCTGCTTGCAGCGACTGCATGGGCCGTGATTTCGTTTTTGATAACGTCAGCACCGGTCAAAGCGCCCGCAAGATTTCTTCCGCTGCCGGTTGTGCCGACGCCTTGGATGTTATAGTCGCATAATTTTTTCTTATAAAGCTCACGCATGCCTGTTTGTACCGCAATAACGGGTTTTCCTGCGGTTCTGAGCATATAGCTGTCAATAAATTTTCCGGTTTCGTCAACGAGTGCAAGTTTTGTAGTAACAGAGCCCACGTCAATCCCTAAATATACATCAAGTGACATTTCACCCTCATCTTTCTTATTCCGATTTATTATTAATAGTAAACAAAACACGGTTTGTAATCAATGATTTGTGCGAGGGTCGGTTTAAAATTGTGTTTTTAGCTTGAGGATCGGATATTTTGTGCAGATGTGAGATTTTTTTGCTGAGTATGGCCCGTCTTCCGCCCCGTCGCAAGAAATCATAGGTTTAGAAACGGGGCTGTGCCCCTAAACAACCAAAACAATCGTGAAAAAACCGAAACCGGCTTCCGCCCAATATAAAAAATAAAACGGCGTTGAAAGACGCCGTTAAAAATACCTTTTTCCCGTTCCATTAAAACTTTGTATTGCTTCAAAGAGTTTTTTAAATTTTTGTTGGTTCCTTATTGTTTTTTAAGGAAGATATT
>CALUPP010000110.1 GCA_944322685.1 Candidatus Gastranaerophilales bacterium
TGCACAAAAAACTCAGACAAATGGGAAATAGCTGGGGAATAATCATCCCAAAGGCGTTGATAGAGATAATGAAGATGAATCCGGTGCTGGATGAGATTGAAATTATCGTTGAAAAGGACGAAATCCGGCTCAGGAAATATAAAGGGGAATAAAATTTTCGCCATTCTGTCATCCTGAACTTGTTTCAGGATCTTTTCGGCAAGGTATTTAATTTATCCTGTGAAAACTTTTGTATGTTATCCTAGTTGTTCAGAAAGTAGGGTGGGAATAGCTTGGCAAGAATTTTGGGGTAATTATTTCAATTTGCGGAGCGGTTCCCACCAACATGCCAGGTTTTACTGCGCAGTGGGAACCACTTCGTTTTTCCCGCCCTGCTTTCTGCCAAAATAATTGATATTGAACCCGCCGGCCGATTGTGAAATAATAAAAACAAGAAAAATTAATTGGAGCGGACTGATGGCGATAACACTTGATTTGAGAGCATTCGGAAAAAACGATATTCGCGGAATTTACGGCGAAGATGTCACGGAAGAACTGTTTTATTACGCGGGAAAGGGCTATATCCGCTTTATTGAAGAAAATACCGACATTGAAGCGAAAAATATCTGGGTTACGGTGACGCGCGATGTGCGTTTGAGCTCGGATTCGCTGGCAAAATCGCTTATAAAGGGCATTGTTTCGACGGGAGCGAACGTTTTGAACCTCGGCGAGGCGCCTACGCCAATCGGCTACTATTCTGAATTTGCACCGATTCCCTCGAGCGTAATCGGCACGGGAAAAGTAAACGGAGCCCTGATTGTGACCGCAAGCCACAATCCGAGCGAATATAACGGGCTGAAAATGACGTTCAACAAGGCGTCGATGACCGAAGAACAGATTAAACGCGTAAAAACGCTGACTCTGGAAGAATTTAACGCCCGTGAAACCTCAAACCGCCACGGAATTACGAAAAACTACGACATAATCGACCAATACACGGAAAGCATCGTGAACAAATTCGCTTCTATCGGCAAAGGCATAAAAGTCGTGGTCGACAGCGGAAACGCAACGGGCGGAATTGTCGGCCCGAAGCTTTACAGGGATTTGGGCTGCGAGGTTATTGAACTTTTCTCCGAACCGGACGGAAATTTCCCTAATCATCACCCGAATCCGAGCGATGAAAAGACGCTTGACGCAATAAAAAAGGCAGTTGTCGAGAATAATGCGGATTTGGGCATTGCGTTTGACGGAGATTCGGACAGAATCGGCGTTATCGACTCAAAAGGCAACGCTTTAACGGGCGATAAGCTGTTATTAATCTACGCAACGGATGTTATTGAACAATTGTCAAAAAGAGGCGAAAAACCCGTTGTGGTTTCCGAGGTTAAGTGCTCGCAGGTGCTTTATGACACGATAAACAGCTGCGGCGGCTGCGCAATTATGACAAAAACCGGCCATGGCTACATAAAATCCAAAATGAAAGAGGAAAACGCCATTCTCGCGGGCGAAATGAGCGGTCATATCTTTTTCAAGGACAGATATTACGGTTTTGACGACGCGATTTACGCGGGATGCAGGATTATTGAAATTATTGCAAAACACAAGCAGCAAAACCCGGATTTTAAGCTCGAATCGCTGCTTGCGCCGTTCGATGAGGTGTTTACTTCGAAAGAAGTGCGTTTTCACTGCCCGAACGAGTGCAAAAAGCCCGTTATGGACGAATTGAAAAAAATTGTGGATAAAAAGCCCGAAATGTTCAAGACGCCGATTAAAGAAATCGTCACGATTGACGGAATGAGGATTATTCTTGAGGACGGGTTCGCGATGATTCGCCAGAGCAACACAGAGCCGGTGTTTACGCTTCGTTTTGAGGCAAAATCGCAGCAAAATTGCGAATTGTATCAGGATATTATGGTCAAAGCGCTTGATAAGCTGGTGAAAAAGTATTCGGGCTAGAATTCCTTGCAAATTGCCCTCGTGCGGCTCGTTTTGTGCGATGATTTTTGTAATTTTGCCAATATTTTGCAGAATGCGGCGTTTTGTGCATGATTCGGGCGGGTGATGGCTGTTTTTTGTGAAATTTGGGCAATTTTTGCGGTTTTGTTCTGTTTTTTTGAAAATTGCAACTAGCCCATCCGTTTCAAGTATGTTCAAGAACGAAAAAATAATATATAATATTTTTGTTTACATTGAAAAAGATTAATTTTTGTAAATATTATGCACAAAAAGTTCAAAAACCTTAAAGTTTTGTCCAAAACGTGCCGACTATAAGATGGTAAAGCGGTGAAAGTATGGATAAAATAGCATTACTCAACAAAGATACCTTTGAACAGAGCCTCGGAGAAATTCTCAACCTGAACTCCAAGGCAGATAAGCATACGATTCTTCTTGTTGATGACGAGGTGAACAATCTCCAGCTGCTCAGAAGAACTTTGCACCGCGATTATAACATTTTGACCGCAGCAAACGGCAAAGAAGCGCTCCAAATCGTTGAGGATAAAGGAAAAGAGATTTCTTTGATAGTCAGCGACCAAAAAATGCCCGAAATGCAAGGTACTGAGTTTTTAAAACATGTTTCTGATGAATATCCTGATATTATAAAGATTTTATTGACCGGGCATTTGGATGTTGATGCGATTGTTGACTCAATCAACGACTGCCATCTATACCAGTATATTGTAAAACCCTTTGACCCCGAGGAACTTAAGCTTACAATTGAGGCGGGAATCAGAAAATACGACCTTGTGAACAACAAGGCGGTTATTTTAAAGGATTTAAGGGAGCTTTTTTACAAAACCATTAAACTTATTGCGGCCGCGCTCGACGCAAAGGATCCCTATACGCATGGCCATTCTTTGAGGGTTACTTTGTATTCAATGATTCTGGCAAAACAGCTGAATTTGGACGATACGACGCTCGAAGAAATCGAAACGGCCGGTCTTCTCCATGACATCGGGAAAATAGGCATTCCGCAGAGCATTTTGTGCAAACCCGGACGGCTTACGGATGAAGAATTCGCCGTTATGAAGTCGCATCCCGAACAGGGCGAAAAAATGCTGATGGGAATAAAAAAATTGACGGTTATTTCTAACTGGCTGCGCACCCACCACGAAAAATGGGACGGCTCCGGCTATCCTCAGGGGCTGAAAGGTGAAGAAATCCCGCTTTCGGGCCGAATTATCGCGCTGGCCGACACGTATGACGCGATGACGTCCACACGTTCTTACCGCAAGGCTTTGAGCCATGAAACTGCTGTTGCGGAAATCAAACGCTGCGCCGGAACGCAATTTGACCCTGTTTTGGCAGATTTGTTTGTTCAGGTGCAGGACGAAATCAAAGCGGCGAAAGAAAATCCGGAAGCTTATTATCCGAAATACAGCTATTTGCAGAAAATGATTAACGAAACGGCTTAAAACGTTAAAAATTTGTCTTGATTTTGCCTCAATTATACGGTTGAGCGGTGAGAAATCGGGATTTTTATGTGATTTTTCGGCTGATTCTCGGAAAACTTTGGGGTGGCAATTTTGCCCGTTTTTGCGGAATTTGTATGTAACATACGAAAAAATTATCTTGAAAAATACCTGCGAATATGCAAAAATACATAAATAAAAAGCTTTCAGGAGTTTACTTTTACATTTATGAGGAGAAAAAAATGAAAAATTCAAAAACATTGCTGGTAGGACTTGTTTGCCTTGCTATTGGTTTGTTATCCGGCGGTTATGCTGTTTCTAACATAAACACCGAGGTTGCTGTTGTTGACGTACAAAAGGTTGTTGCTTCGTCAAAGCAGGTTAATGACCTAAAAGCAGAGCAGAAAACGAAACTTGAGGGGCTTGCAGAATTTGTAAAGAAAGCAAATGCTGAAGTTGCGGCTCAAAAAGACGAAGCTAAGAAAAAACAGCTTGCTGAAAAATACAATAAAGAGCTGAGCGTGAAAAAAGAGGCAATTAACAAGACTTATGCGCAAAAATTGCAGGCAATTGACAAAAACGTGTCCGAACTTATTGCTAAAAAAGCAAAAGCAGGCGGATTTAACATTGTTTTGGCAAAGGGCGTAGTTCTTTACGGCGGAACCGACATTACAGCTTCAATTGCTAAAGAAGTTAAGTAATCTGATTAATAAACAGAACAAAAAGCACCTTTCGGGGTGCTTTTTTTGCGTATTAATCAGGCTGCAAAATAATTTTTAGCCCGTTTTCACTGGCAAATTCTATAAAATCTCTCGTGCAGTCCTCTACTTTATCAACTTTAGCATAGAGCATTGTTTTTTGGGGTCAAAAGTTATCATTTCTCTCGTAACAATACTGTCGGTGTTTTGATTTACATTTTATAAAGAACATTGTCTTTTTATAAGAGTTACTTTAGCATATCGGACGGATTTTTATGCAAAATGTGATATATATCGGCATTGTTAAGTTTTTATCGTTTTATTACCCTCAGGCGGGATGATATCTGAAGAATAATTGGTTATTCTGTAAGTCGTTAATGATAAAAGGAGTAAAAAATGAACGAACATACCGACATCACGATGGATACGCGCAGAGCCCATGAGTATTTTTTGAATGAAATTAGCTATTCTATTGGCGCTCATGAGCTCAAAAAGCTTATTTCCGACGATTTAAACAGTTTTAACCTTATAGATGTACGAAAATACGAAGATTATATTGACGGACATATTCCTTATGCGACGCATGTTCCGGTGGATGAGATTGATGAGCATTTGAACATGTTTTCAAAGGAAAAGGTGAATATTGTCTATTCACAGTCGATAATTTGCCGAAAATCAAAGAAAGCAGCCTTAAAACTTACCGAAAAAGGCTATCCCGTTAGAGAACTCACTGGCGGATTTAAGGCCTGGAAAAAACAAGATTTTGATATTGTGAAAGATTCAGCTGATATGGGTTGATTGCAGCCGGAGTGCTGGCAATTTGCGTAGCAAATTGATCAGTAAACCGCAGTTCTGGCAAACTGGTTTGCCTAGAAATGCGAGTGAGAGGCAAATTTCTTTCAAAAAAAGTCAGCGGACGACGGGACTCGAACCCGCGACGTCAACCTTGGGAAGGTTGCATTCTACCACTGAATTACATCCGCATTTGTTAAATATTAAAACCGCCGAACTCAAGAATCGGCGGTTTTTGTGAAAAAATTTTCCTTAATCCAACGGAATAGTTAAAACCTGACCGATAGAAAGCGCATTCGGGTTGGATAAATTGTTGGCTTCCATCAGTTTTGTAACTTTAGAGGGGTCATATTTTCCGTAGAAGCGGATAATTATGCCCTCAAGAGTGTCGCCGGATTTGATTGTATAGCTTTCTGAAGCAGCAGCTTCAGCCGGTTTTTGAATATTGTCAGCCGGAATGATAGAAATCTGCGATTTTGCAGGTTTTTCTCTTTTTACAAGTTTTGTGGAGGATGAATTATCCGACATCGAATCGGAACTGAAGCTCAAAAGCGCAGTCATCAAAAACATGCAGACAGCACCGGCAATAAAACCGACCGTGAGATAAACCCCGGGCGATTTTTCGGATTTTTGCCCGACTTTAAAATTCTGCCAAAGTACATCGAGCTCTTTTTCTTTGGAGGGTCTTATGTAAACATTGGGAGCAGGGTTAGAATCTTCTTTAAAAGAGGATTTTGCCCTCAATTCTTCCAAAAGTGCCATGCGCTCTTTTGATAAATTCGATCTGTGCAGTGTTGAGCTTTTCATTTGACCTCACTTTACTCTTTGTTTATATGATAGTCGGCAAGGAACCACAAAGTCAAGAAATATTATCAGATGTATAACATTTCTCAATACTTTTGATTACACATTGTTAAAATTCTCCCAAAAGTTGCATATATATGTAAAAACCGGACAAAAATTTTTTTGCTTTTGAACAAATTTGCCTTTACAAAACGTAATCGAACTATTGATCGGACTGTTTGTCGTCCTTTATCAATTTTTCAAAATCGGACGGCTTGATATTTTGGATAAAATTGCGAAATTCCTGGGCTTCTTCTTCATCTTTTGCGCTGTCACAAGAAACTGAGCCGTTTGCAAGTACATTTGCCGTAACGTAAATAGGCGCGTTAACGCGAATAGAAACCGCAATCGCATCTGAGGGCCGTGCGTCGATTTCGAGTTCTTCGCCCTGCTCGTTTTTAAGATAAATTATTGCAAAATAAGTTTCCTTGTCGACGTCGTTAATTTCGATTCTGTCAACGGAATAGCCTGTTTTTTCGATAATTTCTATAATCAAATCATGCGTCATGGGGCGCGAAACCGCAATATTTTCAATTTTTCTTATGATAGCGCTGGCTTCTGCTGAGCCTATCCAGATGGGCAGCGCTTTTCTGTTCTGCAAATCGTGCAAAACAACGATTGGCGAACCTGTGCGCGTGTCCAGAGCTATTCCCATTACTTTCATCTCAATCATAATGATATTATAATTCAAAATAATCGGAGCGTCTACGCTGTACATACTATTTTTTTCTGAAACAATGCATTATAATAAATTTGTTATACAAACGGAGAACATATATGACACAGGTAAAAGCAAGCCACTTGCTGGTAAAAACGGAAGACGAAGCAAAAAAGCTCAGAGAAGAAATTCTCGCCGGAAAACCCTTTGAAGATGCCGCAGCAGAAGTTTCTTTGTGCCCGTCGGGCGCAAATGGCGGCGATTTGGGTTATTTTGGCAAAGGCCAGATGGTAAAAGAGTTTGAAGATGCTGCATTTTCTATGGAAATCGGCGAAATTTCAAACCCGATTAAAACCCAATTCGGCTGGCACTTGATTAAATTGACGGATAAAAAGGATTAATAGGCTAAATTGGGGGATTTTCCCCCACCTTTTTCCGCCGGCTGCGGGGCTGCTTTTTGGGCAAATGGCTGTGAAAGCAGCGCAGGTTAGGATTTTGACCGCAAAAAAGGGAAAATACGGGTCGGATAATGCCCGACAGCCGCAGGTTTGAAGAAAAATTATGATTAATGCGCTGAGAAATTACTTGTCGGAGAAAAATCTCGATTTTCTCCTGATAAACACTACGGACGAGTTCCTTGTCGAGTACAATGAGCTCACAAACTGCTCAAGATATTACGTAACGGGCTTTTCCGGCTCTACCGGAGATGCCCTGTTGTCGGCGCATGGGCTCTGGCAGTTCGTGGACGGGCGATATCACGAGCAGGCGGACAACGAGGTCGACCATGGCACAACGACTGTTGTAAAATTGCAGCTCGGGGAAAGTTTTCTTGAAAAAATGGTTGAATTAATCCCGGAAAATGCCCTATTGGGCGTGGTTGCGAAGAAAATTTCCCTGAATTTTTACAAATTGCTAAAAAAGAAGTGCGCTGTGAAAAAAATCAAGATAAAAGCCCTTGATTTTGATCCGGTTGAAAAATTTGTTGAGCTAAAAACAACGGAAAGCAAAGAACCGGCTCGAAAAATCGACCTTGAAATTGCAGGGGTAAGCGCGGATGAAAAGTTTTTGAAAATTTCAAAAAAATTGCGCAAAAAACAGGTTTATCTTGAAACAAATCTTGAAAATATCGCATATTTTACAAATTTGAGGCAGTATAAAACGCCTTATAGCTCGGTTTTTAAGGCAAAAATGGCGATTTATAAAGAAAAAGCGGTAATTTTTACGGACGAACAAGCAGAACACCCCGGAGAATACTTTGAAATCCGCCCGATGAAAGATTTTTTGGAATTTCTGCCCCCAAAATTTGAAGCTTTGTATGTGCCGTCGACTATTAATTTGGCGGATTTTCGGCTGATTAAACGAAATGCCGTCCCGCTGCGAAAAAACAGGATTGCGTTGATGAAATCCATCAAAAACGAGGCCGAAATCGCTCATTTTAAAAAGAATTTTGAGCGAACGGACAGGGTCGTGGAAAAAATCAGCGGCATGATTGCCCAAAATGATGATTTGACCGAGGCACAGCTCGCGAAGGCGGTCGAAAAAGGCTATCTTGAGCAGGGAGCGCGCCAGTTGAGCTTTAAAACAATCCTCGCTGCGGGTGCAAATTCCTCTATTATTCATTATTCGCACCCGTCTAAAGAGGTTGCGGTGAAAACCGGCGATTTTGTGCTGCTCGACTGCGGGGGGCACTTTGAGGGCGGCTATTCGACCGATATCACCCGGACTTTCATAAAAGGCGAGCCGAATGAGCTCCAAAAACGCGTTTATACAACGGTTTTGCGGATGTTTTTGAACGCATACCATCACAAAGTTACATCAAGGACAACGGGCGCAACGCTTGACAGAATTGCCCGAAAAATCGCGAAAAAATCCGGACTTTTGGACGAGGGGTTTAATTTTAATCACGGCCTCGGGCATGGTGTCGGCATAAATGTTCATGAAATGCCTCCGTCAATCTCAAGCGGTGCAGCTGGCAAAAAATTTCTCAAAGAAAACATGGTTTTCACGATTGAACCCGGGCTTTATAAAGCGGGATTTGGCGGGGTTCGGCTCGAAAATACGGTTTATTTAACCAAAAAAGAGGGCAATTTTGTTATACAATCGCTCTCAAAGATGAAATTTGAGCCAAAGTGCATTGATGAGCGCCTTTTGAACGAGCAAGAGCTAAAATGGCTCAAAGAATGGCAGGAGGAGCGATGATTCGGCTAAATGTTGCAAGAATCGGAAAATATTCCAGGATAGATTACCAAAAAGTATCGAACAAGAATTTCGATTTTGCAAAGAATTTTACTAAAGAGGTAATAAAAACAATTCCGCCTCAAACCGCGCAGGAGCTTGAAATAACGGTTGAAGATAAGCCGATTCGGCGTTTTTTGCGCAAAATGGTTGAGATGAGCATTGATGATATGAAGCTGAAATTCAATATTTTGATGAAAAAAGGGGCTTCAGATGCTGAAACAACCTCAATCGACGGATTTTTAACGGGAGAAGAATTCAACAAGCTTTCAAAAGGTGCTAAAACTTCGCAGAAAAACGGATTTCGGGCAGAAATCATCTCTGCTTTGGAAAAATTAAGAAAATAAAGGTTCAAAATGAAAAAAATCGAAAGCCTTTCAAACAATGAAATAAAAGAAACCGCAAAATTGGCGCAAAAAAAGTTCAGAAATGCACTCGGGCTTTTTCTGATTGAGGGTTATAAGCCGATTTTTGAGGCTTTTGGCGAGGGTGTCGAGATAAAATCTGTTTACACGACAGAAGAAAATCTCGAAAAATTCGATTTTTTAAAAGAAAAAATAACCATAGTAACCGAGCCGATTTTGGAGAAAATTTCGACGACGGAAAGCGTGCCGGAGGCCGTTGCTGTCGGTTTTCAGCGAAAATATGACATAAACTGCTTAAAGGACAAAAAACGCCTTGCTTTGCTTGAAAATATCAAGGATGCGGGCAACCTCGGCACAATTTTAAGGAGCGCGGCCGCTTTCGGGTTTGAGGGAGTGGTGCTTGCGGGCGATACAATTGATATTTACAACCCGAAAGTCGTGCGTTCTGCGGTGGGCGGGCTTTTTAAGCTTCCGGTTGTGAAAGTTAAATCGGTGAAAGAGGCAAAATTTGACGGCTTTAGCTGCATAGCTTCGGTTGTGAACGTGAAAAATGCGAAAAATCCCGAAGAAATCGATTATTCGGTGCCGTTTGTGCTCATGCTCGGCTCGGAGGCGGACGGTTTGACGCAAGAAGCGGTGGAAATGGCGGATATTTTGACGACAATCCCGATTTCTGAAAAAACCGAGTCGCTAAACCTGAGCTGCGCCGCGTCGATTTTGTTTTATATCTCTAAAAGGAGCTGAAAAGGCTTCCGTAGAAATTTGAATAAAAACTGACCGCAATATATCCCACCATCACGCCAATAACGAGAATTGAGAGCGGATTCATCAGATTTATCAAAATATCCAGCGCTTCTTGCAGTTTTCTTTCGCTATCCTGCGCAATTGAGCGGAAAGATTTGCCAAGTGTGCCGGTTTTTTCGCCTGTTGCAATTTTTGAAATCATCGCTGCGTCAAAAATTCCAGCAGCTGCGTACGCTGAGGTAATTGAGCCCCCGTTTTCAAGAATTTTTTGGGTTTTGGCGATACCGGCGGTCATTTTGCTTGTTTTTAACAAAGGAGCGGCCATAGCCGTTGATTCTGTGACCGTTACGCCCGCATCGTATGACGCGCTCATTACGGAAAAGAAATTTCCGAAAAAATATTGCTTAAAAATTTTTGCAAAAAACGTGTGACGGCACAAAAAGTCCAGAAAAGCGCGTTTTGCGCGGCCGTTTTTTAAAAAAACGATAAAAAACCCAAAAATCAGCGCATAAACAGCAAGTATTTTCACAAAAGCGCCGATTGCAAGCACCGTAAGCGATGCAGGACAAATTCCGCCCGAAAACATGACCGAAAAAACCTTGAAAAAGAAGAATTTGCAAAAAAGCAAAACCCCGAGCGCAAACAAAAAAAGCAAAACAGGATAAATCATTGAGGAAATTAGCCGGCTTTTAAGGTTTTGGGCTCTTTTTATCTCCTCTATGACCTTTTTGAGGACATCTTCGAGTTTTCCGGCCCCGTCACCCGCTTTGACGAGCAGAGCGTATTGCACGCCGAGGATTTGTTTGTATTTTTGCATAATTTGGCCGAACGGTGTGCCGTTTTGGATTTCTATGCGGATGCAGGCGGCGATTGCATTCAGGTTTTTGCTGCCGGTTGACGATTCTATTGAAGAAAACGCATCTGCGTACGAAAAACCCGCTTCATAGAGCGAAAGCAGCGACGAATAAAATTCCCTTTTTTCTGAAAGGCTCAGTTCGTGCATTTTAATCCGATTCTTTCGCCTGTTTTTCAAGTTCAATGATTTTTGCGAGCGATTTTGCGTCGCCTTTGAGTTTGAAGTATTCTGCGAATTTCGGAGTGGTTTTCAGGTTGAAAGAACGGCCGTTTTTGTCGCGCGTTCGGGAAATAAGCCCCATTTTCAGGAGTTCTGCGACGTGTTCATAGGCATTTGAGCGCAATTCTTTGAGTTGTGATTGCCTGATGGGCTCTTTGAGCGCAATAATCGTAAGGGTTTTCAGCACGGGCGGCTTCAAATCCACAGGGCAGAGCTGCTCGACAATGTCCATGAATTCTTCTTTTACCTGTAAAATATAACCGTTTTCATCGTCGATTTCCAACGCACCTTCGCGCGCAGAATAGTCCATGATTAGCTCAAGAAGCGCTTCTTCGATTTTTTCTTCGTCTTCTTTGAGGATTTCGGCTATATCCTTAATCTCCAGCGCCTGCGCTGTTATAAATAAAACAGCCTCTATTCGTGCTTTTAAAGATGTATTATCCATTGTAAAAATATAATACCAAATTCGCGTCTTTTCGGGCAAATTGTTAAGATTCAGCGTCCTTGAAGTTGTCCTCCGGGCGTTTTACCTCGACAAAAGGCGTATCTTTGTGCATTTTTATCCTTGAAATTCTTCTTCCGTCGACGTCGAGAACCGTGTAGGTGATGTTTTTGTCTTCAACAACGTCAAAAACCTCGGGTTCTCGGCCCAAAAGCCCAAAAACGTACCCGCCGATTGTCTGAAAATCCTCGTTCGGGATATCAAGGTCGTATTTTTCGTTTATATCGTCAATGCTCATCTTGCAGGACACATTGAGCGTGTTGTCGTCAATTTTTATGACTTCCGGGGTTTCAACTTTGTCGAATTCGTCATAAATTTCGCCGACAATTTCCTCCAGAATGTCTTCAATCGTTACAATTCCCGCAACTCCGCCGTGTTCATCCACAACAGCCGCAATCTGGTTCTTTGAAGATGTAAAATCGCTCAAAAGGTCGGAAATAAACTTGTTTTCCGGCACAATAAGTATATCTCTTGCGAGCGATTCGATTGAAAAATTCTCGCTTATTCCGCCGTTTTTGAAAAATTTGAGCACATCTTTTGCGTTTATTACGCCGATGAGGTCATCCGGATTGTCTTTGTAAATAGGAATTCGCGTATGGCCCGAAGAAATAATCATATCGGCCAAATCGTTGATATTTTCTTCCGTGCTGATAAGAAAAATGTCCGTTCTGGGCACCATAATCTCTTTTACGACGGTATTTGCGAATCCGTAGAAATTCGAAAGCATTTTCGCCTCGTTGCAGTCGATTGCGCCGATATCAATGCCTTCTGCGATGATTTTTCCGAATTTTTCTTCCCAGTTGTCCTCTGCGTCGTGCGCCTGGAGCTCAATTGTAATATGAGTAACGTTTTTGAGCCGTTTTTTGATGTTTCTTTCGAGCATATCGGCGATGTCGTCGGCGTCTTTCATCTGGGTTTCGGGGTCAACTTCGATTGTCATGTTGATAATCAGCCCTGATGAGCCCAAATCAATGGTTTTCAGCTCAACAACATCCGTAATCCCGTGAATGTCGCCCGCAACCTCGCGAATGGTTTCTTCTACGCGCGGTTCTGCGGATTGAACGGTCAAAGAATTGACATTATGTTTTAAAAGGTAAATCGCAAGAATCAAAAGGATAAAACCGATGATTATAGAGGCGATTGCGTCCGGAACATAGGCCGTTTCGGGCGGCATAACGAATTTTGCCAGCGAAAGTGCGATAAACGCAACCACAACACCCGTCAGCGCCGCAACATCTTCATACCAGACGAATTTTGTTGTCGGGCTTTTGGTTTTTCTGATATATTTTAGCGAAATAAAGAACGATTTAAACGGATTTTTCTCCTCAATCTCCGCTTCGTGCAAAACCGCCTTTGACGCGCTTGCAACTGCCCATGCTTCGAACAAAATGCTGCAAACCAGCGCAACTGCGATATATGGATAGTTGTTTAGCAAATCGGAATGGTCATGAACGTTAAAAAACTTATCAAAACCGCTGTAAAAAGCGATAAACGTACCGCCGAGCATCAATATCGACGCAAACATCGCCCAAATATTGGCCTCAAGCCCGTATCCGAACGGATGAGCGTTGTCAGCCGGTCGTGAGCCGCGTTTTATGCCCACGTAAAGGCAAACGCTGTTGAACGAATCAACTCCCGAGTGAATTGCTTCTGAAAGCATTGCGGAGGAATGCGAAAAGAAGAAACAAATCAATTTTACGAGCGCGATTCCGATATTTGCGATAAAAGCTCTTATAACCGCAAGGGTTCTTGATTTTTCCTCATCAATCTGCGAACAAAATTCTTCAGCTTGTTTTAAATTATCAGGGTTTTCGACTTTTTCTTCCGTAATCCTGTCTGATGACATATTTTTCCTTATATTTTTACCTTTCAATAATAATATTATAATATCAAAATATAAAGAATATGCAATTGGGGATGTTTTTATCCTTTTTAACGGGTTGGTATTAAGAATTATTAATTGTACTATGTACAATTGTTCAATAATTTGTTATAATAAAAGCTCATTCACAAAAATGTGATAAATTATGGGGGAAAGAGCCTTGAAAATTGCACAAATTAACACTGCCGATTTAAGTTTATTCAAAAAAAACCTGTTTAAAAAAAATGAAATGAACGATTGCCCGACCTGCCGAAAGGGTTCTCCGCTCAAAGAGCTCAAATGTGATACTTTTCAGCTTTTTAAATAAGTGATAAAAATAAAAAGCCTATAACTGCATAAAATTCAAAGTTTTGAGCGGCTTTTTGCGGCCGAAAATCAAATTATTTGAAATCCGATATCTTTGATTTGAACCCAATCGCCCGCGGCAAGTTTTGTTTCCTCCAAAACCTCTTTGCCGTTGATTTTGATGCCTGTTGATAAAGGTTTTACAACATAACCGTCAACTGCCGGTAAAAATTCGCCCAAACTCGTTTTAACGGGTGCTTTATATTTCAGGCTTCTGTATATTATCCCGGCTGCGCTGTTGTTATCCAGATATTTGGGGACTAATTTGTCCGCATTTTTTGTGTCGGATATTTTGTAATAAAATGTGCGTGGATCAAGGTTTTTTGACGTATTGGAAATATTGAAAATATTGCCGTGCATCGCATCAAAAAGATATTTGCTGCCGTTTTTGGTAATTATTTCATTCCAGGCATGGCCGCCGGTCGAATAAGTCCCTTGAACAAATCTCGCAGCCAATCCAATCTCATCGCCGAGCAATTTGGTCAACAATGCGCGATGTCTGCACATTCCGGCTCCGCTGTTCATAATTTCGCCCAGAAAAACCTCTTTTGTTTCAAAATTATGCATATTTGCGGTCAATTTTTCCGTTGCCGCATTATTTTTGCTGACAGAAAAAACTTCGTCCACAAATTTCATCATTTCGTCCATTTTTTGGCTTTCTGTCAAATTTTTGCCCGATATTCTGTTTTTAAAGGCTTGAATTGTCTGATTTAGGATTTTGTCGGCGTTTTTGTCTATGATTACGATTTCTTGATTTCCGCTGCTGAATCTTGAGATATTTTGGCCCGATTCGTTAAATTTTGCGTGCGGCCCGCAGTACCTAAAGCCGTCTGCAAAGTGCTCATGTTCCGAAATTATCTCTTTTGTGTACTTGTTGCTCTGCTCAATTGCTTCTTTTGTCACAGGATGGGTGCCCTGGGGGTTCATGCGCGGGAGCGTGTATTCACCGGTCTTTACATGATGCAGAAAGTTCAAATCCTGCGATTTTGCGCTGCGCAATGTTGTTGTAATTTCGCCGTTTGAATGAAATCTGAATAAATACTCTCTTGTTCCGCTCTGGTTGTATAAATTCAGGGTTCTGGCTCTTTTTGACAAAAAATCAACAACATCATGTGCCCCGGTTTTGATTGAATTTGTCACATTTGTCCCGGCAGTTTTTGCTGCCGCAGGTGAAATATTAAAAATTTTATGCAAACTCTGAGCGCCGATTCTTGCGAACATAAAAACCTTTGAAAATCTAACCTTATTTATATAAAGTATTTTTTCGGACAAAAATTGCTTTTTTGCCCCAAAAATCGGGTCATATTTGATTTTTAGGGTCAAATTATATCTTAATTTTCGCTCCGAGCGCAATAAGCGCTGCCTGCGTGTCTTCAAAGCTTGTTTTTTCGTCAACCGACTGGCAAAGGAAGCCGTTTATTTCGTTCCAAAGCGCTAAAGCCTGGTCTGTAACCGGATCAGAGCCTTTTACGTATGCGCCGATGTTAATCAGGTCTTCGTTTTTTCGATGTGCGGCCAAAAGCGTGCGGATTTTTCCGGCAGCCTGCGCATGTTCTTTAGGGACGCATTCTTTCATAACACGGCTGATACTTTCCAGCACATCCACCGCCGGATAGTGGTTTTTGTGCGCCAAATCCCTCGAAAGCATAATGTGACCGTCCAGAATGCTCCTCGCAGTGTCGGAAATAGGCTCGTTAAAGTCATCACCCTCAACAAGAACCGTGTAAAGCCCGGTTATCGTGCCATGTTCGTTGCTTCCGGCGCGTTCAAGCAGCTTTGGCATAAGCGCAAAAACCGACGGCGTGTAACCGCGCGTTGCCGGGGGCTCGCCGACCGCAAGTCCGACCTCTCTTTGCGCCATTGCGATTCGCGTAACCGAATCCAGCATAAAAAGAACGTCTTTTCCCTTGTCCCTAAAGTATTCCGCAATCGCCGTCGCAACAAAAGCAGCCTTGATTTTCACAAGTGAGGGCTGTTCCGAGGTTGCAACCACGACAATTGAGCGTTTCATGCCGTCAGGGCCCAAAGTTGACTCAATAAACTCACGCACCTCGCGCCCGCGTTCGCCAATCAGCGCAATTACGTTCAAATCCGCGTTCGTATTTTTCGCCATCATCGCAAGAGTCGTACTTTTTCCGACGCCGGAGCCCGCAAAAACGCCCAGCCTTTGCCCTTTTCCGGCTGTAATAAAACCGTCAATCGAGCGGATACCCAAAGAAAGCGGTTCGCGGATAAGCTGGCGGTTCAGCGGATTTATTGCGTCGGCGTGGGTCGAATAAAGCGATTGCGAGTTTACGGCCCCGAGATTGTCGATCGGTTCGCCCAATCCGTTCAAAACACGCCCCAAAAGCTGATCGCCGACCTTGATTTTCATTGGTGCGCCCGTATTTTTTACCATTGCGCCGGGCATGAGCCCCTCCATTGACCCCAGAGGCATAAGTAGGATTTTTCCGGTCTTAAAACCGACGACCTCGGCCCTCAACGGCTCAGAATCAAGGCGGTTATATATATAGCACAAGTCCCCTATGCTCGCATCAGGCCCGTCAGCCTCAATTATCAGGCCCACGATTTCCGTGACTTTCCCGACCTGCTGCAAAGTTTCGGTTTTTTTAATGATTTCACTGTATTTCGTCAGGAGCATTTGTTTTTTCAACCAATTCTTCTTCCGGCGTAGAGTTCAGCGCGGTGAAAAGCTCGTCGGACAGCTTTGAAATTTGCGATTTAAGCCCGCAATCCACGCGAGAATCCACCGATTCCACTATTGTTCCGTCAGCCGGCACAGAATTGTCCTCAATTATTTTTATATTTTCAAGATTAACAAACCGCTCTTTCAAATTTTCGCTGACAGAATAGATTTTTTGCGCCATTTGCGGATTTACGATAATATTTACCGTTTCTTTTTCTTTCAGCTTGGAAATCGCTGCTGCCGTAAGTTCTTCAATGAGTTTCGGATTTTGAACAAGCTCGGTGTGGCAGACTTTTTCGCAAATTGCAATAACCAGCCCCAAAATCTCGGAATGAGCCGATTTTACGATTCTTTTTTTTATTTCAAGCTCGCACGCGGTGAAATTGTCCAGATTTTTAAGCTGGTCTTCCATTTGCGCGGTTATTTTTTCAAAACCCTCTTTAAATCCGGCCTCAAAACCCTCTTTTTTCGCATTTTCGATGATTTCGGCCGTGCTTGCCTGTGCTTCTTCCTGCGCTTTTTTTACGATTTCTTCGGCTTTTGTGCTAGCCTGTCCTTCGGTCAAAAGCGCTTTTTCCTTTGCGTCTGAGAGGATTTTTTCGGCAATTTGGCGCGCCTGCTTTATTTCTGCGTCAGAAACCAGCCCTCCGTCGCTTCTAACTACGAAAGAATCACCGTAATTCACATTTTTGCCGACTATTCTGCCCAATTAGCACACCTCATTAGCAATATATTACTCAATATATTCGTCTTCCTGCGTATCTCTTGTGATTTCGATTTCTCCGGCCGCTTCGAGCATTCGGATGATTGCGACGATTTTTGTTTGTTTTTCCTGAACCTCTTTTGCGCGCACAGGACCCATATATTCAAGTTCTTCCATAAGAACTGTCTGCGCGCGTTCTGACATGTTGGAAAAGATTTTTTCTTTCAAGTCGTCGCGCACGCCTTTGAGCGAAATTGCGAGGTCTTTCATGTCAACTTCCCTGATAACACGCTGAATGGCCTGATCTTTCAGCTGCAAAATGTCCTCAAATACAAACATCAGCTCCCTGACGCCCTCTGCAAGCTCAAGACTGCGTTCTTCAAGGAACTCGAGTACGTTTTTTTCGGTTCCGCGGTCGGTTCTGTTGAGAATGCTCGCCAGAGTGCTTACGCCGCCTGCTTTCGAAAAGTCCTGCGTAACGACCGATGAAAACTTACCCTCGACGATTTTTTCGATTTCTGCGATGATTTCGGGGTTTGTCGAGCTCATGTCCGCAATTTTAAATGCAACTTGCGCCTGAATATCCGTAGGCAGCGCGTTTAGGACTTTTGCGGAAATTTCGGGCTTGATATAGGCCAGAATCAGCGCAATCAGCTGCGGATTTTCGTTCTGAAACGATTGCGCAAGCTGGGTCGGATCGGCTTCGTTAAAAAACTGAAAAGGGTTTTTTGTCAAAAGCGTCATCAAACGCGCGAGCATTTTTTGCGCCTGCTCGCTCCCGTAAGCTTTTTCAAGAATCGTCCTCGCATAAGCCGTACCGCCCGAAGAAAGGTAATCACTCGCCAAAAACAGCGAATGAAACTCTTCAAGCACCTTGTTCAATATTTCTGTGGGGATTTTGTCCAAACTTGCAATGTCGTAGGTGATTTGTTCGAGCAAATCCTCATCTCTTATGTTTTTTAAAATCTCAGATGCCGTGCCCGGGCCCAGCGCAATCAATAATGATGCGACTTTTTGGCGGGCTGACATTTGATCGTATTCCAGGTTCATTTAATTTTTAATCCTTAATGTAAGAAATCAATAATTTTGCGGCTTCGCCGGGATCTGAGAGTATAGTTTCGTTCAAATCGCTGCGAAGTTTGTCAAGTTCAGGATTCAGCCTTGCTTCAATCTGCGGGAGCTGATCCATTTCCAGTTTTCCGAGAAGTTCATCAGTAAGCTGTTTTTGAGGCTCATCAAAGCCGTCATCCCAGTCCTCGCCGCCCGATGAAGCCCCGACCCGGCCGAAAAGCGAACGAAATACGTACAATGCCGCGAGTCCGAGTATCAAAACTATCAGCATCGGTGCAACTTTTGTTACAAAGAACTCCATTTGTCTTTGTTTTTCGTATTCTTGATTTTGTGCGGCATCTTTGGCTTTATTTTCGTCAAGTGCCGAGAATTGCAGGCTTGTAACGTTGATTATGTCGCCTCTGTCCAAATCTGCGCCGCTTGCCGAGATTATAAGCTTTTCGAGCTCCTGTTTTTCTTCAGATGTGAGAATTTTGTTAACCGCAACGGCAATTGTCATCCTTTTTACGGAGCCGGGCGCGTAGACAATCTGTTTAACCTCTTTAGAAACGTTATACGTCGCGGAGGTTTTCTGTTTTGTGTAGTTCAGGTTTTTAGGCTGAAGATTTGTTTGCGTTGTCTGAATTGTTTCCGGCGGATTGTGGGTATCATCGTCTGTTAAGGGCCTTGCGGACGATATTGCCGGATTGTCGTAATTTTCTGCCTCGGTTTGAGAGTTTGCGAGGACGCCCTGCTGCGTGTCGCCGACCGGAATATAGCTTTCTATTGTGGCACGTGCGCTGTTGAAGTCAATATCCATTGAAACCTGCACCGAAGCGTTATCTCGTCCGACGATTTTGTCCAAAACATCCTGAATTTTCTTTGCTGTCTGGTTTTCGAGGTTTAATTTGTACGATTCAATGTCATTTGATGCGTGTTCGTTGTCGTCAGAGAGCGCATTTCCGGACTGATCGGTGAGAAATACCTTTTCAGGTTTCAATCTCGGGATTGCATAGGCCACGAGGTTTTTTATTGCCTTAATCTGTGACGTTTTGAGCCTGTAACCAGGTTCTAAAATCAGCATAACAGATGCTGTCGGCGATTCGTCGCGCTCCTGAAAGACGGAACGCTCGGGCTCGGCAATTTGCACCCGCGCTTTTCTTATTCCGTTCATTTTTTCGATAGAACGGGTCAATTCGCCCTGATAAATCCTTTGTTTGGTTAATTTGTTCTTAAAATCCGTAGATCCGAGCTGCATATCGTCCAAAAGCTCAAATCCCGGCGAAGTATCCTGGATGAGGTCGTTTTCCGCAACATAAATCCGCAATTCATCCTGAAGATTTGCAGGAACCATAACAGATTTTTTGTCAGCGCTTAATTTGAACGCATATCCGCTTTTTTTAAGGCTTTCCGTGACCGCAGCCGCATCTTGTTCGGACAAATCGGAGTACAAAACCGCCCAGTTAGGCTCGAGAGATTTCATTATAAAATATGTTGAAACAACTATCGTAATAACGCCGAGTGCCACGACGCCGAACTTCTGGCCTATGTCAAATCCGTCCCAGAGGCGTTTTAAGTCGTCTAAGAATAATTTAAAATAATTATTTTCCAAAATTTCTCCTCACCTTTGCGGCAGCGCTCTTTAGATGGCACACCACAATAAAAATATAAACCATTTTTCAATCTTTATCAAATGTGTTAACTTTTATATAGCAAAAAGCGCCTTTTTTGAAAAAGACGCTTTAAAAAAATCAATTTATTGTTAATTTTTCTTTCCTTTTAAGAGAAGCTGGTTTTTTGAGTGCATTGATTCTTCTTTAATTTTCAAATTCCCCTTAGCATCCTCACCTATGATGAAATAGGCCGGAATTTTATAGTCGCTTGTTGACGGCTGGCGCAAAGTCGAGATTTTAAAGTCATTTCCGACTTTTGTAACCTTTCTTTGTGTGTAGAAGTTTTTATAGCCGCGCATTTTTGCGAGATTTGCGCCTATTCGCATCTGGTTTGCGTATTCTTTCATGTTTGTGGTGAGCGTAACGGTCGAGCCGTCGGGTTTTATGACGACTCTGATGATTTTTGCGTCAGGTGAGTAGAATTTTATTACATCTTCTTTGTAATTATTCGCAGAATCAACGTATTGTGCAAAAAAAGTGAGCGCCTGATCTGCCGTTACGGCCGCATTTGCTGCAAGGCCGGTCATCAGAGCACAAATTGTTACCAATAACTTTTTCATAATTTCTCCTTTGCCCCAGTATGAGGCATATAAATCCTTTCTCAATTCCCCGAAAGCGGGATTTTTGTGATTATTATACTAAAAATTATAACGGAAACGAACAGAAAATGTTCATTTTCCGAAAATCGTTAAAATTCCAAGCAAAAGCTGCCCGAGCGTTTCGAAAAATCCCATTTTATTTCAGTCCCAAATCGCAAACCGCGGTTTTTCCGAATTTTGCGGACAAATCGTCAATATGATGAAGCAAATAAAGCTCGGGATCCAAATCCCGCTCGTTCAAATCAACAATAGCCCCCCATTCGGCTCTGCCGTGGTGCGCTGCAATCATTTTCGCTACTTTTTTAAACCCGGCGCCCATGCAAGTCGAAAAACCCCACTGCGAATGCGTAATCCATTCTTTTGGGAAATCTTCGTCGTAATCAATCAAGCCCGATTCCGTGTCGATTTTGTATTCAAAAATTTTCCCGAAATCATGCAGGATACATGCCGCAAAAATGTCATCTCTGCTGACTTTTTTGTAAAAAACACCGAGAAGGCAATCCGCAATTTCCAGACATTCATAAGTATGTTCAACCAGCCCTCCCAGATAATTGTGGTGCATGAGTTTTGCGGCGGGAGCGGTTTTGAACTTTTCTTCATGTTCAAAAAGAAGCCCGGTGACGAATTTTTTCAGGTTTTCATCGCTGATTTGGTTTGCAAAATCGAGAATTTTCCCGAAAATATCATCAGCTTCATCTTTTGAAAGGCCGATTTTCGCTTCGTTTATGAGTTCAAGATTTGCGACAAGGCAGTTGTTGTATTTTTCGTTATAAGAGCCGGACAGAATTTTTACCTGATTGCCGGTGCGAAAAATCTTGCTGTCAAGGCGGTTTAGGGTTTCTTCCCAGAGAATACAGTTCAATAATGAACCGTCGGAAAGGTTTTTGAGCTGGAGTTTACCCATTTTTGTTCCTGCTTTTGTGTCCCCGACAGAAAATATTACGACCTCATAAAGCTGTGAAAAATCCAACATGCCTGTTCCTTTCCAATAAAATAATAATTGGTAATTATTTTACCTCAAATGATGAGAATATTAAAGAAAATATTTGTAATTGAGCTCGTCGGCTCATGAAGTCGGATAAAAGCGCCGAATTTGAAACATTTTAGATAAATGCGGACGATAATTTCAAAATATCCTCCAAAATACGAAAAAGAGAGCCGGTTGGCCCTCTTTTACCGCGTTTAAATCGTCCAATTTTATAGTGTTTTGTGTTTTTCGATAATTTCTGCTGCCAGATTGTCGATTTTTGCCAAATCTTCATCGTCGGGCAGCCCTTTGACTATAACGTAGTCAATTTTTTCGGGTTTTACGGTTGTAAACATGCCCTCGAGCACTCCGGTGAGGTTTCCGCCCCAGCCGTAGGAGCCGATTATCGAATAATGTCTGAATTTCGGGCGTAATGCGTTCACGATGTAAGCCGCTGAAACAACTCCCGGATGCGGCCCGGCAAGAACCATTGAGCTTCCGAGAACGATTGTTGCGCAATCGACGATTTCCATTGCAAGCTCGCCTTCGTCGCTGTTGATTAAATCAAAGGTTTTTGTTTCGATTCCCGCTTTGATAAGTGCGCTTTGGAGCCTTTCAACAAGGATTTTTGTGCTGTCGTACATCGAAACGTACGGGATAATTACTTTATTTTTGACATTATCGGACGTCCAGTCCTCGTACAATTTCAAAATGAAATCAGGTTTGTCGTAAATCGGGCCGTGGCTCGGAAGAATGATGTCTGGGTTAATTTCACGAACCTTAACCGTGTATTTTTTTGCAAAATTTCTAAACGGCATGATGATTTCCGCGTAATAGCGCTTTGCAGCTTCTTCAAGAGCCGGCGAGCAATCCGCAAAAAGGTCATATTGCGTGTAATGTGCGCCTAAAAAGTCGCAGGTAAAGAGCATATTGTCTTCTTTCAGGTAAGTGAACATTGTGTCGGGCCAGTGAACCCAGGGTGAAATCAGAAATTTCGCTGTTTTGTCGCCCAAAGAAAGCTCGTCGCCGTCGTTGATTACAATAAATTTGCTTTCATCGACGTGGAGCATGTTCATGATGTTTTCTTTGCATTTTGCGTTCGTAACGATTTTCGCTTCGGGGAATTTTTCAACAAGAACCGGAATTGCGCCCGAGTGATCCTGTTCTGCGTGGTTGCTGATGATGTAATCCAGCTTTTCAATGCCCGCTTTCTTGAGATTTTCCATAAATTCGTTAATCATTTTCGGGTACATTGTGTCAATAAGCGCTGTTTTTTCGCTGCCTTTGACAAAATATGAATTGTAGCTTGTGCCCTGCGGAAGCGGAACGAGCTGGTCAAAAATCGTTCTGTCAGGGTCTTTTAAGCCCATATAAAAAACGTTATTTTTAATCGGAATCATGTTCATAGCATTTCCCTTTCTTTTTTGCTGATTCACATGATTATATTATATATCAAGCATGTCAAATAGGAATAGTTCTTATTAAAATTGTTTGAGGGGCGGGATTTTGTAAGTATTTTCCTTTTCCGTTCCGATTCCCCCGGGCACTCATCGTTAAATGTTGCTGCTCGATGGCATTTTGAGCCCTCCTCCATAGTCACTCCAAAGAAAAATACTTACAAAATCCATTGGTGTCGGATTATGAGGTAAATGTGTTTTCAAAATTACAAAAATAATGAAAAGTTTTTTGTGCGGAATAAGATTTTAGAACCATAAAAGCGGCAAAGCCCGTTCCGGTTCTAAAATCTTATTCCGGGCAAAAAACGCCCCTGTGACCCTCAAGAAAAGGTTAATTTTTTTTATTTTGGAGTTTTTTTTAATCCTATCCACAAGGGCGGGTTTTTCGGAACGGAAAAATAAAAAAATTATCCGCCCCGGTTTCCGTCTTCGCCTACATCTTCGCCCAAAACGGACAAAACAGCTAGAATTCTTTCAAAGTTTTTTCCGGCGCAACGATTACGAACAAATGCGGCGCATCAAAGTACTTGTTTGCGATTCTGATGACGTCGCTGGCCGTAACGGATTCGATTAAGGACGGAAATTCGTTAATATATTCAAATCCGCGTCCCGAAGCCTCAAAAACACCGAGCGTTGCGGCTTTTTCAGCGTTGGTTTCCTGCGCAAGGATGAAATTACCCAAGATTTTGTCCTTTGCCTCGCGCAGCTCCTTGTCCGAAACGAATTCTTTCTTGAGAACATCAATTTCTCTCAGGAGTTCTTTGCGAGAATGCGCCGCAGTGGCCGGATTTGTGCCGATATAAACGGCAAAAACGCCTTTGTTTACGTTTCCGGAGTAGCTTGAGCCTATTTGATAAGCCAGTCCCTGCTCATCGCGCAGATGGTTGAACAATCTTGAGCTCATTCCCGACCCGAGCAGCGAATCGATTACCTGCAAAACCGCCAAATCCTTTTTGTTGCTGACGCCATCCGCCATCCAGCCCATAACAAGCCATGAAGCTTCGGAATCTTTTGCTGATTTTACTGTTTTTGTTTGTTTTAGGGGGTGAAAACGGTTATACTGCGCGTTAAAATCGAATTTTTTACCTTTGCAGCCGTTAAATATTTTCGAAAAATATTGAAGAACCTCTTTTTCATCAACATTCCCGTTGACCGAAATCACGATATTCTGCGGGTAGAAAATTGTTTCGTAATAATCAAGAATATCCGCTTTTGTGATGTAGGGAAGCGATTTTTCCATGACTTTTCCGGTCACGCCGTAGGGAGTGCCTTTCCACATCTCGGTTTTGAACTCCTCAAACGCCAAAGAAGACGGATTATCGCGCAGCTGGCGGATTGCCTGGAGTTTTTCGCTTTTAATCTTCTCAATTTCATGCACATCAAACGATGCATGGTTCACAATTTCGTCAAGAAGCTCAAATGTAAGCGGGAGGTCGTTTTTTGTGGTTTTTACGGAAATCGTGAAGTAATCGGCTCCCGATGAAGGCGAAATTTTGATTCCGTTTTGCTCCATCGTCTGCGAAAGGTCGACAAAAGAATATTTTTTTGTGCCTTTGAGCATGCCCGAGGCGGTCATGGACGCGATTCCCGGTTTTTTCTCGATAAAGGTTCCGCCCTTTGCAAAAACCTGGAAAGCAACGATGTCATTGAGCGGATTTTTGTTAATCAGCACGGTCGCACCGTTGGGCAGCTCGTATTTTGAAACATTTTTGTCGGTTTTTACCAACTTTGGCTCTTTTTGAGTGATATTGCTGATTTGTTTTGTATTTTCCTCATATTCTTCCGGCAAAACAACAGAAATCACCGCAGAATCTGGGTTCAGGTACTTTTTAGCAACGCGAACTAGGTCGGAAGCGTTTACTTTTTTAATATTTTCAATATAGGTGTCATAAAAATCGGGATTTTCGTACACAACCATCGTATACCCCATTTCTCCCGCAATATTTGCACCGGATTCGCGTGCGTAGAAAGTGTCGCGTTCTATGATGTTTTTTGCGGTCAAAATCTCCTGTTCGTCAACGGTTCCGCAGCGGATTTTTTCAACTTCGTAAAAAATCGCTTTTTTCAGTTTTTCAAGGTTTCTTGGTGTGAAATTTGCGTTAATCAGGAACAAACTGTCGTCGCGCATGGTTGAATGCCCCGCAGAAATGCCGTAAGCGAGCTGTTTTTGCTCCTTGACCGACTGATAAAGTCTGGAGGAGCGCCCGTCGCCGAGCAGCACGCTCAAAACATCCAGCGCATATGTGTCTTTTCGGTCATCCGAGTCGACTCCGCGCCAGCCGATGAGCAAATAGCCGGATTTTACTTTGTCTTTTGCGATAATTTCGGTTTGTTTTGTGCGCGGTTTGTCGGTTTTGTAGTGAGAATTGCGGGTTTTTGCGGGTTCTTTGAGCGCAAATTCCTTTTTTACCGCCTCGAGCGCCTTTTGAGTATCAACATCGCCCACAATTATCGTAATCATGTTGGACGGTTTGTACCAGGTGTTGTAAAAATCAAGAATTTCTTCTCTTGTGATGGTTTCGATGATGTTTTTTTCGCCTATTACCTGGCGTTTGTACGGGTGAGTTGAATAAAATTCTTTATTCAGGTTTTCAAAAAGCTTTGTTTCGGGGCGGTCGTTGTTTTTTGCGATTTCTTCAAGAACGACTTTTCTTTCTTTTTCAAGCTCTTTTCTGGGAATTTGCGGGTGCAAAAGCATGTCCGAGTGCAAATCCATGGCCGTTGAAAAGTCTTTTGAGGGAATTGTTATGTAATAATGCGTAAAATCTTTGCTTGTTGCGGCGTTTGTGACTGCGCCTTTTGCTTCAAGCAGTCTGTCAAATTCGCCTGTGGGGTGTTTTTGCGTTCCTTTAAAGAAAAGATGCTCAAGAAAATGCGCGACACCGTTGTTTTGGTCGGTTTCGTTGATAGAGCCGGTTTTTATCCAGGTATCAATCGTTACAATCGGGTTGTCATGGACTTCTTTTATTATGACAATTTGCCCGTTGTCGAGCTTGAATGTTGAATAATCCTGCGCAAACACGCCGAGTCCGGCAAAAAACAGCACTAAAAATATTAATAATTTCCTCATTTTCCCGCCTTTTCGATTTTTTCTTGTTTTCTATGATTATACTATATAATTTGAAAGTTTTTTATATTAGCCTTGTGGATAGTGTTCCGGTTATTTGGGCGTAAAAAGCCGGTAATATTTGATTTTCGCTGCACTCATAGGCGTCGAAAAATTAATATTCCTAAACTTGACGCCCATGCCAACTTAATATAAAAATTGTAACTATTTTTAATGAAAAATTGTTCGAAAAAATGCTTTTATTATACAATGATATAAATTGATAAAATATTTTAATGGGGAGAACATATAGTGAGTATCGACATGGAAGAAAAATTGTGTTTGTCCGAAAACGCCCTCAAAGTGCTTGAAAAAAGGTACCTGAAAAGGGATAAAGACGGAAAACCTACTGAAACAGCAAAAGATTTATTTTTAAGAGTTGCTTCAACACTGGCAAACGCGGACAAACAGTTCGGCGCAAGCGATGAAGAAGTGCAAAAAACAACAAAAAAATTCTATGATTTTATAACACACCGCTATTTCATGCCCAATTCGCCGACCCTGATGAACGCAGGACGCGAACTCGGACAGCTTGCGGCATGCTTTGTGCTTCCTGTTGAGGATTCGCTCGAGGGAATTTTCGAAACGGTTAAAAATACCGCTCTTATCCACAAATCCGGCGGCGGAACAGGGTTCTCTTTCTCAAGATTAAGACCCAAAAACGACGTTGTACGCTCGACTATGGGCGTTTCTTCAGGGCCGGTAAGCTTTATGGAAGTTTTCAACGCGGCTACCGAAGCTGTTAAACAGGGCGGAACAAGACGCGGCGCAAATATGGGGATTTTGCGCGTTGATCACCCGGATATCCTTGATTTTATCAACTGCAAATCAGATAATTTTAAATTAAACAACTTCAATATCTCCGTAGCTATTACGGACAAGTTCATGGAAGCCCTGAAAGCCGGCACTGACTACGAATTAATCCACCCGAGAACAAAACAGCCGGTCGGAAAACTCAGCGCAAAGGCCGTTTTTGACCTTATTGTTGACGGTGCGTGGAGAAACGGCGAACCGGGCATCATTTTCATCGACAAAATGAACTACGACAACCCGACACCGCTTATCGGCGAAATTGAATCTACAAACCCCTGTGGCGAAGTTCCGCTTTTGCCTTATGAGGCTTGCAATTTGGGTTCGATTAACCTCGGGTTGATGCTCAAAGGCGAAAAAGGCAATTTGAGCGTTGATTGGGATAAGCTTGCGGAAGTTACAAAGCTCGCTATCCATTTCCTTGATAACGTAATCGCAATCAACAACTACCCGCTGCCGCAGATTTCCGAAATGGTTCAAAACAACCGTAAAATCGGGCTCGGAGTAATGGGCTGGGCTGATATGCTCATGCAGCTTGGCATTGCGTACAACTCTGAGGAAGGCACAAAGCTCGCTGCGCAGGTTATGGAGTTTATTGATTACCATTCAAAGGTGAAATCAATCGAATTTGCACAAACAAGAGGCAGATTTAACAACTTTAAAGGCAGCATTTACGACGGCCAAAACTGGCTGACGAAAAAATACAAAGGCAAATCCGCCGGAATAATTACGGACGAAATGTGGGCCGAACTCGACGAACAAATCGCAAAAGTCGGCATTAGAAACGCAACAACCACTTGCATCGCGCCAACAGGAACGATTTCGATGATTGCGAGCGCTTCAGGCGGTGTAGAACCGCTGTTTGGGCTTGTTTTCATTCGCGACGTAATGGACGGAACAAAATTAATCGAAGTTAACCCGATTTTTGAGGCTTACGCAAAAGAACACGGGTTCTACTCCGACGAATTGATGACAAAAATCTCAATTGACGGCACGCTCGCTCATTGCGACAATGTTCCCGACGAAGCCAAGAGAATTTTCGTGGCAGCGCATGACGTTTCGCCTTATTGGCACGTAAAAATGCAGGCTGCGTTCCAGCTCCACACGGACAACGCTGTTTCTAAAACGGTAAACTTTGAAGAAAACGCTACAAGACAGGATGTTGCTGATTCTTATCTTTTGGCTTACGAAAACAACCTTAAAGGCATTACTGTTTACAGAAATAACTCAAGACAGTTCCAGCCGATGAATCTTGAGAAAAAAGACGACAAAAAAATGCCCGAAATCAAGGCAGTCGACGCAGTTGAAGAACAACATCAGGGTGAAGAACACAAATGTCCGGAATGCGGCGCTGTTCTCGGTTATGGCGAGGGCTGCTTTATCTGCTTGAACTGCGGATATTCCGGTTGTTCATAGGGTTTTTCTTTAAACAACTTATAATTTCATAAAAAGCGGGATTTTTGTATCCCGCTTTTTGACAATTGACGCTGTTTTTGCCCGGAGTAAGCCGTTTTGCATTGTTTAGGGGCTTTGTCCGGCAAAAAATCGGGGGCATGAAGTTTTTGAGTTGATTTGCGGCTGATAAAAACGCTTTTGGGGGATTTTCAGAGAAAAATTTATACTTACTAGCAAAAAATTTTTTGTTCACGTATTATATTTTTGCATAGGGAGAATTAGACATGAAAATAAACACTATTTCGAATCAGATTTACATTAATAACAAAAAAACAAATTTTGGCGCAAAAAAAGATAAAAAAACGGTCATTCAACAATCGCAGACTCCGTCGTTGCCGTCTGGAAAGCTCGTTCCTGCGATGATGGCGCTTGCGGGCATGACTGTGCTCGGTTCTTGTTCCGAGGCCGAACAGAAATATAATGCGATGAGCAAATTTGAAAAAGAATGCCTCGCTGAGTTCCCGAATGTGGAGGATGAACTGCCAAGAGTCGGCAAAGATGTATTTATTTTCAAATCTATAAAGGACAGCGTCGTAAAAGAAACAAAAGACTACAAATACAGCCATGTCAGCTACATAAATGACAAGAGCATACATGTTTTCGGCGAAATAACAAGAAAAGCCGACAACAAAACCATGAAATTCATTAATGAATACGACAAAGACTATAATCTGACCTCCACAACGCTAAAAGACACGAAAAACGGTGACAAATTCTATGTTCAATACGAAAATGGCTCCGTAAAAGATGTTCTTGATGAAAAAGGAGAGTCAATCAAGGGCCAAAAAAGAAGATTTATCATCAGTTTTCTTGTTATTGCGGCGATATGCGGCGCAGGCTTAGTTTTTAACGACAAAAAACCGGACTAATAGCCGCGGGGATGGTTTTTGTGCCAGTTCCAGGCGGTTTTGATGATGTCGTCAAGATTTTTAAATTTGGGCTGCCATTTTAGTATGTTTTCGGCTTTTTCGCTTGATGCAACAAGCCTTGCGGGGTCGCCCGGGCGGCGTTTTGTGATTTTTACATCAAAATCTTTGTCCGAAACGCGTTTTACGGCGTCAATTATTTCTTTAACACTGTAACCGCTGCCGTTTCCGAGGTTGAAAACATCGCTTTCGCCGCCTTTGTTCAGATATTCCAGCGCAAGAACATGCGCACGGGCCAAATCGACAACATGAATGTAATCCCGAATACAGGTTCCGTCTTTTGTCGGATAATCATCGCCTAAAATAGTAACAGAATCGCGCTGTCCGAGCGCTGTTTGGATGACCAGAGGCATGATGTGCGTTTCAATTGTGTGATCTTCGCCAATTTTTCCGTCAGGATGGGCTCCGCAGGCGTTAAAATAGCGCAGGGCCACGTATTTTAATCCATGAATTTTTGAAACCCATTTTATCATGTTTTCCATCGCGAGTTTTGATTCGCCGTATGTGTTTGTGGGCACAACAGGGTCGGTTTCTTTGATTGGAAGGCTTTTGGGCTCTCCGTAGACGGCAGAACTCGAAGAAAAAACGATTTTCCCGATTTTATGCTCAACCATGGATTTTAACAGCTCAAGAGTGCCGTAAACGTTGTTGTCATAGTATTTCAGCGGGTTAATCATGCTTTCTCCGACCAGCGCATTTGCGGCAAAATGCACAACAGCGTCGATTTTTTCGGACTCAAAAATATTATCAAGAAAATTTTTATCCCGAATGTCCCCCTCATAAAATTTTACCTCCTCGGGGATTGATTCTTTGTGGCCTGTTTGGAGATTATCTGCGATTGCGACGTTATATCCGTTTTCTAGAAGTTCTCTGACCGTGTGCGACCCAATATATCCGGCTCCGCCTAAAACAAGAATTTTCATTGTTCACTCCGTTGATTTTTTATTATTTTAGCACCAAAAACGATTCTAAAACCGAAAAATGTGAAATTTTTAATCGTTTGTCTGCGGATTTTTGTTGATTTAATCTGAAAAATTTGGGATAATCTAAGAAAAATAAGAACCGGAGAAGCAATGTTCAGATTTTTAACCTCGGGCGAATCCCATGGAAAATGCTTAAACGCCATCATCGACGGAATTCCGGCCGGAGTCCCGCTAATAAAAGAATATATCGACAATGAACTTGCAAGGCGCCAAATAGGCTACGGGCGCGGCGGAAGAATGCAAATAGAAACCGACCGCGCAGAAATAAACTCCGGCGTCAGGTTCGGAATAACAACAGGCGCCCCGATTTCTATTGAAATCAAGAATAAGGACTGGGAAAACTGGCAAATTCCCATGTCTGTAATGCCGGTTAACATGGATGATTTGGATAACAGGCTGCTTGTTGAAAGCAAAGAAATTACCAGGGTCCGTCCCGGGCATGCGGATTTTGCCGGTGCAATGAAATACGCTCACAACGACGTCAGAAATGTGCTAGAGCGCTCCAGCGCCCGCGAAACGGCCGCAAGAGTCGCTGTCGGTGCGGTTGCAAAGAGTTTTTTGAAAGAATTCGGAATTGAGGGGTTTTCTCATGTCATCCGAATCGGAAAAGTAAAAACTTCTTTTAGTTCGGACTATGAAACGATGAAAATCGCTGCGGAAAATTCGGATTTGCGCTGTGCTGACGAAAAAGCGGCCGCGTTGATGCGAAAAGAAATCGATGAAGCGGCTGAATCCGGCGATACTTTGGGCGGATGCATAGAAATTATCTTTAAAGGGCTGCCTGTGGGGCTTGGGTCATTTGTCCAGTGGGACAGGCGGCTTGATGCAAGGCTCGCGGGGGCGGTTATGAGCATTCAGGCGGTAAAAGCCGTTGAAATCGGCATGGGAAAAGACGTCGCAGCGGCTCGCGGCAGCGAAACTCATGATGAAGTTTTCTTTGAAAACGGTGAGTATGTAAGAAAAACGAACAATGCCGGCGGAATTGAGGGCGGCATGACAAACGGCGAAACGCTGGTCGTCAAAGCGTCGATGAAAGCAATCCCGACGATGAAAAAATCGCTAAAATCGGTCGACATTAAGACAAATCAACCCTATGAGGCACATTTTGAGCGTTCAGATACCTGCGCAGTGCCGGCTTGCGGGGTTGTCGCGGAGGCGATGGTTGCGATTGTGCTTGCGGAGGCGTTTCTGGAGAAGTTCGGGGGCGATTTTTTGCAGGAAATCAAAACAAATTACGAGAATTATAAAAAATATTTGGACGGAAGAAAAAATGGGTAAAAATATTATTTTAATCGGTATGATGGGCAGCGGAAAAAGCACAATCGGCCGGCTTCTTGCCCAAAAAATTGAAAATTTTGACTTTGTTGACACGGATGAAGAAATTGAAAAAACCGCGAAGATGACGATTCCGGAAATTTTCATAGATTATGGCGAAAGTTCGTTCAGAGAGCTCGAAAGCGGCACTATAAAGCGTTTTTGTGCACATGAAAACCAGGTGATTTCAACGGGAGGCGGCTGCGTTGAAAGTATTGAAAATATTGAAGCTTTAAAGGAAAGCGGAATCGTTTTTTACCTGAAAGCGTCGGTTGATACGCTTTTTGAGCGGGTAAAACATACTGATGACCGTCCCATGCTCTACGACGAGGATCCGAGAAAGAAGCTGAAAATGCTTCTCAAGCGCAGGGAGCCTTTGTATCAGTCGGCTGATTTCGTGATTGATACAGAAAACAAGTCGCAGGACGATATTGTTAGCGAATTGCGGGATTTATATTATGCACACAGATAAACTAACCGTAAATATCGCGCCAAAAGCCGGTTTTGGCTATGATATTTTTATTGGAAGCGGTATTTCCTCAAAAATTAAGGAGTTTTTGAAAGAAAAAACCTCTGCAAACAAGTTTTTGGTCGTCACGAACGAAACAATTTACAGATTGTACAAAAATTCGGTCGATTTTGGTGAAAATGCCGATTTTGTCATATTGAAAGACGGCGAAGAACACAAAAATTTCGAATCATTACAAATCATCATTAACGCGGCAATTGAGCATAAATTGGAACGCCGTGATTGCTTTGTGGCTTTTGGCGGCGGGGTTATCGGCGATATTACCGGGTTTGCTGCGGCTGTTTATCTGCGCGGGGTTGATTTTGTACAGATTCCGACAACATTGCTTGCGCAGGTGGATTCTTCTGTTGGCGGAAAAGTCGCAATAAACCATGAAAAGGGCAAAAATCTCATCGGTGCGTTTTATCAGCCCAAATTTGTGCTTGCGGATACGGATTTTTTAAAGACTTTGGACATGCGCCAGCTGAAAACCGGGCTGGGCGAGGTTTTGAAGTATGCTTTTATTGAAAAATCATGCGCTTGTCCGCTGAACTATCGATTTTTTGACTTTTTGCATGCGCACAAAAGCGAAATTTTTGAATTAAAACCGTCTGTGATGGCCGGATTAATCAATATTTGCTGCACTTTGAAAGCTTCTGTCGTTGCTCAGGATGAAAGGGAAAAAGGTTTGCGCGCGATTTTGAATTTCGGGCATACATTTGCGCATGCAATCGAAACATTGACGAATTATAAGAGATTTACCCATGGCGAGGCGGTTGCGGCCGGGATAAAAATGGCTATGCGCCTCGGGCTGGAAGAAAAAACGGTCGATGAGGACTATGTGAGGGCGGCTGATGAGTTAATTGCAAAATACGGCCTTGATATTGCGCTTCCGGCGTTTGATTCTGCGGAATTTATTGAGGCAATGACACTGGATAAAAAAGCTGACAATTCAAAAATACGCTTTATCGTTCCTGACGGTGATTTTCTGGTGAAAATGGTTTCCGATGTGCCTCGCGAGAAGATTTTAAGGGTTTTGGAATAAATTATTTATTGATTTTTGCGTAAATCCGGAGTTTGTACGCAAAATATTTCTCAGTGAGGGTTTTGCTTTAATTTATGCTTTCGCAAGAATTGAGTAATTGACATTTTTGGGAGTAAAAATTTTGGCGCAGTTCCTGCGGCGGGTACCGCTGCGCTATTCCCACCCTGCTTTCCTAAATATTTCACCCCTCACCCCCTTTCCCGCCATCATCGGGGCGGGCGCGCCCGCAATGGCCGAGAAAGAAAGATAAAAAACTTTTAAAGAACCCCAAAGTAGGTCAGGCACCGCCTGACAGCAAATTTTCAGGCAAAAAGCATTGCTCATTGTGAAAATTAAAGATGAAAATTAACAAAAATTCGTGCTTTTTCCGCGGAAAAATTGAAAAATAAGATTAAAAATAATCTGCAAAGCTGATTTTTATGAAAAAATAAAACAATCTTTCGCCAATTAATCGGGAGATTAATTGCAATTCGCGACATGTTTTGTAAAATTATTATATGCAAATTTTGATTTATATCTTAAAAAGACTTTT
>CALUPP010000111.1 GCA_944322685.1 Candidatus Gastranaerophilales bacterium
AAAAACAGCTCAGATATTACCTGAAATCATGAATTTTTTCTTTACTTTCTTCAAATCCAAATTATATAAAATACTGTGAATATACGATGTTGAAATTGACCCGAGAGGGTAAGATTAATATCGGGGAAATTGCAAAATTGGGGAATCTGAACATTGCGTACCGGCAATTTTGAAGAAACAGAAGAAATATCGGAATTTTCAAAGGATTTGAACCGTACTTTTTCATGGTTTGATGCGAATTTTTCGCAAATTACCAAAGCGGCGGCGTCCGACTTTTGGAATGAATGTTTTAGCTGCCGGCTTGTTTCTGTAAGCGAAAATATCAATATTCTCGCGTCGTCAGACGAATATTTTGTTACCCAGGTGCGCCTGAACAAAGAAGTTTCCGTTGTTTTGAGGCTTTCAAAGCAAATCGTAAAAACCCTGCTCGATGAAACGCTCGGAATGAGCAATAAATCTTTTAATATCGAAAAAATCACCGAACTCGAGGCCCGGGTGCTGACCGAGTTTAACAATTTCCTGTATAAAAATCTTGATCACCTTTTTTTGAAAGGTTCTCAGCTCCCCAAAAATATTTATACATACGACGAGTGTCATTTGACCTATTTTTTGCGCAGTGATAAAAAATCATACGGAAAATTAATCATTTCTGTCCCCACAATGGCAATTACCCCGGAAATTCTTCCGCTGCGCGATGATGCGGCGTTTACATTGGAGGATTTTTTAACAAGCTGCGGCGAGGTCGACATTGAAGTCGGGTCAACAAGGATAAAACTCAACGATTTAAAACAGCTGGAAACCGGTGATGTTGTTCTGCTTGACCACAGCAAGGCCGGTGAAATGACAATAAGGCTCAATAATCAAAAAATCCCTTTTCATGTGGTTCCTGATGCGGCTCTCAGGGAGGATATGGACGTGGATGAGGAAAACGGAGGCAAATCTATGAACGATATTTATAACATGTGGGATACAATTCAGGTCGAAATGGGCGCGGAGTTTGAAAAAGTTAAACTTTCGCTCGGCGAGCTGAAACAGATTTCCGAAGGGCTGGTTGTCGACATCGGCTCGGTTTATGATAACAAAATTGACCTGAAAGTCGAGGACAAAATTATTGCCTCGGGCGAATTGGTCATTATAAATGATAGGTACGGGGTGCGTGTAAATGAAATCTTTACGGAAGAAAAAAATACCGCCTCAAACAACGCTCAAATCGCACAAGAAACTTATGAGGAAGCTCCTCAGCCCCAAGAACCCGCTCCGCAGCAAAATCAGGCTTCGCAGCAGCAGGCAGGCGAGGAATTTAACGAAGAAGATTTCGATTACAGCGATTTTGACGTAGATGAAGAAGATATTTAAGCAAGGGGAGTAAAAATGAGCGCATATTTAGTACATTTTTTGGTATACGCACTGGCAATGGTCGGGATGATTGGGCTTTGCATGTTTGTTTTCAAAAAAACAATGATAAACAGGCAGTTTTCGCCCAAAGATAACGGGCTTTCCGTCGAAAACGCGCTGAATCTTTCTCAGCGAAAAACGCTTTATGTCGTAAAAGCGGGCGATGAAAGGTTTTTGATTGCGGCTGATGCGGAAAGAACCTCTTTCCTTGCAAAACTCAACGAAAAAGAGGGTTTGCCCTCGGCCGGTGCACAAACTCCGGCAAAAGAACCAAAAGCCATCGATTATTCTGAGGTGATGGCGACTTTGAACATCGGGAAAAAACCGGTTTTAAGAGAAATGGTGAAAAAACTCAACGCACCAATGAAAGAATCTTCGGAAAGTACCGCGTCAAACGAGTTTGAGGGCTTGCTTCGCGGAAAATCATAAAAAATCCGGTAACATCCGGTTTTGGTCATCAAAAAGGAAAAAATTATGGAAAGTTTATTAAAAGATATGAATCCTGTTTTGCAGATGCTGCTGGTGATGACGATTTTTTCGGCATTGCCGCTGGTTTTCACCTGCATGACAAGTTTTTTGAGATATACAATCGTTTTTTCAATGCTGAAAACCGCCCTCGGCACGCAGCAGGTTCCGCCGGCGATTGTTCTGGTCGGGCTGTCGATGATTTTGACGATTTATACCATGAACCCCGTTTTTCAGAAAATGTGGGCAATGGGCGAGCCGATTTATACAAAAAACGGCGATATGGTCATGGCTATTGCCGAAGGCTCAAAACCGCTCAAGGAATTTATGATGAAACAAACGCGCCAGCAGGATTTGACGTTTTTTATCGAAATGTCGGGCGCTCCGAAGCCGAATACGCCCGATGATATCACGCTCTGGCAGGTTGCGCCGGCATATATCGTCAGCGAGCTCAAAACCGCGTTCGAAATCGGGTTTGTAATCTTTGTTCCGTTCATTGTGCTCGATTTGGTCGTTGCGAACGTGCTTTTGGCCTTAGGTATGTTTATGTTGTCCCCGACAATTATCTCTTTGCCGTTTAAACTGCTGATTTTTATCGCTGTTGACGGCTGGTCGATGATTGTGCACGGGCTTGTGACGAGTTTTAACTAGCAAAGGAAAGAAAATTAAAAATGGAAATTTTATTGGAATATATGGGTAAAGGCTTTGTGACAATGCTGATGATTTCGATGCCGTGCGTGCTCGTTGCAGCCGGAATCGGGCTTGTTGTCGGTATTTTGCAGGCCGTTACGCAGGTTCAGGAGCAGACAATCGCCGCTGCGCCCAAAATTCTCGGGGTTTTCCTTGTTCTGATGATTTTGGGGGTCGGTTATGTGAAGCTTTTGACCAATCTTTTGCAAGAAGGCTTTTCGCTTGCGTTCAACCAGATTCCTGCGAGTGACAATTACGTTCTTCCGGCGAATTATCACCGCTATACCTCGCCTTTTGCCGGCGAAATGAAAGATACCCGCTTTAACAAGCAGGAAATCGGCGATATCATGCGCCATCCGGGCAAAATTCCGTTTATTGACCACAACGACAAAATTAAACACTATCCGTCGAACAGAATGCCCAATCCTTCGCCCAATTTGATTGAAACTAACAAAATTCTAAGCAGGTGATGACTATGAAAAAACTTTTAACACTTACAATTGCGCTATTTTTCCCGCTGGCCGCATTTGCGTTTCAGGATTGTAACCTTACTTTGAAAAAGAAAGAAGCTTACATGCTTTTTATTGACGAGCGTCCGGTTCAGATGACCGTTTCAAACCCGAAAGTCATGAGCGTTCAGCTGGCGTCGGATTTGTTCAACGTTTCTCATCATATTGTTATCAAAACTCATTCTACGGGCAAGGCGGATTTGCTGATTTCGACCGCATCGGGCAAAAACTACACGGTCAAAGTCAGCGTTGAAACAAATCCGGTCATCAGCAATGAAGTTTTTGAGGTGGATGTTCCGCCGGGGAGCTAAATTTCGATGATTGATACGATTTTGCATGAATTTCCTAAATATTTTCCCGAGATAAACAACGCAATCGGAGCCGGAATATTTATTTTTGCGCGGCTGGCGGGGTTTGTAAGGTTTGCGCCTGTTTTTAACAGAAAAGAGATTGCGGGCATGATAAAACTTTCGTTTATCTTGATTTTGACCGTAATTTTCACCATGACGATGAAACCCGACCCTGCTCCGACAAATTCTTCGTTGATTCTGGGGATTACGCTAAACGTTGTTTGCGGAGCCATGCTCGGATTTATCGCCCAGTGCATTACGCAGGCAATCGCGGCTGCGGGCGATATGATTAACATGCAGATGGGGCTTTCTTCCGCGATGGTGCTGGATCCGACCACTTCTGCGCAGGTTTCGATTGTCGGAAACTTTTTCACCATTCTTGCTTTGATAATTTTTATCCATGTTGGCGGTGTTTATTGGCTTTTGAGCGCTTTGATGCGCAGTTTTGAAATTTTTCCGGTTTATGCTTACGCGCTTCCGCTTGAGCAGCTTGTTAATTTTGATTATTTGATAAAATTGACCTCAAACGTGCTTTTTGTCGGGCTTCAGATTGCTTCTCCGATTCTTTTGGCGACGCTCGGGCAGGATTTGATTCTCGGTATCATCTCAAAAACCGCTCCTCAGGTAAACGTGTTTCAGCTGAGCTTCCTTTTTAAGCCCGTTCTCGGTGCTGCGATACTTATTTGGATTATGCCGATTATTGTTAACGTAATTTCCGATTATTTTCTTTCTTACGCGAAAATATTTTAAATTTGCATCCGATTTTTGCAAAAAATGGGGCGGAGCCGTAATCAAGCCATTCTGGACGCTATTTACCGCCTAGAAAGTTGACTTTTTGCTTCAATACTGAAAAATGACGGGGAATTACCGTTTTTTCTCATTGTTTTGTGCTATTTTTTGAGCTCAAAGTACATCGGGATGTTTTGAAATTCTTCATTGATTTGTTTTACCCCGTTTTTTATGATTTTATCAATTTTTTCCAATGTTGACAGAAATTGTGTTGAAAATCCCTGTTTTCTGTAAAAAATATGAGGCGGCGGCTGCCTCAAATCCGCATGTTCCGCGATGAGATGCACCCTGCCGTCGCAGTTTCTGCGATAGCTTTCGCGTTTTGCTATGTTCAAGAATGCTTTCCCTGCGCCTTTTGAGCGGAAATTTTTGTTTATGAACAAATTCGCTATGTACAGCGATGCATAATTTTTGATTTTCGGGTAGTATGTGAATTTGTCGAAAATGCGTTCGGGATGCGCTACCATATTGCCGACATAATTCCCGTTTCTGTCACACATCTGATATTTATTTCCGTTTTTGTACACATAATATTTTGATAATGGTGCAGTTGGCCTTGTTTCGATGAGGTTTCGGGCATTGTTTATATTTAAAAATCTTTTGTATGTTCTGGGGGAAAGTTTTTGCATATTTTCTTAACGCGGCTAAAAAATTTTTTTGCTATTTTGGTTTGAATTGTTAAAAATTGGTTAAATTTTAAAGATTTTTTGAAAATCAGAGCAATAATAATGGTGTAATCGATAGGAAATAAAAATGGTAAGTGAAAGGAGATTATTATGAGATTCATGATTAAAAAAGCTCCGGACAACTTTTTGGAATCCGTGAATAATGAAATTAGTTCAATTTTGAGCAGAAATTTGGGCGATTGGTTTCCGGATTACAGTTTTCCTGAAGAAAACAAGCTCGCAATGCCTGTTGAGCTGAAGGAAAAAGATAAAGAATACCTTGTAAAAGCTGAGCTTCCGGGCGTTAAGAAAGAAGATGTAGACATTGACATTGACAAGAATTATATTACAATCAACGCCAAAAAAGAGGAAGAAAAAGAGGAAGATAACAAAAATTACAAAAAATCCGAGTTTAGCTACGGCGAATTTACAAGAACTGTTTATTTCCCTCAGGAAATCGATATTGAAAATACAAAGGCTTCTATGGAACATGGCGTTTTGAAAATTAACGCTCCCAAAAAAGCCGCTGAGAAAGAAACTACAAAAAAACTCACGGTTGAATAATTCATCTTCCGCTAAAAGCCTCCGATTTTCGGGGGCTTTTTTGTTATAGCGCTTTTTGTGCGGAAAAATTGCCGCATATTTTGATTTAAAATCATTTTATTGCATTATTTTTTTGATGTATAATTTTTTTAGCCGCAGCGGTATCGTCTAGGGGTTAGGATAGCAGATTCTCATTCTGTTGACACGGGTTCGAATCCCGTTACCGCCGCCATTTCCCCAAAAAATAGCTCGAACCCGTGTCAACGCCACGGGGAAATTGAAAAATCGCAGCGCAAGCGCCGCTCGGTCCCGTTACCGCCGCCATTTCCCCCAAAAAATTGCTAAAGCAAAAAATAAATTGTCATCCCGAATTTATTTCGGGATCTTACCGGCCGGATAAGAAAACTCCGGTTGATTAAATATTTTTTAACACACCAAATCATTGCGTCATCATATTCTGTTCAAATAAAATATCCCAAAATTCAAATACGCCGCAAAACAGCTCCAAATAAAATACGGAACAAGCAGCGCAGCGGAGATTTTGGAGATTTTGTAAAATTTATAAATCGTAAATGCTGAAAAAACAATCAAAAGTGAAATTATTACCAAACTCCACCCGATATTTTTCATGCCGAAAAAAACCGGGCTCCAAATAAGGTTAAAAAACAGCTGCAAACCAAAAAATACGTACCCCGGCGTTTTGTTTTTGTCCGAACGGCTAAAAATATATACCAGAATGGCCGCAAAAATAAGCAAATACAAAAAAATCCAGGCCGGCAGAAAAATTTCGGACGGCGGGGTGAAAAGCGGTTTTTTTAAGGATTCGTACCAGATATTGTCCATAATCTGATTTTTTCCCGCATTTTAAAATTTTATAGCCCCCGATTGGGTAAAAAAATCGCTAATCTGCGATTCCCGGCTCAAGCTCGCATTTCAAAAACAGCTTCCTAAGCGCAAATTGAGCTTTCGGCAAACCATACGCAAGCAAAAAACTGCTGATTCCGACATTTGCGAGGATGTTTGCGGCTTTTAAGTATTTTGCCTTTTTCATAAACCCTGAAATATCGCCGGATTCGCAGGCTTTTTGCGCGATTTGCGCGATGCTGTCGCGAAAATCTTTCAACGATTTCAAATCCACATAACTCCTAGGATCGCGCACGCCGTTTTCGAGCAGTTTTATTTTGCCGTATTTGTTTGCATATTGCACAAACAGGTTTTTGGGATTTTTGTCCGCAAATTCAAGCAGTTCTTCCCCCGTTTTCACTGTTGGCAGGTTGAGCGTTTTGTTTTTTATTGCGTTTATGAACTCTTTGTCGTCCAGCATTTTGATATCGAGGTTAAGGTTGGTTTTTATGAGTTTTCCGGTGGTTTTGTCCAGAAAATTTGCGAGCATTTTCGGAAAAACGAAGTTCAAAAACATCATTCCCGCCATTTTAAAGCTGACATCAACAGCTGCGGTTTTGTTTCGTGCGGTCAAAACCCGACCGACCGCATATCCGCCGTCCGTTGCGGCCATTTTTTGAACAGTGGACATTTCGGCCATGCTCGAGATGATATTTCCCTTAAAAGAGGGGTTTTGTGCGATAAATTCGTCCACGGAGTCATATTTTTTTGCTCCGAAGTTTAAATTCGCATTGTTTTGGGCTTCCGCTTTCTTTTTTGCGATTTCCCGCTTTGTTTTTGCCGTCCAGGCGAAGATTAATTTCGGAATAACAAAACCCATAAGCGCAATGGGGATTGCTGTTTCCGCAAAAACCTTGCCGCCGAGCAGTTTCATATATTTTGCTTTGTTATTTTTCAAAAATTCCAAATCCTTTACCGCTTCGGGCGCGCTCAGCTTGAATTTTTTTATATTGTAATCCAGCCCCTGAACATTTTCGCCGTTTGAGGCGGAATTTTTCAGAAGTTTTACGCTTATTGCCGGATTGAAGCCCTTTTTGCTTATGATTTTGTTTGTAATCCGCTCAAGCAGCGGAATTCCGCCCAGCCATACCGCAGAAGTCGTATATTCGTCAACAAGCCGCTCGCGCGTTGCTAATTTTGCGACTTCTTTGTTGCTTTCGTTCTGTTTTTTCGTCAGGATAACTTTTGTCGGCACTTCAATCCCGCAATCCCTTACCAGAAGCGGATAAATACTGTTATTGTTGCCTATGGCCGATATTATGTTCGTTAGTGTCATTTTTTCTCCAATTTTAAAAAATCAAATCGCTCATCTGCGTAAAAAAACAGCCCGCCGGCTTTTTTATCCCGAAAGGCTGTTTTTAATATTTAAAATTGGTTCTCAAAAACGCAATTATAAACCCATCAGCCGTTTCGGGGCGATATGGGCATGATGATGCTGTGTTTTTGAGTTAAAAATAATCATAATTTTTTCCTTTGAGAACAAATTAACAAAAATAAATTTTTGTGTCAACCGGCAGGCCGGTTATCGGTTTAGTTTACCCTTGCCGCCACTTTGGTTTGTATTTTGATATGTCGAGAATGACTTCTCCCTCGGTCATTTCGGCCAGTGTTGCTTTTATCTGCTGCGGATAATGCTCAAGCCCGTAAACGTAATGCTTATTCAAATATTCTATTACTGCATTGATGTATTTTTGCGTATTTTCGGGCATTTTGGGGTTTTGGGCGATGAATTTTTTGTATGGCGTTGTGTTTCTTTTCCCGTTGCAGCGCCGGCACAGAACCAGATAGTTGGAATAATGGTCTTTTCCGTTTTCGTACTGGCTGCGCGTATGCTCAATGGTCGATTTTGACGGCTCAAGAAGCTTTTTGACAAGTTGTTTGCTATTGACATCAAAATATTTTACAAAATACGCATCGATGTCGTTTTCTGACGACGGCAGCTTCCCGGCTTCTTGCAAAATTCTATAAAACACGGCTTTTTCCGGCCTTGTTTTGTACAGTTCATAAAAATCCCTGATAATTCGCTTTCTTTTGTCCTTTATGTTCTTATCCTCATATATCAGGATGTTTTGGGCTTTTGTAACCGTTTGATTTAGTTGTTTTTGTGATTCTTCAGAAAGCTCCGGGTACGTTTTATCGATTTTTTCAAGAATTTTGAATTGTTTGTTCATTACTTTTACGAGGTGGACGTTATATTTTTTTGTAAAAAGCTCATCCAGCTTTGCGTCGGGGTAGCGTTTTGAGAGTTTGTACAAATTTCTTACGATTTCTTTCTCCGTTTTGTGCATTCTGGGCTCATATTTTTTGAGTTGTTTCAAAATCTCGCCCCCGGGCGCGTCATAATCTTTCACAAGCTCTTTTTCAAAGCTTTTTTCCGGTATCATAATTGTTCCGCAGCATGCGCAGGGCAGTTTCGGGATATTAGTCAAAATAGTTTCGTAGTTTCTCTCTTTTCTTTTTGCCCCAAAGCTCACCGAATCTTGCACAGGCAAGGTTTGGCCGGATTTTTCGTTCTTTTTTGTGTTAAAAACGTTGTTTTTGTGCGGAGTATAAAAATTTGTTTTTGAAAAAATGCGCATTTTGTTTTTTGTTGGCCGTTTGAGGTGTATTTTTACGCCGGGGCGGCTATTTCTCGCTTTTGTCAATGCTATAAAAACCAAAACGGAAAAATTTTGTTATCAACTTCATCAAAATTTACACTAATTGATTTTAAACATTCATGGCGATAAAATTCTTGAAGTTAAAAGGAGAATTTTTTCATGGCTTATTTATATTTGGCGGTTGCGATTGCCGCTGAGATTTTTGCGACGACCCTGCTCAAAGATACTGCCGGTTTTACGGTTTTATTGCCCTCAATTTTCACGGTTTTGGGCTATGTTCTTTCGTTTTATATGCTCAGTTTGTGCATTCAGTCGATTCCGACCGGAATAATCTATGCTGTTTGGTCCGGCGTCGGAATTGTCGGCATTGCGTTGCTCGGGTGGCTCATTCATAAGCAAACTCTCGATTTCCCGGCAATTTTCGGTATTGCGCTGATTTTGGCGGGCGTTCTTGTTATAAAATTGTTTTCAAAGTCAATTGTTAGTTAATTCTCAACAAAAAAAGACCCGTTTTTAGGGTCTTTTTTAATTGAAATCTGCCGATGGCCGGGGTCGAACCGGCACGTGGTTGCCCACACAAGATTTTGAGTCTAGCACGTCTACCAATTCCATCACATCGGCGTGTTATTTATTCAATTTTCAAGATTTTAGCCAAGTGATGGAATTGGCAGACGGTCAAAGCAATTGAAAAGGCTCCGCTCCGCTGCGCCATGCATCACATCGGCGTGATAATTATTCAGTTTTCAAGATAATTGCCAAGTGATGGAATTGGCAGACGAACCAAAGGAATTGAAAAGGCTCCGCTCCGCTGCGCCAAGCATCACATCGGCGTGATATTTATTCAGTTTTCAAGATAATTGCCAAGTGATGGAATTGGCAGACGAACCAAAGGAATTGAAAAGGCTCCGCTTCGCTGCGCCATGCATCACATCGGCGTGATATTTATTCAGTTTTCAAAACTTACGATTATAAATCAATTTTACCAGAACAATTAAAAATTTCCAGCAATTTTTTTTAATTCTTTAAATTTTTTATCCAATGCCGCCCCAAATCATCGAATTTACCGGGAAAATCTCGCCTTTTTGCTTCTAAAATTCAAATTTGTTGTCGTTTTTTGCCCCAAAAAACTTCCCTACGGCCAAATTTGTAAATTTATGTAAATTACTATCCCATTTTTCTGTCATGTCGTTTAATAAAAACATAGTCTGGATGAGATTTGTATGAAAATTTCTGCATTATCGTCTTATAATTTCTTATCTAAAAATTTTAAACCTGCATTCAAACGTGCGCCCAGTCCTGACATAATTGTCGACGAAAAGGGCACAACAGAAGAACAGGACTACGCAAACACGATTTCTGAAGCAAAAAAAGTCCTGGGAATTAAAAATCTGGCGCTCATTTTGCATCAATCGAGCTTTCCCGTGAAAAATAACGACCTTTTCATCGGCTCGCATATTGATTCAAAGGCTGTTGAGATGAACAAATTCCTTAAACTGCACGGATTTGATTCAATTCAACTTGGCCCGCCGGGGCTGACAAGGCTTTCGCCGTATAATTCGGGCGTAAATTCCAAAAATTACCTCTATGCGGACATGGAAAAGCTCACAACTCCGGAATATGCGCAAATTCTTAACCAAGAGTCCATAAAAAATATACTTGATCGTGTTGATAAAGATCGGGTTTATGAAAAAACTTCGGATTATACGCGTTTTAACAGGGCTTTTTATGTCCATGACAAGCTTTTTGAGCTCGCTTACGACAATATGGTGCGAAAAACTGTTGCAAAAGACCCTGCCGCAATGCGTTTGAACAGAGAATTTGAAGCATATAAAGAAAAAGAATCGGCCTGGCTCGAAAATGATGCGATTTTTGAGCATTTTAAAAAGAAATTCGGTATGGATGACAACTTTTTTGACTGGCCGAGGATGAACCGCAACCTTATAAAGTACAAAAATGACCCGTTTTCGCCTTTTCATGAAGAAGCTTTGAGCTATATTAAAAATATCCACCAAAGACATGGCAAAGAGCTTGAAATTTACAAATTTAAGCAATTTATCACCGACAAACAAGAACGTGAGTTCATAAACGAAAATCCGGACAAACTGAACTACATTACCGATGCGATTATCGGCTTTTCGCTTGCGGATTACTGGTCAAACCCCGATGCGTTTCTCGAAAATTATAGGATAGGCACGCCTTTCGGCGGAGAAGGCCGTCCTGAGGGCGGTTCTTGCTGGGGACAGAATCAGACCTGGGATATTCCGGTTTTGGACCCCAAAAAGCTATTTATAAAGGATTCTGACGGAAAAATCGTCGGTTTGGGCATTGCGGGCGAAGTTCTTAAAAATAAATTCGAAAAATTGCTCGATACTTATCAAAATGTCCGAATTGACCACGCAATCGGGCTGATTGACCCCTGGATTTATAACAAAAATAACGTTGAAATCCACTACGGCCGTTTTGAGGACGAGGGCGACGACGTTCCCGAACATATTATCTATAAAAACGCTCATGGCGCAAATATCAGCCAAATGGGCAAGCCAAACGCCTATAATTCTCAAGAAAAAGGCTGGGATTGGAACGTCACGCAGGAAATTAACAAAGAAATTGAAAATATGCCCAATGTTGACCCTGACGGGGATTATGCGAAAATTCTCGATGAAATTTTGCTTCCGTTGATGAAAAAACACGGGCTCAACGTCGAAGATGCCGTCTGGGAGAGCCTCGGATGCAATACTGCTAAATTTGATGAAGTATATTCAAACCCGAAACGCCCGCTGCCCGGGATTAGCTCGTCTTATCAATATCAGCTTCAATACCGCCCGCGAAAAGACTGGATGATGATAGGCAGCCATGACAATCCGCCTTTTGCGCAAGTCTGTACGGACTCTTTTTACCGTGAAAAATCCGGAAACGGCGGAATTATGAACGGTGCGTATTTGTACGGAAACCTCTATCCCGAGCTGAACAACGAACAGCGCGGAAAATTGATTGATAACCTGAGCTGGGACAGACGCGAGCGCGTAAAAGCCAAATATGAAGAACTTTTGAGGTTCGGAGAGAAGATTCAGTTCACTTTTATGGACTTTTTCGGTCTTGAAAAGACCTATAACTACGCGGGAACCCAAAATTCGGATAACTGGAAGCTCAGGCTGACGAAAAATTATAAAGAGGATTACTACAAAGCGCTCGAATGGCAGCCGGGCGACGATGATATGCAGAATATCCCGATTAATATGCCTGAGCACCTCAAACGCGCAGTGATTTCCAAAATCGTCACGGAAAAAGGCGATTTGAACGGCCAAAAAACGCTCGTTGACAAGCTTTCGCATTATGAGAACGTTTTGAAAGAAAAAGACGATTCCACTGAGCGGATTTTTGCATAATTTTAATTAAAACGTTGAATTTTGCCGGTTTTGCCTCGTTTTAAACATAAAAACGGCTGTTTTTCTTACGTTCGGGCCGGTTATGAAAAATTCTGCTTTTTATTGGGAGTTTGGCCGGACTTTTTCGATGAAAATGCCGTTTTTGCAGAAATAACAACCGAAATTCAGGCAATCGGGCCTCCGCAGGAAAATTCAGCGCATATTATTAATGCGGCCGGCTGGCTTGTCTGATTTTTGCCGTATTAAAACAAAAATTTTCAATTATTTTGTTATTAAACCGCAAATCTGAAATGCACGATGTCGCCGTCTTGCACGACGTAATCTTTTCCCTCGAGCCGGGTCAGACCTTTGTCTTTTGCAGCCGCATAGGATCCGCATTTGACGAAATCGTCGTAAGATGTAACCTCTGCGCGGATAAAACCTTTTTCAAAATCCGTATGAATAACGCCCGCAGCCTGCGGAGCCTTTGCGCCGGCCGGAATTGTCCAGGCTTTTACCTCCATTTCGCCTGCGGTGATGAAAGTTCGCAAGTCCAAAAGCCTGTAAACCGATTGAATCATGCGCTCGATGCCCGAATTTTCAACGCCGAGCTCTTTTAGGTACTCTTTTTTCTCCTCGTCACCGAGTTCTGCGAGTTCGGCTTCGATTTTTGCGGAAATCGTCACAACCTCAGCATTGTGCGTTTTTGCGTATTCTTTTACCTTTTCAACGTATTCATTTCCGCCCGCGAGGTCGGTTTCTGACACATTCGCCGCATAAATAACCGGTTTTGTGGTCATAAGGTGCATTAGTTTTATCATCGGGAGCTCATCTTCTTCAAAATGGTCTTTTACGTTGATAAATTTTCCGTCCTCGAGCAGTTTTAAGAGCTTTTCGACGATTGCCAGCTCGGCAATCGCATCTTTATCGCCTGTTTTTGCGACTTTTGAGAGGCGCTGCTGGCGTTTTTCGAGGCTTGCCATGTCAGCGAGCGCAAGTTCTGTGTTAATTGTTTCGATATCGTCAATCGGGTCGACTTTTCCGGCCACATGGATTGTGTTCGGGTCATCAAAGCATCTTACAACCTCAATTATTGCGTCGGTTTCGCGGATATTTGCAAGAAACTGGTTTCCGAGCCCCTCGCCTTTGCTTGCACCTTTGACAAGCCCTGCAATATCAACAAATTCAATGGCTGTCGGAACGACTTTTGCGGCTTTTACCATCGGTTCAAGCACATAAAGCCTTTCATCCGGCACTGTGACGACGCCGACGTTCGGCTCAATTGTGCAGAACGGATAATTCGCGCTTTGTGCGTTGGCCGTAGAGGTCAGCGCGTTAAATAGTGTAGATTTTCCAACATTCGGTAGTCCGACAATCCCTGCTCGCAGCAATTTTTTACCCTCTTTTCTCTATTTTACGTCTTGTTTGATAACGATTAGGTTATTCATTATTTTCATCGCACAGGTCGGCAATACTACGTCATTCAGCCCGTTTGCGATGCTGATTACGCTTCCGGCTTTCAGGATAACTTCTTCGCCTTTGTACATAAATTTGTAATCTTCTTGTCTGTCTGACCTGATGGTGATTTTGTCCATTTTAAATTCTCCTTATGACTAAATAAAATTATACTAAAAAACAATTTAAAAACAAAACCTGATATCGGGCGTTCAAATAGGCGGAATTTTTATTTTTTGTTTTGATTCTTCTTGTTATGCGGCAATTTTTGTTTAATTTTACGATTCTCAAAGTCCAAAATGGGCTATATTTCTTTTTTCGACCTATTCCAGCGAAGCGAATCGAGGCAAAAAAAGAGATATAGCCTGTTTTGGACGGCTCCGGCTTAATTATCGGGCAAAAATGATAAATCTGTCCTAATATTCAGAATATATTTATTTTTTAGGCTATTTTGGCGAAGCGAATCGAGGCAAAAAAAGAAATATATCCCGTTTTGGACTCCCAAGCTTAATTATTGGCCCAAAATGATGACCTTAATTAAATTTTTTACGGGCAATTGTCAAAAAATGAAAAACATGTCAAAATAAAATTACTCTATACAGGTATTCATTTTGTTCCTACATTATTTACTATCGGGAGAGGCGACTCGAACGCAATGCAGTAAACCTGCCCCGCAGCAGGAAACGGATTTGCCAAGGCACTCACCCACCTGCGAGACTCGCAGGTAACAAAATCGTACTTGTATAGGGTTTTTTATTTGTAAAAATTGTAAATAAATTTAAAATTTGCGCAATTTTCCCCTCAAAATTACGTTTATATAAATGGAAGTGTTATAGTGAAGGTTTAACGCATGCTCGATCTTGCAGTATTTTTAAAAGCAGCAACATTCGGAGGCAGAAACGCCGACAAAGTGGTCAACGGCTCAAACGGGCACCACGATGAGGGTCGTGTGCTCGCAACGACGGGTCAGCTGACGGCTGCGGGCAAAGCTGCGGCGAAACTCGACAATATTCTCGGAAAAAGCGCTCAAGCGGCGATTGATGTGATGTGCAAGACTTCACAGCATAACAAAGCGCTTGATTATGCAGTAAAAGGCGCAAACTGGGCCAGCAAACATGTAAATCCGCTGCTTGTCGGGGCTGCCGGGTATCGCGTTTTGGTTGCGGATAAAAAAGATGAAGCTTTGAAAAAAGAAGTTTGCGGTATGAGCGCGATGTTCGGCACAGAAGCGCTGATGAAAGAGTTTTTGAACTCAAAATATTTAAAAGATGTTCATGCAAATATGAATAACAAATACGCAAAAGCCGCTTTGGCCGTGATTGAGGGGCTTGGTTTTGTTGCGGGCTCAATTGCGGGAAGCAATGTGGGCTATAAAGTCGGGGAATTTTATGTAAATCAAACAAAAAACAGAGAAATTGAGCAAAAAGTACCCGAAAAGAAAATTTCTGAAGAAATAAACAAGCTGAATCCTTTGAAAAATGAAACAGCTAAAGGCGAAGAAGCTCTTTCTGATGATGAATTGGGCAGTGTTCTTGTGCGAAAAGATGTCATTGCTTAACGTGCTTAGAATATGATAGAATTAGGAAAAGTTAGAGAGAGAATCAAAATGAGTTTTTTATCGTTTTTGTTTGGCAATAAAAAAGGAAAACCTGACCTGGATACGCTGCCGGATGCGGTGCTTGTGGTTGCGCCGAACGGGGAAATTACGGATTATAACGAAAAAGCGTCCAAAATTTTTACATCTGAAAAAATTGTCAATTCTGACCTGCTGGATTTGTTCGACGGCGGTTATAATATGGTTTGCGACCTCGTGAAAACCGGTGCTTCGGCGACGGTGCGCTCGCGGGCGAATGAAGATGAGCAGTTTTTTGAGATTACTGCGTCGAATTTTGATGAAAACGGCGATATTATTGTTGCCGTGCGTGATATTTCTGCAAATCAGAAAATGCTGAACAAGCTTATTTTTGAGCATGAATACGTGAACAAGGTTACAAAGGACAAAAACTCGTTTATGTCGAAAATTGCGGGCGAATTGACTTCTCCGCTTCATTCGATAAACGGCTTTTCTCAGGCGCTTTTAGAGGGTTTGGGCGGGGAAATTTCCGACAAACAGGAAAAATATCTCAATATTATTAACAAAAATTCCTCACAGCTGCTTGATTTGATGACGAAAATCATTGATTATTCAAAAGTTGAATCGGGACTTTTTGATTACGAGTTCAAAAATTTCGATTTTGTTGACTTGATTACGAAGATTTACAACGATTACCGCTCGAAAGCCGAAGAAAAAGGGCTTGCGCTTGCGGTTGATTTGAACAATCTTTTGAAAAGAAACTGCTACAACGACGAAAACCTTATAAAAACGGCAATTACGCTGCTTTTGGACAATGCAATCGCCTCTACTCAAAACGGGGCCGTGAAAATTGAGGTTTCTTCGCCGGATTTGGAGTTTTTGGAGATTGCGGGCTTTCCGATTGCGGAAAATGCAAATGATAAGTCATATTTGATGATAAAAATTGCTGATTCGGGCACGGGGCTTGTGGATAATGAAAAGGACACGATTTTTAACCCGTATATTGACGTTGAAAAAGCGATTGCGCGTAAATCTCTTGCCCGAAATGTTGCTATGGGGCTGGTTTATAACCTCGTTCGGCTTGCAAAAGGCAAAATCTGGGTCGAAACCGAATCACTGAAAGGCACTTCGTTTACTTTTGTGGTGCCGTCCGAGCGGCTGGAGGCATAATGGCGCAGGTAACTCTGAAAAATGTCGTAAAAAAGTACGATACAAAAACAATTATCAACGATATTTCGCTGGAAATCAAGGATAAGGAATTTCTGGTGCTCGTAGGCTCGTCAGGGTGCGGAAAATCAACGATTTTGAGGATGATTGCGGGGCTTGAGGATATTACGTCGGGCGAAATCTACATTGGCGACAGATGCGTCAACAACGTTCACCCGAAAGATCGCGATATTGCCTTTGTTTTTCAAAGTTATGCGCTTTATCCGCACATGTCTGTTTATGAAAATATTGCTTTTCCTTTGAAAATGAGGAATTTTTCAAAAGATGAAATTGATAAAAAGGTCAAAGAGGCCGCGCAAATCCTTGATTTGACCGAATATTTGCAAAGAAAGCCAAAACAGCTCTCGGGCGGCCAGCGGCAGCGTGTTGCGCTCGGCCGGGCAATCGTTCGAAGCCCGAAAGTTTTCCTTATGGATGAGCCGTTGTCGAATCTTGACGCAAAACTCCGTGTTCAAATGCGCTCCGAGATAAAAAAGCTCCACGAAAAGCTCCAGACAACCTTTATTTATGTTACCCACGACCAAACCGAGGCGCTCACGATGGGTGATAGGATTGTTGTGCTTGACAAAGGCGTTATTCAGCAGGTTGACAACCCCGAAAACATCTATTACAACCCCGATAATATGTTTGTCGGCGGTTTTCTCGGCTCTCCGCAGATGAACTTTATCCCTGCGGCGCTTGAAGATGGAAAAATCAGGTTCAACGAAACAGAAATCCCTCTAAACGAAGCTCAAATTACCTCGCTGGGCGGGAGAAATGAGTTTATTGCCGGAATTCGTCCGGAAAAAATGGATGTTTTGGGGCATAATTGCGAATTTTGTGCGGATGTTGAGATTTCGGAGATGCTGGGGAGCGAGAAAATAGTTTATTTTTCAATAAACGGCGCAAAATGCTCCGCAAAGCTTGATTCGCAAAAACAGTTCGGAAAAACTGTTGATTTGCATTTTAATACCGGCGATTTTCTGTTTTTTGACAAAGAAACGGGTTTACGCTTGAGATAGGCTGGCCGGACGGTTTATTTTTCAATAAAAATGTGGTTTCCGTTG
>CALUPP010000112.1 GCA_944322685.1 Candidatus Gastranaerophilales bacterium
AGAACGGCCTGCGCCATTCAGCGGCGACCTACTACCTCGCGCTGACAAAGAACGCATACCTAACCGCCGAGCAAATGGGACACGCCGTAGATGTCCTAAAACAGCACTACAACGGCCTTGCCCGCGAGAAAGACGCCATAAGATATTTCGATATCATGCCCGAAAACTAAAAATGCGGCGCCTTTCAAATTCCGCATATGTGCGGATTTTGGGAAGGCAGCCCGCTTCATGCCGATTCGACATATCCCGCTATCTGTTTGCCAGCCGATATTTTTGGCGGGGATTGTTTTTGACGGCGGACGTGGGGACGATAAACTTGCCCTCCAGCGCGGGGACAGCAAAAACATACAACTAACATACAAGTAGAATACAAGCTATGACAACTTGCGGAGTATTCGGGCAAGCTTCCTTTTTTCTTGCGCCATCTCATAACAGTTGTTGATTTTTTCGGCATTAGCTTTCGCGGAATCCGACAAACCGCCGTTTCCCCTCGATTTAAGCTCTTTTAAAAACACATTCTGGATTCTTAGCGGCGCATAGGCTATTTTTCTGACGACGGTTTGCAAATCCGCGGTGGAAGTTCTTGCAAATATTAGCTTCATTTCTTCGGAATCTTCCCCTAAAGCCATGAGCGCCTGAACATACATAAACGCCTTTTTGTCGGCTATTCGGGACAATTTAAGCGGGATATGCCTAAATTCAACGATTCCCTGAAATGCGAAAGAATTGAACTCAAATTTTTTATTTGGCCCCGAGCTTGGAAATATGCGGTCGCCGTCTTTGCGCAACGAAAAATACGCAAACGTGTAAGACAGCGTCGGAAAAATCTTCCAAGAGAACCTGCGGGCTATGGCGTTTGCCACCGAATCATATTTGGGCTGGTAGCCGATTGGGTATTTTTTTGTAATGATTCGCCTGTAATATAAAGAATGCCCCAAAGCGTCGATTTTCTTTGCCAATGTAAGCCGCCTAAGAGTCGTTCTAATTGTGTTCTGATTCGCAATATCCGCAAAATCCGTTGACGAAAACACTCTTCCGCTTTCCAAAAAACTGATTGATCTAAGTATTTGCTCCTCTACCGTACGTTTTATCATGAAACGAAAAATGTATAAAAAGCGTTTCAAGTAAAGCCGAATAATCCATTTATTTTTAATCCTATTACCATTTGATAATAGACCATTTAAGAAATTCTATTTGGCCGTTTTTCAATAGGATAAATAAATGATCTAAAAAACGGAACACGCGGTAAATTTTGCGGAAAATGGAAGTTTATATTTTGGGATTCCACTTGTAACACCAGTGATACATTTCACCCTTTCAAGCGATTTTTGCCAAATTTTTTTTTGCGCCATATGTAACGTATTTTTGTGTATATCGATGAGTTGAATATTTATTTTAATATTGCGAAGAACCTTTATTCGCACAATAATTTACCCCATGACGGTGATTTTAATTCCAAACAATCTAATATTATGATACTTTTGTGTTATTTAGTTGAATAAAGCAATCTGAAAGACAGGAGTATAATTATGATTTACGACTCAACTATATGGAAAGAAAAACTTTTTAAAATTGCTACTTCTTTATACAAGGGTACACAATGGAAAAGATTTAGAAATGGACAAGAAGCTTTAATTGAAGAAAAAGTATTCCTTTCCGCTTACATAATCAGAAAATTATTTGAGGCAAAAAAGCTTTCCTATTATTTGACAAATGCAAGTATTAAAATAATAAAATATGAAAACAAAAAGCCCGTTGATTTAATGAATTGGCATAGATTAGATGATCTTTATAATCTTGAGAAGCCCAAAAACTCTATCATAGAAATAAGATATCTAGTTAATTTTATTATACATAGTTTTGTATTTTTCCCCTGCCGACATGGGAAAGCCCCAAAATTAGATGGTTTCTTTGTAACTTCCGATCGGTTTAAAAATAAATATATAATATATGTTAACATTTTCAATTTTATTGGTCTATTGGAAATAATAGCAAACGATGAAAAAGTGGCATTTCATATAAAAAGGAATGAAAAATTGGATTATGAAGAAGATGATCCTTTTACGAATAATTATCTTAAAGAATTTGAGCTTGAAATGTCCAAATTTTTAGAAGATCAAAACATCTCTGATGAAGAAAGGATTTTTTTCATAAAACAGAGAGAGCAGCTTATTAATGAAAGAAAAGTCGATTGTGAAAAATATGGAATAATAAGTGAAACTTTCTTATAGAGTTTTTATGTCATCAAAGAAGTTCGATATTGCAGTTTAGTTACTGTTTTTGTGATACTTCGTTTTCTGCTAGAATCTGTTTTTTCAAGCACTTATATTTTATGCGTGCGCTCGCATAAGAAAATTTATACTTCAACTTAATGAGAATTAGCATATTGAACCCTTAAAATAACGAGAGGGAATCCACTGTTACCGCCGATGGTTTACATCTCTCTATATCTTCAAACAAATTTTTGCCAAATATTTTTGCGCAATATAATCTAAAATCGACACACTTTTATTTTTGTGTCGTTTTTCCGCCTTCCAATTCTTTTTTGCGCGATTTTGCGGCAGTTTATTTTTTTGAGAAATTTGACACGGAGATATTTTGCGTATGGCTAAAAGAAAATACGACAATACGCAAACATCAACGCAGCCTGACGCAAGCGACAGGCTTTTAACCCGCTCGGAGGTCGCGCAATATCTCAACATAGGCACAACCTTTATTGAGCAGCTCCGCAGACAGGGCAAACTGCCGAGCTACCGTCTTTCGGGCAAGTGCATTCGCTACAAGAAAAGCGATTGCGACGTCCTGCTTGACCACTGCTTTATAGTCCGCCCCGCCAAAAGCGCGAAGAAAGGAGAAATCTAATGAGAATTCGCACGATAAGCCAAATTTT
>CALUPP010000113.1 GCA_944322685.1 Candidatus Gastranaerophilales bacterium
TGAAGAGATTCAAAAAGAAAGTTCAAAAGGCCGGTACGCTTTCCGAAGTCAAAAGACGCGAAGTTTACGAAAAACCGAGCATCAAAAGAAAAAGAAAATCTGAAGCTGCAAGAAAACGCAGAGTTTAAAAAATTTTTTATAATCAAAAACCCGTCTGTAACAAAACAGGCGGGTTTTTTAGTGAAATGTAAATTATTATTAAGATAAATTAATTAATTATAAAGTTTTTGCAAAAAAAGCCGATAACCTGAATAAGGAAGATAAAATCATGGCAGACCCGATAACCATTAACCAAATAATTTCCTCGCTGGGGCTAACTGGTGATGCAGCCGAGAAAAAACGCGCAGAGCTTGAAAAGCTTTCATTTGACGAATTAAACAGGATTTTATCCGGCTGCACGCACATCAAAGAAAACAATATCGGCAGTTTTAGCTTTCTTGGCGAAATTGAAACGTTTAAAGGTGAAATTTTTCCCACCGCACCGCAAAAAACACAAAAAAACGCCCGACAGCCGCACCAAGCACAAAAAGAATATACATATTCTCAGAAACGTGAGCTGGATAAGTTTCTTGCCGATTTTTTGCACAGAACCACAAATTCTGCGTACGAAAATATGGAAGAATTCAATGATTCGGTCGGGTTTATTGATGTACAAAACGGAATAAATAATTTTAAATACTTATTGGGGCTTGAAACTTCAAAACAGGCTCAAGAACGCTTGTCAACAGAACAAACTGAAACAAAAGAGCTTAAAGAAGCGGCATATTCACAACCCGGAGCCTTTAAAGCAAAGTTTGAAAGAGTATTTGGAACGGCTTACAGCTATGAAAATATTGAAAATTTGAAGAAAAAGTCAGATGAATTCATAAATGCAACCGTAATGCATGAAAGTTATACAAGTTTGACAGCCGGAATCAATGATATTAACAAAACCATCCTAAAAGAGCGCAATATTGCCGCAATGCAAAAACATGCGGTAAATGACACTCTAAAAATGCCCAAACCCTCGTCGGAAGAAAAATTTGCCGCTTTATTAAAAGACTTTTGCAAAGGCGACAACCGTATTTATTCACAATATATGAAAAAACTAAAACAAAAATACGGCTCAGAAGCAAAAATCAAAGAAAACCTGCCTGAAATCCTTGAAAATCTGCAAAATAGAGCTGAACAAGCTTACAAAAAACAACTTAAGGGCGTAGATGTCGAATATTACCAAAACGAATACAATGAGGCCTGCAAAAAGGCCATAGGGCGGCAGGATGCAGAAACTCTGGCAAAAAAATATATTGCAAACGCAAAAATGCAAGGTGCATTCGCTCAAGTCGGCATTACAATCGCGGCTTCGCTGCTTTTGCCGGGCTCAGGCGCTGCAAGCGGTGCAAAAGCGATTTCTGCGGCAAGAAATTTCACAGTAACCGCTTCATTGCCTGCCGCAATGGATACGGCAAGCGCAGCAACAAGCAAAGAAGGCTTTTCGCAGGAAAAAGTCGAATTAATCAAAGAAAAATTCATAAACGGTATGATATACGGCGGATTTGGGCGTTTTGTTTCCGGCCCGCTCGGAATTGCGGCACAAAACGCTATTTCCAAAAATTCATCGCTATTTTCCGGAATAGTTTCCAAAACTGCCGGCGCAGGCGCCGAAACAAGCGCAGATGTGCTGTTTGACAGATTAGTAAGCGGGATTTCGCTTGAAGAATCGCTTAAAAGTAACGGAACTTTTAACTTCGGAATGATGATTGCCGGCGGAATTCTTACAAAATCACCAAATCTCGCTAAAATGAGCATTTTAAAGAATAATGACGGCTCATACAGTGTAAAAATGGATGGAGAAGAGCTCTACAAGGCTGCTGACGAAAATGCGCTCGCCGGCTACGTCCTTGCTAAGGGCGGAAATGTCAGAAAACTGCCCGAATGGCTCAACGAATCAAACCCAAACTACGAAAACATCATGAAACTGGCACAAAGCAAGTTTTTGTCTAATTCATCCGATGAAACATTTGAATTTATGCTTGATTACGCAAATAAACTCGCACAAAAAGACCCGAACAGGCTCAAAAGGCTGGTTGAGTCAGGTTTTATGGACAAAGAAAATAAGTATATCGACCGTATTGTATACACTCAGTTCATTACAGACTCAAAAAACGGCTTTTGGTCAAAAAATTTCTTCAAAACGTACGGTAAAGATATGGAAATAAAAAAATTCGGCTCATTCAACGCAATCAACAAAACAGAAGTGCCGCCCGGCGAAGTTTGTGAGGCGGGAAATCAGCTTTATGTCAACGATGACGGCGTTATGAAGCCGATAAAGCTCAGCAGGGAAAAATTTCTTGAGCTGTTTGATTACAACAGGCTATATCAAACGTATCAAGGCGATATAGGTGACTGTTGGCTTGTAAGTGCAATTAACGGAATGATGGAATCGCCAAACGGCCGTGCAAAAATCTACCAGATGTTTGAACAGGACGGATCTGACATTTTGGTAAAAATGTCAGGTCTTAAACAAAGAAACTTGTTACAAGAATTATTTAGCTCCTCAAAGGTGAAGCAGGACGATTATTGTGAATATACAATCAGATTTAAAGACGGATTAATATACGACGGAGAAAAAACACAAGGCCTGCGAGGCGCTGCTGCATTGCAGATGATTGAGCAGGCATTTGCATTGCAAAGACTGGGCAGAAACTCGCTTGTACACAAGCAATTAAATGAAAACAACATAACTGAATATGCACAATTTACCAATATTGACAAAGTATTGGGTGCATGCGACGGCGGTGACCAAATAGAATTTATTAATAACATTTATTGTTACAATATCAAGGCTTCAAGCAGCAAAACACAAAAATATGACTATTTTATTGTAAATAGCACCGGTGAAATTGTGGGTGAGTCAAACGTAAAAACCGCTAAAAATTACAAAAAATGCGAAGACATACTCAGAACCTTTGCAAATGAGCCCAACACGCTCGTTTTTGCAAGCACAAAACAGGCAAGAGCATATAACAAAGTGCAATTTGCAAACAGGAAAGAAGCTTTGGTAGATTCTAATAATTCTGTTTATGCAGGGCATGCATACACCATTAAGGGCTATGACGAAACAACAAAAACAGTTTATTACTCAAATCCGCACAATAATGCTATAATTTTGGAACTTCCTTTGGACAAATTTTTAAACTTGTTTGAAGATATAACGTACGTAAGGATATAAAAATGGATTATTCTGAAAAAATCAACGAAATAGAAGCAAAAAAAAAGATATTACACGCCGAAGGCAAAGATATAACGCAGCTCATCCGGGAACAAATCAGGCTTTTTAAAAAAGCAAGGAACGAAATGCTCAGAGCAATAGAAAAAAGAGGGATAAAATACAACCTAAATATTGCAGAAGCGGAAATTGCGCAGTTAAGCGCAATAATCAGCCTTTCTGAAGAAATTAACGAACCTGCGAATATTTACAAGGACAGAATCTCAGAAATTCAGAGGGAATTTGTCGGAAGCAACGTCACAATCGAAGTTTCCGAATAAAATTATTAAAGCCGCGCTTTGTGCAAATTTAACCGATTAATGCGAAAGAAAAAGCCTAAACCAGCCCGGGAATTTTAATCTGTTCGCAATCGTACCTGTTTTTTGCGATATTATCTATTGTTCTGAAGATTTTTTCGGTGATTTCCTGGATATATTCACTTGAAACAACGCCGTTCATGACAATATCGGCAGATTGCATGGCCGGCCTGATGTAAGTTTGCGCAGTCAAGTTGACATTTTCAAACTGCATGTCGGCAGCCTTGCCTGTTTTGCCTCTGGATTCGGCTCTTATGTACCATCTGTTTTTAATAATGTCAAAAGGTGTGAAAACATAGACTTTTACGTCCATGATATCGCGGATTCCTTCATTCAGAACATAAAGTCCCTCGTTTACAATGATTTTAGCCGGTTTTTTCAATACACCATGGGGTTTGCTCTCGCATGTCGCAAAATTATAATCCGGACTGCGCACAGCCGAGCCGTTTTTCAAAGAAATCAAATGTTCTTTCATGAGCTGGAGGTTTACAGCGTCAG
>CALUPP010000114.1 GCA_944322685.1 Candidatus Gastranaerophilales bacterium
GCTTGCAGCAGCTTTTCACTTGACAAAATAAAATCTAATCAAAATATCAAAGTTCTCACCGACGGCATGATTGTAATTCCGCATTCAGTGACAACAGAACCGATTTTTGTTATTGATACCAACGGAAAAAGAGGCCCGAATCGCTGGGGATTTGATGTTCATCAGTTCAAGCTTACAGGTGACGGCGACGGTTCTTCATGGCAGCCCATCGGATGCGGCAATATCGCTGAACCTGGCGGTTTAACAACAAAACAAATGCTAATGGGAAATAAATAACTACCCAATAAAGCAGTTTGTGACACTGTGCATATATTCAATAATTTGAGAAAAATATTCAAGCGAGGCAGCACCGTTAATAACGAGATCTGCCTCGCTTTTTGACGGCCGGATGTGTTTTTTTGCTGCTTCGCGTACGTATTCCCAGTGTTTTAGCGCATTTTCTTCATCTTGATTGCGTTTTTGCGCCCTGGCAAGAAACCATTTCTTCTGAATTTTCGGATCTATGTCAATATAAATCTTAACATCAAATAAATCTCTTATTCCGGGGTACATCGCAGCCATCCCCTCGACAACGATGAGTTTTTCCGCTGAAATCGGTATTGAATCCGGCATGCTCACGCCCGTTCCGTTAATCAGGTACTCAGGAGCCATAATATCTTCGCCGTTTGACAATTTTATCAAATGCTCTTTCAAAAGTTCCAGCTGAAAATTCTCCGGCGCATCAACGTCATAACCGTTATCCCTGAGCGCATCAAATGTGCCGTATTTTTTTATTAAATCCGAAATATCGTTAAAATAATTGTCAATGCTCAAATATTCAAGCGGAAAGTCCAAATCAATGCTTGTTTTTTTTATACAGCGGCAAATAGTCGTTTTTCCGCTGGCAGATTCGCCGGTTACGCCTATCAGAATGCGTTTTTGCGGCTGTTCAATGAGACGGCGCGAAAATTTGCTGATAAAATTCGGGTTTACTTCCAAAAATAGGGGCGTTGGAGCCTTTTTGTCGCGCTGAAGTATTTGTTTAAACTTTGTTTGCAGATAAAACGCGAGAAATTCACGTCCGTTTTTTTTAGAAAAATCGGGTTTGATAATTTTATCTGTTGTTAGCGTTTGTTTTTCCATCAGCGTATGCATATCCGTCTAAAGTGCCTCAAGTTTTATTTTTGCTGTTTTGTTAAAAAAGATTAACAAAAATATTAAGTTTTAATAGTTTTATATTTGTCCTTGGCTGGCTTTTGCCCTAGATTCCGGCTTAAACCCGGATTGATATCGTTTTTTCTGCTGCCCTTTTCGTCGATAACTGTGCGGAGAGGAACGCCTCTTGCAAATTTTCTCATTCTTGGGTTAATTGGGCGATTTTGTTGAGAATTTCCCTTTAAGCTAGGACGAAATCGTGCTTTTGCGGGTTAGCGAACTTCCTCGGGCGGCAAATCACCCATAACCACGGCCATTTCTTTTGAGTCAAGATTGAATGCCGTATGCAGCGCGGAAATAGCGGCATTTGACTGGTTTTTTTCGACCAGACAGCTGATTTTTATCTCGCTTGTGGAAATCATCTTGATGTTGATACCGTTTTCAGCGAGCGCTTTGAACATTGAAGCCGCAATACCCGGTCTGTCGACCATTCCTGCGCCCACAATCGAAACCTTTGCGATATCTTCGTCAACAAGAACGCCGGTTGCGCCGATTTCCTTGATTACGGCCTTAACAATATTCATTGTTTTATCATAGTCGGCCGCATCTACCGTAAACGCGATGTCGTTTGTGTCATCGCTTCTGCCGTAGGACTGGATAATCATATCAACGCTGACATTGTCTTTTGAAAGCGCTTCAAAAATCTTTGCCGCGTTGCCCGGTTTATCGGGAACTTCACAAATTACGATTCTTATTTGTGATAAATCGGAGGCTACGCCCGCAACCGGTTTATAAATTTCCATATCTTCGACTCCTGTTATATAAGTTCCTAAATCATCTAATTTGAATGTACTTCTGACCCTCATCGGCACTTTGAACTGTTTTGCCGTTTCAACAGAGCGCGGGTGAAGAACATTTGCCGCGACATGAGCGAGTACAAGCATTTCTTCATAAGAAATCGTATCGAGTTTTGTCGCTTGCGGGAAGATTCTCGGGTCGGTTGTATAAACGCCTTCAACATCTGTGTAAATATCGCATCTGTCAGCGTGCAGAGCACCTGCAATAGCCACAGCCGATGTGTCCGAGCCTCCGCGGCCGAGTGTTGTGATTTCTCCGTCGGGAGTTACGCCCTGAAATCCCGCAACTACTATAATTTTGCCCTCATCGAGGTGCTGTTTCAATTTATTTGTCTTAATATCCACAATTCTGGCTTTTGTGTGGATACATTCTGTGATAATTCCGACCTGCATTGCGTTCATGCTGACCGCTTTGTGCCCTTGAGCCTGAATTGCCATTGCCAGAAGCGCAATAGAAACCTGTTCGCCCGTTGCAAGCAGCATATCCATTTCTCTTGAGTCAGGGTTCGGAGTAATGTCTTTTGCGAGTTTTACGAGATAATCCGTTGTGTGTCCCATCGCCGAAACTACAACGATTACGTCATTTCCGTTGTTTTTTTCACGGATTACGGCTTTTGCGACATTTTTTATTTTTTCGGGGTCTGCGACTGAGGTTCCGCCGAATTTTTGAACTATTATTCCCACATTTGCCTCTTTATGATGTTATCAAGTCTGCCAGTTTCTTTTTCAATTCTTCTACTTGTATGTTATTATACCGCTCTAAAAATTTATTACAATACGAAATCGCATTTTTTACTTCACAAGGCGCAACATTTGGCTCTAAAAAGCGCGATAAAATCTTGTTTTGCAAGGAAATAAAGTCCGGAACATCACCGAATTTGTCCATTGAAGCTTCAAGCTCCAAAACTGCGTCAGAAATCCGCCCCAAACCAAGAAAAGTCTCAGCCAGCGCAAAATGTGCATAAACAAATGCGGGATTTATATCCAGAGTTTTGTTAAATTTTTCAAGCGCATTCTGAAAATCGCCGGTTTTTAGCAAAATAACCCCGTACGCAAACACCGCTTCCGCTGAATTTTTCTGCATAAGGTATGCGCTGCGCGATTTTCTGAGAGCTTCTTGCGAATCACCCCTGTCGAGCAGTAGATTCGCGTAATTTATATACGCCTGCAAGAATTTTGGGTTATATTCGATGCATTTTTTGTAATATTCCTCGGATTTGTCAAAATCACCCTTTTTGTAATAGCAATTTGCAATGTTAAAATAGATATGGCGGGCTTTTTTGTTTGACTCAAGGGCTTTTTCGTAATATCCTAGCGCGCCGTCGTAATCGGAACGGTCGTAAAATATTGCACCGAGGTTGTACAAAGCCTGAGAATGGGCCGGATTCAGCTCTAAAACGTTGTTAAAAAACTTTTCCGCCTCCTCTTTTTCACCCGAGAGCATAAAATTTGTCCCCAGATTGAACAAAATCATCTCGTTTCCGGGCATTATGACAAAAGCCTTGTATAATTTTTCCCTTGCTTCTTCAAGATGGTTAAATCTCTGAAGCGCGCAGCCCCAGTTTGCGTAAAATGACGGTGACAAATCCGCATTTTTCTCGCATTGCTCAAATGTTTCCAGGCAATTTTTCTCCTGGCAGGTTTTTAAATAAGATTCGGCCAAAATTACGTAAGGTTCCTGCTTTGTTGCATCTTCCGCTATTGCTTTTTGGGCGTAAGTGATTGCTTTGTCATATTTTTCCAGTTTTGCGTTGCAAATTGCAAGGTAATAGTAAGTTTTGTAGTTATTTTCATCAAAAACGAGGCAATGATTGAATTTTTCGATAGCTTCGTCAAAACGTCCGTCCTCAAGCAGCAAAACGCCCCATAAAAAAGGCGTTATTGTATTAAGCGGGTCAAGCGCCACCGCTTTTTTGAATTTTTCTTCCGCTTCTGCCTTTTTTCCGAATTTTGCAAGCGAAATCCCCCAGTTTAAGTAAATTTCGGGGTTTCTGGAGTCGTATTTCTGCGCTTCATTGTAAAGTTCCACCGCGCCTTTCATATCCCCGATTTCAGAAAGCGCCGAAGCCCACAAAGCGTAGGCTTTTGAGTTTAGGCGGTCGAGTTTTACCGCTTTTTTAAAATTTGCAATTGCATCGGCGAATTTTTGTTGTTTTAAAAGCGCAATGCCCATATTTATGTATGCGGCGGGGTTGCTGTTGGCCATCATTATTGCTGTGTTGAACTTATCCATCGCAGTATCAAGCTCGCCAAGGTTCGCAAGGTGGATTCCCCAGTTTAGATAGGCGTTTGAAGGCATTTCTGACGTGCCGGTCATTTTTTCATAATTGCTTATGAATTTATCGAACTTTTTTACTCCGTCGAGGATTTTGTTTACTTTTTCTTTCATAGTTTGGGGCATAAATTCGCACTTTTTAAATCTACAAGACAATCAACCACTTCTCTGAACGCTCCGTCGCCGGCCGGTGCTTCTGTGAGCTGGAGATTTTCAAGCTCCAGCACTTTTCGGTTGGCTGATTTCACGCTGACACTGAAACCCGCATATTTTAAGCATTCGATGTCGTTTACATCGTCGCCCAAATAAAGGATTTCCGAGGGTTTTAGCCCATTTTTTTCAAGAAGTTCTTTCAGCACCGGCAATTTTTCCCTTATTCCCTGAAATGCGCCCGCAAGTTCGAATTTTTCGTTCATAGTGCCGATTGCGCCGGCATGGGAACCGGAAATTATTGCCACTTTGATATCGTTTTTGATTGCTACTGATACGCCCATAAGGTCTTTGTAGCTTACTTTTTTGGCAGATTTTCCGTCTTCAAAAATATAGATGGAATTGTCCGTAAAAATTCCGTCAAAATCAGAAACTATCAATTTTATTTCGGGTGATAATTTAAGCCGGCTGTGCATTTTTGACCTTTCTAAGCTTTTTCAAAACAGGCTTTTCGCTTTCATAAACTACTTTTTTCCCGTCGCCCAGAAGCGCGGGGATGCTTCTTATGTCCCTTACCATGCGGCGCAGCCCCTCAGTTTCAAGGCTCGCAGCCTGATCAGAGCCCCAGAGCGTTCTGTCAATAGTAATATGCCGCTCAACGGACGCCGCACCGAACGCAGCAGCCAAAACTGAGGGCAAATATCCCTTTTCATGCCCGCTGTAACCCACTGGACAGTCGAAAATTTCTTTAAAAGTTTCAATTGCACGAATATTGATTTCCTTATGCTCTGACGGATAGGTCGAAGTGCAGTGATAAATCACCAAATCATCCGTTCCGAGCACATCGACGGCATGTTTTATTTCCTCCATCGTGCTCATGCCCGTGGAAAGCAAAATCGGGCGGCCTTTTGAGCGCGTGTACGAAATCAAATCATCATCCGTCAAAGAAGCTGACGCAATTTTGTAGCAAGGCGGGTCAAACTGCTCGATAAAATCCACAGATCCCTTGTCCCAGCAAGATGCAAACCACATTATCTTTTTTGAACGGCAGTATTCGTCAATTTCTTGATATTCCTCCATTCCGAGCTCCAAACCGCGTTTTAAATCGCCGTTTGTCTCGCCGAAAACGCTCTGGCGCGGCTGGGCGAGTTCTTCGGGGGTGTAAACAACATCAACGGTTCGTTTTTGGAATTTTACCGCGTCACATCCCGCAAAAACTGCCTCATCTATCATTTTTTTTGCGAGTTCGACCGAGCCGTTATGATTTATGCCGATTTCCGCTATTATAAAGCAGGGTTCGTTTTCCCCGATGATTTTATTCGCTATTTGTACCTTTTTTCTCACAAAAACTCCTTAATTCTTATATTTTTTATAAAGCTCGGCAAGTTCTCTTGTGTTTTCGTCAATTTTTGCCGTTTTTGCCAGTTCTTCTTCCGGTGAAGAATCGGCATCTTTGTCGTAATCTTTCAGAATCGTAATGTTGTTTTGGGTTGCGCCCACGACGAGTATTTTGTCGTTAAATTCAACCGCATAAAGATTTTTTTGCGAGCCGAGAGGCAATGAAGAAACGATTTTAAATGTGTTTTTGTCCGCAAATTTGTCTTTTAGCTTTGAATTGTTGATTTTGTTGAGTTTTTGATAAATCCATCCGGTAAAATAAATCAGCCCTATCACCAGAACCATTGAAATAACGAGATTCAGCAGGCTGGGCATATCTGACTGGGTTTTCATTGCGTTTTTCATTGATTCCGGCACAGAAACAACGCAAAATCCCGAATTTACACTCATAAACAACCCGAATATTAAAATAACAATCTTTTTCATCGTTCACCCTTTTAACTATACTTAGATTCTAGCATGTTATGTGCAAAAGATTCCCGAATACTTAAGTTTTTAAAATAAATTGTTACACTCGGGCCGAAAAAAATGGATTTTTATGTAAAATAACGCAAAAAGGCGGGCAAAACCCGCCTTTTGTTAAGTTCTAACCTGATTAATACCTTTCAAGATACCTGTCGAGCTCCCATTGTGAAACATAAGTTCTGAATTCGTCCCATTCTTTGTATTTTGCGGTGAGAAATTCGTTGAAAATATGTTCGCCGAGGGCGCTTTTTACGACATCGTTCTTTTCCATTAAGTGCAATGCCTCAATGAGGCTGCCGGGGAGCGTGTCAATCTTGTTTCTTTTTCTTTCTTTTTCTGTCATGTCATAAATGTTGTGTTCAACGGGCAGCATCGGCTCTTTTCTGTTTTTTACGCCGTCCATAGCCGCCTGAAGAATGACCGCAAGCGCAAGATAAGGGTTGCAGCTCGGGTCGGGTGAACGCAGCTCAACTCTTGTAGCCTGACCGCGTTTTGCCGGAACTCTGATGAGGGCGCTTCTGTTGGCGTTTGACCAGGCAAGGTAAACCGGAGCTTCGTAGCCGGGAACAAGGCGTTTGTAGCTGTTTACAATCGGGTTTGTGACCGCTGTGAACGCTTTTACGTTGTCCAAAAGCCCGCCGATAACCCAAAGAGCCTCCTGAGAAAGCTGGTAAGTGCGGGATTCGTCAAGAAACGCATTTTTTCCGTCTTTAAAAAGCGATACGTTGCAGTGCATGCCCGAGCCGTTAATTCCGAAAATCGGTTTTGGCATAAATGTCGCATGAAGCCCGTATTTTGAGGCAACGGCCTTTACTGCGTATTTAAAAGTAATGATATTATCGGCGCTTGTGAGCGTATCTGTGTATTTAAAGTCGACTTCATGCTGGCCCTGAGCTACTTCGTGGTGGCTGGCTTCGATTTCAAAGCCCATTTTTTGCAAAGTATAGACAATTTCGCCTCTGATGTCTTCGCCGTGGTCATCGGGGCCGACGTCGTAGTAGCCGGCTTTATCGTGGGTGATTGTTGTTGCTCTTTTTTCTTCATCGCGCTTAAAAAGGAAAAATTCCGCTTCCGGGCCGACGTTCATAACAAAACCCATGTCTTTTGCTTCCTGAATTACCCTTTTAAGGTTGCATCTGGGGCAGCCTTCAAAAGGGGTGCCGTCGGCGTTGTGAATATCGCAGATAATTCGTGCTACATTGCCCGCCTCTTTGCTTCTCCAGGGCAAAATTGCGAATGTGCTTTTGTCCGGATAAAAATACATGTCAGAAGTTTCAATGCTTCTAAAACCTTTGATGGATGAGCCGTCGAGCATGAGTTCGTTGTTCAAAATTTTGTCAATTTGTGCGGACGGAATCGCCATATTCTTTACCTGGCCGTTAATATCGACGAATTGCATGCGAATAAAGTTAATTTGGTTTTCTTTAATCAGTTTTTTGATTTCGTCGTTTGAAAGTTCCTTTGAATGTTTCGGAATGTAGCTTATTGGTGCCATGTTTTCTCCTTTTCACAGCTTTATTTTTTCCTTATGTTTTTAATTATCAGTTTATTTTTGCGATGTGTCAAACTGTTTGAGGGATTTTAATTGGTCAAGTTTTATAAAAATCGTTAAAAAAGTGGAGGATTTTTTTATAATTTTTAAATTTTTAGAATTTCGAGCTGTTTTTTGCTATAAAAATGAAAATTATTTATAAAATAATAGAGTTTATTAGAAAAAATTTTTTTGTTTACAAACTAAATATTTATTAATCCTCTTTTCAAGCCTCCCAAAGTAAAAAGCAGAGAATATTAATTTTTCGACGCCTATGAGCGCAGCGAATCGAGCTGGAAAAATTAATATTCTCTGCTTTTTGCACGCAAACAACCGGCTAAAAGCAAAATTATTTTAAAAATCTGCCGTTTTTTGGTATAATTAATTACCGGAGAGTGAAAAAGCTATGCCGATGAATTTGAATATCAAGAAAAATAATATAGACGAACTTTTTGCGAATCTTACGGAAAATCCTGTCGGAATGGAGAACAAAGACTTCCGTCTTCAGCTGAGCACGATTTATCAGCTTTTTGAGGATGAATTTGAAAACGTTTTTCTTGCAAACAACACTCCTTTGCGAAATACGGACTTTTATCTGCTTGAAAACGGTGATTTTTTCGTTACTCCGACCAACAATTTTGAATTTTATTTGAAATCAAAGGGCTCTTTGTACCGTTTTCGCTCCGAAATTATGGAAATCAAGGGCCGCGACGAAATCGGCTACAAAATCAAACCGGAAATCATCTGGGAATACTTCTCCAGCTTTAATCAAATTCTGGATTTTGAGGATGGTTCGCAGAGTTTTAATTATTTGAACAAATTTACCCAGATTATCCTGAAAATCATTGAAAAACTGCATTTTATACCGGTTGTGAAATATACGGACAACATTTTTCAGATAAAATACGAAATCTACAAAAAAAATAAAGATGTAATAAATTATATAAACGAAATAAGAAACAACCTGCCTGAGGGCTTTGTTTTGAACGAGGAAAAGTTCAATATTGACAGGCTAATTGACAAATATTTGAATTTTATCATTTTTAAATTCCTCGGGCTAAAAACCGGCAAATTTAAAGACGCAAAATCTGCGATTTATTTCATCAAAGATGCCTCAAATAAGCGTTATGTAAGAGGATTGGACTATGCGCTGGGAATTTCGGAGTGGCTGGATGAAATTTACATCGGCAAATACGAAATCGTGCCCGAATTCCACATAATCAAGCTCGATGATGACAGTTATCAGCTAAAAATCCTCATAAGAAACAAAAGAACCGGCGAATCGCACTTTATGGAGGCGATTTATGCCGAAACTGAATCGTTTGAGGATTATTCAAATCAGGAAATCGCAAATCTTACGGAAAAACAGCTCGCGTATATCGCCAGATATTATCCGGAAATTGAGGATTTGTACGAGGAAGAAAACAACTTCTCTTTAACGCTTAATTTGAACGAGGTTTACAAAATCATCGCCCAAATTTCGTATTATCTGCAAAAGGCATCCATAGAAGTCATTCTCCCCGAGGGAATTGACCACATTATCACCCCGAGAGCCTCAATAAACGCCAAGGTTAAGGCCTCAAGAATGGCGGAATTGCGTGATATCATAACCGGAAACGGCGCTTCAAACGCTGTTTTGAACGATTTGTTCGAATTTTCTTATACTATTGCAATCGGCGATGAAAAGCTTTCCGTTGAAGAATACGAGGCGCTTACAAAAAATGCTCAAGGGCTGATAAAATACAAGGACAAATACGTTCTAATCGACAAAACAGAGAACGAAAAGCTCATCGAAAAGGTCAAAAATCCGAAAATCACCGACCAAAACAAGATGGATATCCTGCATGCGGCGCTTTCGCAGCAGCTTGATGATTATGAATTTGACTATGATGAGGCATTTGCGAATATTCTCAAAGATTTAACCAAAACAGAGGATGTTTTGCCCCCGAAAAACCTCATCGGCGTTTTGCGACCCTATCAGGAACGCGGGTTTAAGTGGCTTTACACAAATATTAAAAAGGGCTTCGGCTGCTGTATGGCTGACGATATGGGGCTCGGTAAAACGATTCAGGTTATTAGCTATATTTCTAAATTAAAAGAAGATAATGAGCTGAAAAATCCGGCTCTGGTGGTTTGTCCGACGACTCTTATCGGAAACTGGGTAAAAGAAATAAGCCATTTTGCACCGGAGCTTAAAACTTCGATTTATCACGGAATAGACCGAAAAATCGACAAAAATGCGGACGTAATCATCACAACTTACGCGATTTTGCGTATTGATATTGAAGAAGTCAAGAAAAATAAGTGGTCGATGCTGATTATTGATGAAGCGCAGAACATCAAAAACCCAGATACGTCGCAAACTCAAGCGGTTAAGATGATAAAATCCGATGTAAAAATCGCGATGACGGGTACGCCCGTCGAAAACAAGCTGACAGAGCTCTGGAGCATTTTTGACTTCATAAATCGCGGTTATCTCGGCTCAATTCGCGACTTTCAGAAAGGTTATGCGATTCCTATTGAAAAATTCAAGCAGTCTGACCGTGCAGAAAAGCTCAGACTTGCGATTTCGCCGTTTATTTTGCGCCGTTTGAAAACGGATAAGACGATTATCTCGGATTTGCCCGAAAAAGTCGTGCTCAACGAGTACTGCTACCTCAGCAAGCCCCAGGCAGCCCTTTATCAAAGCGTTTTGGACAATCTTATGTCCGATATTTCAAAATTGAACGGCATAAACCGCCGCGGTATGATTTTCAAGCTCATTACCGCGCTGAAACAGATTTGCAACCACCCCTACCAGTACTTAAAATCGGGTGATATGTCAAAAGAACAGTCCGGAAAGGCCGAACAGCTCATTTCGATTACGAAAAACATCCTTGAAAACAACGAAAAAACCCTTATTTTCACTCAATACAAGGAAATGGGCAACATTTTGACGGAAATTTTGAGCGATGAGCTCGGCATAAACCCGTTGTTCTTCCACGGTTCGCTCAACAGAACCCAGCGTGAGGATTTAATCAAAGATTTTCAGGAAAATCCCGATTCAAATGTGATGATTTTGTCGTTAAAAGCCGGCGGAACGGGCTTGAACCTTACGGCCGCGACGAATGTTATCCATTATGACCTCTGGTGGAACCCGGCAGTCGAAGATCAGGCAACCGACCGTACTTATCGAATCGGCCAGGACAAAAATGTCATGGTTCACAGGTTCATAACGCTCGGCACGTTTGAAGAAAAAATCGACGAGATGATAAATAACAAAAAAGACCTTGCGAATGTTGCGGTATTTGAGGGCGAAAAGGTTATTACCGAGCTTTCGGACGAAGAAATTTACAAAATTTTCTCGCTTAGCAGCGGAAATTAGCTGTGCGCTTTGCAATTTGGGGAATTGGGCTTCCAATAGCGCCGGATATCTGGCAATTTGCGGGCTGGTGCGGGTTTTTGCGTGGATATTTACTTTTCCGTTCCGATTCCTCCGGCTTGCGGAATTTAATTATTACTTTTCACGCTTCTTGATGCCTCCCCCATAGTCACTCCAAAGTAAATATCCACGCAAAAACAAAAAATCGCATTATTTGAACAAAGATTTGTCAAATTCCGTAAAATCGCAGATAACGCCGCTTACGCCCTCGTAATTTTCAAAAAATCCGCGTTTTTCTTTGGTGGCTATTGCGATTATTTTGCCGATTTTGGCGCTTTTTGCCGCTTCAATGCCCGCAATTGCGTCTTCGACAACAATGCAGTCTTTTGGGGCAAGATTCAGCATTTTTGCCGCTTTTAAATAGATATCCGGAGCTGGTTTGTTGGGCATTTTTCCGTCATCGTAAACTATTTTCTCCGTATCAAACCATTTTGGCAAATTAAAAACTTCTATGAAAAATTTCACATTATCAAGGTCAGAAGCGGTCGCAATCGTATGCGGAATCCCGTTTTCAACAAGAAAATCAAGCAATTCAGACGCTCCGGCGACGAGTTTTGTGTTTTTCATGTCTTTTCGGCACATATCGCGGTAAACAGCCTCTTTTTCGGCTGCCAAACGTTTTGCCATCTCTTTGTCGGGCTTTTTGCCGATTGCATAAGCAATAATATCGTCATTTGTATGCCCGAGCATGTGTTTTTCCATTTCTTCGTCGGAAAAAGGCGTTCCCCTGAGGCGTTTTGAGTATTCGCGCCAGGCTTCTATGTGTTTTGGCGTATCGTAAAAAAGCGTGCCGTTAAAATCGAAAATTATGCCTTTCATCGGGATTACCACCTGTTGTAATGAATTTTTGACTCGTTAAAACGCTGCGGAATTGCGCGTTCTGCGTCGCTGTAACCCACAGAAACCAGCGCATAGGGCCTTACGTTTTTTGGTAGCGAAAGATGCCGGGCAAATTCTTCTTCGCGTTCAATATTTGGGAAAATTCCCATCCAGCAAGTATCCAGCCCTTGCGCTTTGGCCGCAAGCAGCATATTTTCAACCGCAGCAGCGCAATCCGTATAATAAAAGCCCTTTTCAGCCTCGAGTTCGGTATCTCCGCACACCATTATCGCAATCGGAGCCGTGTCAAGCGGATGACCCCAGGGATGGAGCTTTCTGAGCGCGGAAATTGTTTCCGGTGTATCAAAAACTATGAAATGCCAGGGTTGTTTGTTGTGCGCAGAGGGCGCATACATAGCTGCTTTCAGTATTTTTTGCAGTTTTTCCGTCTCAACGGGTTTGTTGAGATATTGTCTTACGCTTCTGCGTTCAAAAATTGTATTCAGCATAATTTCTCCTTAGTTAAATATTTGCTCCGCCGTCATTTTTCATTTTATCAAGCGCTTTTTTGGCGCCGTCTTTTTCTTTTGCGAGTTTTATCACAAAGTCGATTGCCTCCGCATCACGCGCAATCGCTTCTTTCAGCCCGATGATTTCTCCCACGGACATGCCGGAAAAATCATCTTCTTTGATATCTGCAAACGCTTTTTTGAAATTTTCCTGCGTTTCTTCGTCATAACCGGGCAAATTCATCTGAAAACCGTACCATTTGTGAAACTGGTGAATCATGTAATAAATATTCACCGGCAAATCGCGCAAAACGAACATTGCATCGGTTTTGAGAGATAGAGAAAAAGGCTTTTCGCTCAAAATCCCGAGAATTACGTTCAAATAAAGCGCTTTCCACCCCTTTAGCGGGGTAATAAACCCCTCGTCCTCTTTTATCACCGAAAGAATTTTATCTGCAAACGGCGGTTTCCAGACGCCTGTGCCATGTTCTTTTATGTATGTGAGAAGGTTTTCGGGGGTATCAAGGTTTTGCATGATTATATTTTTCACGCAAAAATCCATTTTTTCCTTGTTTTTTTCGGTTTCTGTGGTCAGTCGCATTGTTATATTTGCGCCGATGTGGGTTTTTGTTGTGGAATTTGTGTATGTTTGGGGTTTTAGGGTATTTTTAAGGTTTTCAAGACGGCTTTTACGTCTTTTTAGGATAATATCCACGATTTTTCTTATGAAGTTTGACATTCTATTATTGTAATTCTGATTGGTCTTTCCGTCAATTATATACCCCGCACAGAAAGTAAAAAGTGCAGAAGATTGATTTTTTGACTCTTATAAGCACAGCGATTTGGGCCGAAAAGGATAATATCACTTAGTTTTTATGCAAATACACCATTTCCAAAAGTAAAAAGTGCAGAAGATTGATTTTTCGACTCTTATAAGCACAGCGATTTGGGCCAAAAAGGTTAATATTGCTTGTTTTTTATGCAAATACACCATTTCCAAAAGTAAAAAGTAAAGAATGTTAATTTTTCGACGCCTATGAGCGCAGCGAATCGAGCTAGAAAAATTAACATTCTTTACTTTTTACGCAATCACAACAATCTCTATGTAAAAAACAAAAATATTAATTTCCCGACGCCTATTAAGTTTCACCCCGGCTGCACTGACCCGTAAAAGCTTTGTTGGCGCTGAATCCCGGCTTAAAACGCCTATAAAAACAGTGAATTGAGCCGAAAAATTAATATTTTTCGTTTTTCCGCCTCCGCTTATATTGCAAACGACAAAAAGCGACCCTTTCAAGAAATTGGCCGCTTTTTTGTGTTAATAAGTCTGAAAATTTACTTAATTAGTCATAAACGTAATTAATAAGAGCTGCTTCTCTTGCTCTTTTTACTGCACGAGCGAGTTCTCTCTGGTGCTCTGCGCAAGTGCCGGTAATTCTTCTCGGAAGAATTTTTCCTGCTTCAGTCAGGTATCTTCTGATTTTTTGCGCGTCTTTGTAGTCGATAACTTCTACTTTATCAGCGCAAAAATTGCAGTTTTTACGTTTTTTCTTGTCAATTTGTTCTCTTGCCATATTTTTATCCTTTACTTTTGATTTTATTTCTTGATTAGAACGGGATTTCGTCTTCGCCGATTAATTCATCAGCAAAATCGGGCTGTTCACCGAATTGTACAATCGAATCAGCCTTTGAAGAAGCCGCAGGTGCCGAAACTGAACCGGAACCGCCCATTGCTTCGTAGCCGGAGGCGTCGATTTCAACGATTTTTCGCTCGGAACCGTCTTCGCTTTTTACCGTATTAGTTTGAAGCCGGCCTTCTATGACGATTTTGTCGCCTTTTGAGATATTGTCGCCCATTGTTTCGGCGAGTTTGCCTCTCGCGACTACCCTGACGAGCTGTTCTTCAGAGTCCGAAATGTTCAAAGCAAACGCCGTAACCGGAATATTGTTCGAAGTGAATCTTTTTTCCGGTGCTCTGTAAACTATTCCTGATACTACTGCTTTTGCTAAGCTCATTTCTTTCTCCCGTGTTTGTTAAGCTTTTACTTTGGATTCTTCCATGAACATTATTCTTAAAATATTGTCGTTAAGTCTGAGTTGTCTTTTGAAATCAGCAACTTTGTCTTCAGGGAGTTCCATTTTTTGCGTTGCAAAATGTCCGTCGCGGAAGTTCTGGATTTCATGAGCGAGTTTTTTTCTGCCCATTTTGTCTGTTTCATAGACATTTCCGCCCATTGATTTAACTGTATCTTCGATTTTTGCAATTATTTTATCTGCTTCTTCCGCATCCATATTAGGTTTAATGATGGTCATTAATTCGTATTTTCTCACTTTTTTGCTCCTATTTATTTTCTTGTAAAAGAAATGTAACATAAACATTTTTCTATTACAAACAAATCCGCCGAATTATTACGCACTTTTAAGATTTTCAATCGGATTTATAATCTGAAAGGGCATTTCTAAAGCAGATTGTTGATTTTTGTTAAGTTTTTGGGAAATAAGCCGTAATTATTCAATAAAAGGAGAAAAATTATGGCTGAAATTGTCGAAAATTTGTACGGGCGAAGAATGATAAGGGTTTCGACCGATGATATCATTTCGCTTGTGAAAGAGTACCAAAATACCGTCTGCGGCGTTACATCTTATGAAAAAATGCGGGCTTTGCTTAACAAAAGAGAGTTTTTTTTGCCGGAGGATGTTTGATTTTTGATATTAAGGTTTTATAAAGGCGCGATTTTGCAGTGCTAAAATAGAATTAACGAGAGTGAGGAAAGTTAAGGAGATTTATATGATTCCTATTTTAGATTCAAAAAGACAGTACGCAAAAATCGGCGACAAAGTTGAAAAAGAAGTCCTTGAAGTGCTCAGAAGCGGCCAATATATCCTCGGCAAGCATAATACGGCATTTTCTGAAGAAATTGCGTCATATATCGGCACAAAATATGCAGTAACGCTGAATTCCGGTACGGATGCGCTTCATCTGGCATTGAGAGCGCTTGATATCGGCCCCGGAGATGAAGTAATTACGACTGCTTTCACGTTCGTAGCAACCACAGAAGCCATCGGAATCGTCGGTGCAACGCCTGTTTTTGCGGATATTAACCCGGATACGTTCAATATTGACCCGCAAGATATTGAAAATAAAATTACTCCGAAAACTAAAGCAATTATCCCCGTTCACCTTTACGGACAGCCCTGTGAAATGGATAAAATCATGGATATCGCAAAACGCTACAACCTGCACGTCATAGAAGACTGCTGTCAGGCAATCGGGGCGGAATATAAAGGCCAAAAAGTCGGTACTTTCGGCGATATCGGCTGCGTAAGCTTCTATCCGACCAAAAACCTCGGAGGAATGGGCGATGGCGGGCTTGCCGTTACAAATTCCGAATATTTGAAGAACAGAATGATTGCCCTGAGAAACCATGGCGGTGCCGTAAGATACCACCATGATGAAATCGGTGTTAACAGCCGTCTTGACGAAATCCAGGCCGCAATTTTAAGGGTAAAACTGCCCTACATCGACGAATGGAACAAAGCAAGACGTGAAAATGCTGCAAGATACAACAAACTCTTTGCCGAAGCAGGATGCTCAGACATAAAAACGCCTGTTGAGCTTGACAACACTTATTGCGTATATCACCAGTACACAATCAAGGTTCCTAACCGCGATGAAGTCCACAAAATGCTTCAAGAAGCCGGCGTCGGCGCGATGATTTATTATCCGATTCCGCTTCATCAGCAAAAAGTTCATGCTCATCTTGAAAAAGTATCGCTTCCGCACACAGAAGCCGATACAAAGCTTGTAATGAGCCTTCCGATGTTCCCTGAACTGACGGAAGAAGAACAAAGAACCGTCGTTTCAAAGGTTGTCGAAATCGTCAACAAAACAAAGGCCTGTGTTTAGGTTTTTGTTCGGATAATGTTTGAAAAAATATTGAAAAACCCGTCGTTTTGGCGGGTTTTTGTTTGTTCAAATTATAATAATTTATCAGAAAACTCATAATCAGCCTTTTTGCTGAACATCACTAACAAAAATGCTTATACAAGATTGTCAATAAGCGCTTTTATCGGCGCTCCGGCGTCGAAATTGTGGCCTAATTTCTTCATCGTTGCAGAAAGTGCCCCGACTGCGGCAATTAAATCCCGGTCGCAAACAAAACCGAGCGTTCCCATTCTGAAAATCTTGTCTTTCAGCTCGTTTTGGCCGTTCGCAACCACGATATCAAAGTCTTTTTTCATAGTGCTTCTGATATCAGGGACGCTGACGCCCTCAGGAGGAAGAATTGCGGTTATTGCATTGCTTGCAATTGAATCATCTTCAACCAAAAGCCTCAATCCCATCGCCCGAATAGCTGCTCGGAGCGCTTTTGCGTGTTTTTTATGGCGTGCAAAGATGTTTTCAAGGCCCTCTTTTTGCATAATTTTCAATGCTTCATCCAGCGCAACTATCAGGTTCACTGCCGGCGTATATGGTGTGGAATTGGCGTTAACGGACTTTTTGTATGCATCCCAGTTAAAATAAAAGCTTGGATTTTCGCATTTTTCGTGCAATTTGAATGCTTTTTCGCTTGCCGCAAGAAAAGCGAGCCCCGGAGGAATCATAAAACCCTTTTGCGAGCCGGATATCAGCACATCTATGCCCCATTCGTCCATTTTGCAGTTGATTGCGCCGACGCTCGTAACCCCGTCAACCACAGAAACCGCGCCATGGTCTTTTATTATTGCTGCGAGCTCTTTCAGGGGGTTGGTTACGCCGGTTGCGGTTTCGTTGTGGGTCAGGGTGACAACTTTTATCTCTTTATTGACGTCTGCATCAAGTTTTGCTTTTAAATCGGCGGGATTTATTGCAAGACCAGGTTCAACCTCGATTTTTTCAACGATTGCACCTCTTGAAGCGGCGATTTTTGCCCATCTTGCGCCAAAATTGCCGATTATGAGCGCCAAAACCTTATCCCCGGGGTTAATTAGGTTTGCCAGCGCCCCCTCCATAGCGCCTGTTCCGCTTGAAGTATATATGAAAACGTCGTTTTTAGTTTGAAAAACCCATTTCAGATTTTTGTACGTTTCTTCAAGAATTGCGGAAAATTCTGAACTTCTGTGGCCTATCGGGTGTTTTGCCATCGCCAGAAGCACACTTTCCGGAACCGGTGTCGGGCCCGGAATCATCAAAAAACTTTTATCTTTCATTTTCTCCCCCTTTTTTTACTTATTTTTGCACATGTTTTTTGAATTATGAAATTTTTTACATGAGGTAATATTTTTTGCTGCATATTTTTGCAAAAATTTAGGCCGAAGGGGTACAAATACCGGATTTCGACGGCAGATTTGTATATTTTGTTTACAAATATATTTTTGTGGTATTATTACAATATAGTTAAACTATGCACCCGTTGAGCGGCTGAATGTAAGCGTCAAGCTTGCGAATAAAGATAAAGTTTGGCCGGCAAACGCGGAGAATGACAACAGAATATGAGTGCCTGCGGCCCGGCTGGCTAAGCAAGCGTTAAGCTTGCGAATAAAGATAAAGTTTGGCCGGCAAACGCGGGAAATGACAATAAAATATGAGTGCCTGCGGCCCGGCTGGCTAAGCAAGCGTCAAGCTTGCGAATAAAAATAAAGTTTGGCCGGCAAACGCGGCGAAAACAACAAAATATGAGTGCCTGTAGCCCAGCTGGATAGAGCGTTTGGCTACGAACCAAAAGGTCGGGGGTTCGAATCCCTCCAGGCACGTTTTAAAACCGGCTTTAGGGCCGGTTTTTTAGTTGTTTTATTCTGTTTTAAAGTCCGATTTGGCAGGATGTAATAAAGTGAGTGCTTTGCGTATGACAGATGGTGCGATTATTTCGGGCAATCGGCTTGTGTAGCGGATTTTAGGGGTAGGAAATAATCAAACCATGTGTACCATAAATACTCTTTTTACTCTT
>CALUPP010000115.1 GCA_944322685.1 Candidatus Gastranaerophilales bacterium
GAGTTCAAAATGTCGGGAGAAAGTTGTTTTTTTGTTCAATGTTCCGGCGACCACCGAGATCTACACTCTTTCCCTACACGGCGCTCTCCCGATCTGTTCAAAATGGCGGGAGAAAGTTGTCATCCTGAACTTGGTTCAGGATCGCAAGGGCTTTGCGCCCCGGATTCGGCCGAAAAATCATCGAAAAACACCAAAATAACGACCGGAAATTTCTGTTTTCCCGGCGAAAATTCGGATTTTATCTATTGCTCAAACCTCGATTTCCCGCTGACGCTGCGCTATCGCAATGACGGCGACAGAATCCGTCCTTTCGGGATGGAGGGAACAATGAAGCTCAAAAAACTTTTCATAAACAAAAATATTCCCAAAAATGAACGCGAAAGTGTTATACTTTTATGCAAAAACAACGAAATTCTCTGGGCGCATGGCATTTGTGTCAGCGAAAAGCTCAGGGTGAACGATTTTCCCGAATATGTGCTGAAAATTAGAAAGGGCGGCGACGATGGATAAGAAAATTGAAGATTTGAAGATGCTTTTTGATGAAGAAACCGTCCAAAAACGAACAAAAGAGCTTGCTGCGCAAATAAACGATGTTTTCGGCAAAAATGAAGATTTGACGGTAATTTGTGTGCTGAAAGGGTCGAGTATTTTTTGCTGCGATCTGATAAAACACCTAAAAATGCCCGTTCAGCTTGAATTTATCAAGGTTTCGAGCTATGGCAACGCTCAAGTTTCTTCAGGGCACGTAAAAGCGCTCGATTTGACGCTTCCTGCGCTAAAAGACAAGAATGTGCTCGTTGTTGAAGACATTATCGACACGGGCTGCACGCTGAAATTCCTCATTGACCTCATTCAAAACACCCACCACCCCAAGGCCTGCAAAATTGTAACATTTTTGAACAAAAAAATAGCAAGAACCGCCCAAATTGAGCCGGATTTTTACGGATTTGAAATTGACAATAAATTTGTGGTCGGATATGGGCTTGATTATGAAGGATATTTCAGAAATTTGCCATATATCGGTTATTTTGAATAGGATTGCAAGCCAAAATCTGCAAAATTGCAAGATTTATTGCCCAATTTTCGGCTTTTACGGGCGAAAAATTCACAATTCGTTTCATAAACTGCCACGGAAAAATTTTTGATGTATAATGGTTTGGAAAATCTGACGAAGGGGAAGAGAAATGACACTTCAGGATTGGTTTGAAACCAGAAAAGAACAACAACACGCTGCACGTCCGGTGGATGTAAAAATTGATGATAATATCGGGAAACTATGGGTAAAATGTTACAACTGCAACGCCCAGCTCCCCAAAAAAGAGCTTGAATCGCACATGATGGTTTGCCCGCAGTGCGGATATCATTTTAGAATAAACGCGAGAACAAGGATATATCAGCTTTTTGACGAAAATACATTCGAAGAAATGTTTGAGAACATCACGCCGTCGGATCCGCTGGAATTTGTGGACACAGAGCCCTACAAAGAGCGCCAAAAACGTGCAACAGCGGCAACAAGCCTAAATGACGCGGTAATCACCGGCATCGGCAAGGTCGAGGGTGAAGAAATTGCCTGCGCGGTGATGGATTTTGAATACATGGGCGGTTCTATGGGCAGCGTTGTAGGCGAAAAAATCACCTCCATGATGGAAGAAGCCCTAAAACGCAAGATTCCGATGGTCGCAATAACCGCATCAGGCGGCGCACGTATGCAAGAAAGCGTTTTGAGCCTCATGCAAATGGCAAAAACCAGCTGCGCTGTCGCAAAACTCAATGAAGCAGGGATTCTTTATATCACAATCCTCACAGACCCCACGTACGGCGGTGTTACAGCCAGTTTCGGAACGCTGGGCGATATTATTATTGCAGAACAGGGCGCAAGAGTCGGTTTTGCGGGCAGGAGAGTCATTGAGCAGACAATCCGCCAGAAACTTCCCGCAGATTTCCAGACAGCCGAGTACCTTATGAAACACGGCCAGGTCGATGTCATTGCAAAACGCTCCGAACTCAAAGCAACGCTCGCAAAAATTCTACGGCTGCACAAAAAATAGCCAAAATATTGATATAATTAGGAATAGAAAATATGATGAAACTGGATTTTGAAAAACCGATTATAAAAATAGAAGAAAAGATTGAAGAGTTAAAAAAAATGAGTACAGAATCAGGCATGGACCTCTCTAAAGAAATCGAGACCTTTGAAACTCAGGCTCACGAATATAAAAAAGAATTATACGAAAATCTGCAGCCTATCCAGAAATTGCAAATAGCGCGCCACCCGAATCGTCCGAATTTTTTGGACTGGATTCAGCTTTTGACGACCGATTTCGTTGAAATGCACGGTGACCGCGAGGGTAGCGACGATCGCGCGATTATCGGCGGTATTGCGAAAATCGGAGAGCAACCGGTTGTGATTGTGGGCACGGTTAAGGGCAAATCAACAAAAGAAAACCTTGAATACAACTTCGGAATGCCCCAGCCGCAAGGCTATCGCAAGGCATTGAGGCTTTTTGAGCATGCAAACCGTTTCGGGCTGCCGATTGTGACGTTAATCGACACTCCGGGCGCTTATCCGGGCATAAAAGCCGAAGAAACCGGTCAGGGCATTGCAATTGCGGTAAATTTGAAAGAAATGGCCAAGCTAAAAGTGCCGATTATCGCAATAATCACCGGCGAAGGCTGTTCCGGCGGTGCTTTGGGGCTTGCTGTTGCAAACAGGGTGCTTGTGCTTGAACATGCTTATTACACGGTAATTTCGCCCGAAGGCTGTGCGTCAATTCTCTGGCGTGATGCGGCAAAAGCCGGAGATGCGGCAAATGCGTTAAAAATTACCGCGCAGGATTTGATGAAATTGGGCATTATTGACGGAATTGTCAAGGAACCTATGGGCGGAGCGCATTATGACTATGATTTCATCGGCCAAGAGCTGAAAAAAGACATTCTCGCTGCGCTTGAAGAAATGAAAAACATGTCACCAGAAGAATTAAAGTCAGACAGGTACAATAAATTCAGAAGAATGGGCGTTTTTAATTCATAGAAAACTGTTTTGACGGGGGTTATCGTGCGTAACGTGCTCTGCGTCAGAATGTTTTCCAAAAAAGGAAAAAACAGCGCCGATTGGGCTTTTGAACGGTATTAGTCTTGAGATAAGGAAGATATTTTGAAAGATTATTACGAAATCTCGGTAAAAATCAACCCGACAGCGATAGAACTCGTTACTGACGTGTTTTTTGCGCAGTTTGAATGCGAGGGCGTCGTTCAGGCCGAGGAAAAGTGGAAAGATTTGGAGCTTATTGAAACAACAAACAACATCGCCAAGGGTTATGTTTTGATTGAGCCGGAGGACTTTTCGCCGCAGCATATTCAGCAGATTTTTACGGAGGCGAAAAATAATCTTAAAGAGGCGGGGTTTTCTGATGAAGAATTGGGCGAATGGGCGATAAAAGCGCAAAAAATCATCAATCAGGACTGGTCAAAAAAATGGAAAGAGCACTGGAAACCGACGCATGCGTCAGAACACGTGATTATTTGCCCCAGCTGGGAAGAATGCGAAACAAAAAAGGGCGAAATTCTTATAAATCTTGATCCTGGCTCGGCATTCGGCACTGGGACGCACGCCACGACGCAGCTTTGCATTCAGGCGATTGAAAAATATATGAAAAAGGGTGCTGTTATGGCTGATATCGGCACTGGCTCGGGGATTTTGGCGATTACGGCGATAAAATGCGGCGCATCCAGGGCCGTCGCAATCGATAATGACCCGCTGGTCATAGATGTTGCGATTGACAATGCACAGATGAACCAAGTTCTCGACAAAATCGAGTTTTCGCACCGCACTGCGGATGAGCTGGAGGAAAAATTTGATTTTATTGCCGCAAATATCCTGCACAACGTTCTTGCTGAGATTATGGGGGATTTAAAAGCGCTGATGAATCCCGACGCAAAGATGGTTTTGAGCGGGATTCTTGATGAAAAGCAGCAGATTGTGCTGGATGCGGTTGAAAAGCACGGTTTGAACGTTGTGGAGATTCTGCATCAGGAAAATTGGGTCGGGATTGTCGTTGCAGCTCGGTAATATTGAAAATATGACGTTATTGGGATAAATACCGGCACCTTTCTACTCCCTTTCCTTTGGAGAGAGGGCCGGGGTGAAGGTTGACCCGCAGGGAATTGCGCAAAACCGCGCGAAAAGTAGGGTGGGAATAGCGCAGCGGTTCCCACCGCAAGGCTCCGCTAAACCTCCAACCCGGCTGGCCGCCCAAGAAAATAACGCAACAAATGCGCAACGCGGCTGTGCCGCTAAACAGACACAAGAAGCGTGCCGAAGCCGAAATAGGCAAGCCGCCATATTAAAAAATTGGCGGGAACCGCCGCAAAGCTTGAAAAATATATTCAAAAATCCTTGTTTTAGCTCTTTCCGCCCTACGATGACATGTGAAAGCTCAACCTGCTATGCTATTTAACTCACACTCTCCTTGGGAGAGGGCAGGGGTGAGGGTTGGCCCGCATGGAATTGTGCAAACCCTCAGAAAGCAGGGTAGAAATAGAAAATCGGTTCCCACCGCAAGGGCTCTGCGAAACATTTGACACGGCTGCGCCGCTAAACTGACATAATAAGCGCGGCAAAACGGAATCGGACGGGGCTTTTCCCGCCCTGCGAGGCAATTTTATGCCTCAAAAGCATGCCGGCTGAACAAAGCCCCCTGCCTGCTCCCGCGAGTTTCAAAACAGCGGTCGATTTTGTTCAAAACCTCAAATTTCTTGTTAAGCCACAAGGGTGCAACCTTTAATTTTTGCAAACCGTTGCCCGCAAGGCGGTGAATCGTGGTTTCAGGCGGCAAAAATTCAAGAAAATCGCACACAAGCTCCACATATTCGTCCTCCTCAAGCAGCTGAATTTCGCCGTTTTCGTACATTTTTTCAAGCGCAGTGTTCTTCATCACGCAAAGATCATGAATTTTCACCCCGTCAACGCCCAGATTTGCAAGCGTTTTGGCGGTTTGCATCATCATCTCGCGAGTTTCGTTCGGCAGACCGAGAATCACATGCGCACAGACCTTTATTCCCCTTGATTTTGTTTTTTCATAGGCTTCAAGGAATTTTTTGAAATCATGCCCGCGGTTTATAAATCGCAAAGTCGCGTCATGAACCGATTGGAGCCCATATTCTACCCAAGTTTCATAATTTTTAACATATCCCGCAATCAAGTCCAGTTTTTCGTCATCAACGCAATCAGGACGCGTGCCGATTGAAATTCCGACGACATCGGGGTGCTTTAGCGCTTTGTCGTATATTGTTTTCAGCTCATTTACTGGTTTGTAAGTATTTGTGAACGCCTGAAAATAAGACATGAACTTTTTTGCATTAAATCTCGTCGAAAGTGACGAAATACCGGCATTTATCTGGCCTTCAATGCTCAAAAGGTTCGAATGCGCCTGCGAAAAGCTCCCGCCTGCGTCGCAAAAAATGCAGCCGCCCGAAGAAATCGTGCCGTCGCGGTTCGGACAGTCAAAACCGGCGTCGAGAGTGATTTTATAGACTTTCGCACCAAATTTTTCTTTTAAATATTCGCTAAACGGGTAATAAGCCTTGCCGGACATTATTCCTGATTGTCATCGTTGCCGTCAACAACCGGATAAAGGTAATGTTCACCGCAATTGGGGCATACGACTTCTTGCTGTTTGCCGGGTTCAAGCTGCGCAACCTCAAAAAGCGTTCTGCATCCCGATTGTACACATCTGATTGCCCATGTAGGTCTGATTATTCTTGCCATAGTTCAACTCCATCATTTATTTTATCTTATTTTCCTGCTATTCAGGCTCCAACTCAAACAAAACGATAATTAAGCGTTTTGTTTGCCGAGAAAAGCTCAACCTGCGGATGTGCGGCCGGCTTTAACAAAATATTATCACATTTTTGCCCTTAAAACAACAAAAATCGGGTTGTATGTCAGTTTTACTTTGTTATTTTCCCTAAAATTTTCAAAATAGAAATGCTCAAAGGATTTTAGCTTTGAAAATGTCCATTTTAACGGTTTCAGCCCGTTTGTGCCCGAAGATTTTATGTGCCGCAAAACATCCAGCGGCGAATCAAAATACAGGGTTTCAATTTCTTCTTCAAGATAAAGAATATCAAAATATTTTTCGCATTTTTGGCGCAAAGTTTCGGATTTCAGGTAATTAAGGGCAAGTCCGGTTGTTTCTTTGATTTCCGAGTAATTTTTTTCGCCAAAAGTCGTAAACGCAAAATATCCGCCCTCATTCAGGTGATTTTTCATCTTCAAAATGACATCATCAAAGTCCAAAACCCACTGCATAACCGCATTCGAGATAATAAGGCCGTATTTGCCGCCGGGCTCGATTTTTTCGATATCACCTTGCAAAAATTTTGCATTTTTTATTATTTTTTTTACGTAATCGCCGGATTCCTCCATGATATCGTTCGCGCAGTACTCGTCAAAATCTATTTTTTCAATAATATCGCGCGTCAAAAAACCCGTTCCCACGCCGAATTCAAAAATTTTAGAAAAGCTGGTTCCGCAAAGCGAAGCAATTTTTTCCGCGAGAATTTTCGCCATTTTTCGCTGCACAACCGCCGAATTGTCATAGGTGCGCAGGTTTTTCTCAAATCTCAATTTTACAAGCTCTTTGTTAATCATATTTCCAACTAATCCGGCGCGCATCAAGCCATTTTACTCCGAAATCGCACAAAATTCCCAAAAAACTGAAGAATTTTCGATTTACTGCGAAAATATCCGGCATTCTTTCGGATAAATGCGGTTTTAGCCCGAAAAGGTCATAAACTAAGCGTTTTCGACAATTTCTTCAAAGCATTTAAACCTGTAAAACGGAAAATGCCCGCTTTCTAAATCAATTGTAGTGCAAGAACATTTATTTTGCCAAAAATTTTTCTGATTTTTTACAGGAATGACCTTGTCGTATTTTCCGGTGTAAATCAGGTCAAAATCAAGCTTCGGACAAGGAATTTCATGCACATATTTTTGCACGGCAATCAATTCGTCCGTGCAGCTTTTGGCTGTGCGGTTCGGCAGGTTTGCTTCAAAGATTTTGAGGTCATTTTCATCATGAAAAAGCCGCGCTCTGAACTTTTTCACGGTTGTTTCGTCCATTTTCATCGAAAGCAGAAATTTTTTCTCGGGAACGCCAAATTCCTCGTCAACCGCCATGAGCGTACCGTTTAGGGCGATTTTTTTGTCAAATTCCGGCAAAATCCCCCGCTGAGCGCACAACCCCGCCGCATAAACCCCGAAAGAAAACGCCATCAGATATTTTTTTTCATATTTTGAAAAATCAAAATCGATTTTCTCAGGGATTTCGGTATAATCGGAACAAAACAACATATCGCAGCCCGTTTTTAGCGGCAGGTAAGGAATTTCGTCCGAACCCCAGCCGCAAAAAAAAGCTATCAATGTTTTGGAGTTGTTATTCAGGTAAAATTGCCGCATTTTTCCAAATCCGCCATCCAAAGCTCGTTTCAACAGCACAAAAGCACTGCACGCCAAAATCCAAGCCCCAACGGCCTCAATAAGCTACTTTATTGCCGCTTTGATTCTTCTTGCAACTCTTTCTTTGCCCAGAATTTCAAGAATTACGACCATATCCGCCCCATGAGTCCGTCCCGTGACCGCAGCTCTGAGCGCCCACATGGTTTCTTTGGGTTTTATGCCTTTTTCTTTGAAATAAGCCCTGAAATCAGCGAGCTGTTCGTGGAGTTTTTCGTCGTTGTCAAAATCCCATTTTGCGATTTCGTTTTCGTCGACATATTTCAGGATATTTTGTCCCTGTTCGGTATCCACGATTTTTTCACGAACATCCGGCTCAATTTCCACATCCTGGCCGAAGAAATATGAACAATCGTTCTCCAAATCCGAAAGAACCGTGATGGGCTCGCGAGTTGCGAGAATCATTTTTTCAAAATTTTCCTCGCTCATTTCCGAAAGGTCATATTTTGACAAAAACGGCCTTGCGAGCTCGCAGAGTTTCTTAATATCCATTTTTTTAATGTACTGGCCGTTCATCCAGTTGAGTTTGTCATATTCAAAGATGGAATTTGAAGAAGAAACCTCGCCGATTCTGAAATCAGCCGCGATTTCGTCGAGCGATTTGATTTCCTGACCGTCAGAGGGCGACCATCCGAGCAAAGCAACGAAATTAATCAAAGCTTCCGTCAAATAACCCTTTTCTACGAATTCAGAAACGGCCGTTGCGCCATGACGTTTTGAGAGTTTGCTTCTATCCGGTGCAAGAATCATGCCGAGATGCCCGAATTTCGGTACTTCTGCGCCCAAAGCCTCATAAATCATGATTTGTTTTGCCGTATTCGAGATATGGTCCTCGCCTCGGATAATATGGCTGATTTTCATTTCCATATCGTCAACAACAACCGCAAAATTGTATGTCGGAGTGCCGTTTGATTTCATAATTACGAAATCGCCGATTAATTTGTTGTCAAATTTGAGTTCGCCTTTAACCAAATCGTTAAATTTTGTTTCGCCGTCCTCGGGAACATGGAACCTGATGGAGGGTTTTCTGCCTTCCGCCCTCAGTTTTGCTTTTTCTTCTTCGCTGAGGTTTCTGCATTTTCCGGAATATTTGTGTGCGCGGTGATTTTTGATGGAATCTTCTTTTTCCGCCTCGAGTTCTTCCTGCGTGCAGAAGCATTCATACGCATAACCCGCATCGATGAGCTTTTGTGCATATTTCGGATAAATATCGAACCTTTCGGACTGTTGATAAGGGCCGTAAGGGCCGCCTACATCCGGGCCCTCGTCCCAGTTCAGCCCGAGAGCTTTTAAGCTGTCATAAATATTGTCAATATACGCCTGGCTGGAGCGGTCGAGGTCGGTATCTTCGATTCTCAAAACGAATTTTCCGTTATTTTTCTTTGCAAACAAATAGTTAAACAATGCTGTTCTCGCTGTGCCCACATGCAGGTTTCCGCTCGGCGAGGGAGCAATTCTTACTCTTATTTCATCCATTTTTATACTCCAAATTTAGTTTTTTCCGTAATTTTATTTTAACGCAAACATTTTTTTTAAACAGGGTAGCAAACAGGTTTAGTTTTTAAAAATTTTAATGGTTAACCGGCCCGAAATGATTTTCACACCGCCCAAAGAAAATCCGCAGGACATTATGGGCTGAAAACCTAACTTTGTAGGTTGGGGAAAGCGCATCGGCTCCCAACGCAAGGGTTACACGCTTGTCAATTGGTGGGAACCGCCGCAAAAATTTAAAAAATACATTCAAAAATTCTCGTCTAAGCTTTTCCCACCCTACGGAGCCAAACATCCAACCCGTCTGGCCGCCCAAGAAAATAACGCAACAAACGAGAAACGCGGCTGTGCCGCTAAACAGACATAAAAAGCGTGCTGAAGCCGAACCCGGCGGGCCGCCATATGAAAAAAATTGGTGGGAACCGCCGCAAAATTTAAAAAAATACGTTCAAAAATTCTCGTTTAAGCTTTTCCCACCCTACGGAGCTTCTCCCTCTCCTTGGGAGAGGACCGGGGTGAGGGTCGGCACGCAAGAACTCAACCAATCTTCGCGCTTAAAGAACGGTGGGAACCGCCGCAAGGATTGGAAAACGCATTTCAAAACCCTTGTTTATGCTTTTCCCACCCTACGGAGACACCCTCTCCTTGGGAGAGGGCTGGGGTGAGGGTTGACTCGCAAGAACTCAACCAATCTTCGCGCTTAAAGAATGGCGGGAACCGCTGCAAAGATTGAAAAACGCATTTCAAAACCCTTGTTTATGCTTTCTCACCCTACTTGTGCGTTGATTAATCGGCTTGGCCGGGGATATGATTAGTTGTTGTCAGGCGGTGCCTGACCTACTTTTTTGTTAAACTCTCTTACTCCTTGCTGGAATCCGCTTCGTCAATGGCGGAAATGGTTGCGTGGGGTATCATTGGGCGGGGACATGCCCGCAAGGGGAAATATAGCTGTGTAAGTTGGGATTTTTACCTCAAAAATCCGGATATCGGGCGTTCTGTGCTGAAAATCCGGCAGTTTTCACCCAGCAGTAAACATTTAGTCAAAAAAAATCGGCTCTCATCGAGCCGAGATGGATAGAATTAGTATTACGGAGTTTATAGAGGAGTTTA
>CALUPP010000116.1 GCA_944322685.1 Candidatus Gastranaerophilales bacterium
TATATAGGATATTTGCGACTATCAAGCTATATATTTTAAAGCCCATTGATTCAACATATAAACTAGTTTTGCACTATCTTTATTCATTAATTGCAATTTTAATGTTGTAATAAATGGTTCGATATAAGACGCATTCTTTCCGCCACTTAAAAAAGAGCCTTATAAAAGGCTCTTTTTTATTATATATATTGTGGTTTAGGGTTATTTTTAGAATATATGCGGTATTTTTGATGAATCTACTGTTTCAAATTCCGGCTTTTTGCCTGAACCTTTCGGGTATGTGGTTTTGGCTGTATATTTACCTGTATAAAATCCAAATTCGTCTTTGATGGCCGTATATGCAATAGTTTTATCACTATCAACATATTTTGCCTTAGAAATTACCCACTTATCAGTATTCGGATCATAAACCTTTTCAGTAGAATGCTCAATTTTCTGACCACTGGACGTACTGAATTCTTTGCTTATTATTTTATCTTTTTTATATATATGTTCACGTGCTGCACCGCCTTTGCCCCATACTAATTTGTCCGCAACACGGTTCCCGTCTTTATCAAACATTTCTGCCACAGTTCTTTTGACTTCGTTATTGCTGTCAGTAAAGCGAGAGATAGTTTCTTTTGAGCCATCAGAATATATTCTGTCGAACTTTTGTCCGTATTCGCCCATCCATTCTGATTTTGCCGGTTCAGGTCTTGTTTGTGTAACGAGTTCAGGTTTTTGGGGGGCTGTTTTTTTGTTATTAACCTGTTTTATTTTTGCGGCAGCATTTTGGGGATATTCTACGAGAATATCCTTGCCGGGAGTATTTGTAAATGTTTTAACTGGTTTGCCTGACACAGGGTCAAAAGAGGTGCGTCTGATTGTGCCATCAAGTGTAGTAACATTGTATTTTAACAGCTGGCCTGCTTCATTATATTCTTTTACCATTACAGCACCGTTTTTATTGACGCTTCTTACCTGTTTATGTCCGTTTGGCAGGATTTTTTCCGCGCTTTTTGTAGCTTTTGCATGTTTTACGGCCTCTGCTGCTTTTTGGTTTGCCTGTTCAATTTCTTTTTGTGCGTTTTGCCTGGTTTGTAATACAAAAGCATCCTTTTGAGAAGTAATATCAGCAATCTCCTGTGCGTTTTTTCCTTTCAGTGCCTGAATTTCTTGCTGGACTTTTCCGACAGCGTCTTCGCCCAGTTTTACTGCTTTATTTACTGCGTCTGAGATAGCATTTTGCGCACTTTCTTTAGAAACACCGCCCAGAGCTTTACTTTTTAATGCAGAATATGCATCTTGTGTAATTTTTGCAATGCTTTCAGGATTAATTGTCATTTTACCAAACCTTTCCCATTAACCTATTTGTAAATTATATTTATATAAAAACAAGGGCATAAAAAAAATTGCTATTTGAAACACATAGCACAAAACTCGGACAATTCGTTACTAAAAAATCCTGTTTAAAAGCACAAATAAGTCATCAATGCTCAATAATTAACTTTTCAACACAAATCAAACTATACCAGCGGTCAAATTTGCAGCCGCATCTATAAAATTTACCAACCTGCCTAAAGCCAAGCCGCAAATGAAAACGTAAACTATCGAAATTCAAATATTCATCTTCAACTTCCGGAACCGCTATTCTGGCATAAAGATTCGTTATACCGGCTTTTTTGAGTTCAATTTCAATTTTTTCATACAAACTGCGCCCAACACCCTGTTTTTTATGATTTTTGTCAATGTATACAGTCAATTCAGCCGAATATTTATAGGCCTCTCGCTCGTTAAATGGGGCAGCGTAAGCAAAACCTGCTATTTTATTATTAATCAGTGCAACAAAATACGGATATTTCCGCAAAGTTTTTTCAATACGTCTTTTAAATTCATCAAGTTCCGGAACCTTGTATTCAAATGAAATTGCAGTATTTTCAACATAATACCCATAAATTTTTAGAATATCCGCCGCATCTTCAAGCGTTGCAAGCCTAATTTCCAAATTATCCATAATTACACCCTAAATTTACTTGCGCAATTGGTATTATATTGAAATCATGTGCTTATAAATCAAGGAAGAAGCCTTAACAATAAAATCTTTGCCCAAGGGCGAGTTGTAAGGACGGTTAACAAACATTACAACGATGTATTTTTTGCCGTTCGGTGTGTAAACAATCCCTGCATCACCGAGCATTTTGCCGATATCACCGGTTTTGTGAATAAAAGGAACATCCGCGGGCAATCCGGCCTGAATAAGGCGGTTGTTGTGCACATGACTCATATAATCAACAATTTTTTCTCTGGAATTCAGCGTCAAAAAGGCGGGATTATCCAAATTATAAAGCATAGCAGCCATTTCATGAGCAGTGCTGACATTTGTACCTGCAAGATCCGGCAGCCAGTCATTTATGCGGGTTTCTTTCATGCCCCATTGGCGCAGAGCGTTGTTCAAGCCGTTCATGCCGCCGATTGCGCTCAATAACATATTTGTGGCAGAATTATCCGATTCAGTAATCATCACTCGCGCCAATTCATCGACAGTATAAGAATTATTCAGTCCTTTAAACTGCAAAGAGCCCGATCCTTCAGATTTGTAGTACTCAGTCATGGCAATACGCTCATTGAGTGTGATTTTGCCGGCTTCAATCGACTTAAAAAGCTCAATCAAAACGGGAAGTTTAATAATACTTGCCGTAGGATAAACCTCATCAGCACGAAGATTGGCAAATTTGCCCGACTCATAGTCCCAAACATAAACAGACGGCGACAATGACGGATAAGTTTTTGCCAAATTAATCAATTTTGCTTCCAAAAGAGGCATTGAATAAGTTTCATAGAGTTTTAGCATCTTTGGTTGTTTTACTTCTACGCCTTTGAGAAATGTTTTGCCCAAAAAAGTCGAATTGGTTAAATATTTTGACGTCGGGCTGTAAACAAAGTTGTAATCAGTATTAACAGCCGGATATTTTTCCGAATGAAACAACGGACGCGTAATATTGTCCATATAATGAGGAACTATATAAATAATCGCAATTATTGCAAAAAACAGCTGAAATAACGTAACAAAAGGGTTGGATTTATGCTTTTTTACCCTTTTTACCCTAAAAGGAACGCTCGCCGGACGAATATTTGAAGCATATCTTGCCTGATTGTCGTAATAATCGTATTTTACTTTCGGCTTGTACAAAGGTCTTGCCAAAATATCCTCTCCCTAATCAAATCTACATATTTATAATATCCGAACTGACAAAGAAGCGCATGGTACAAATAGTGTAGATATTTAATTACGTTATTAACAAATTAGCATGCTTTAAAAGTTCTGTCCAAGAAATTAACAAACAAAATGATACATTATTAATATTATGTACATTTTTTGAAACATTTGATATTATAAATTTACAAAGTTTAAAAAGGGTTTTTAAAATGAGAAATATTGTGATTTTCGCTGACAAAGATTCATCAAAACTCGAAGCTATGATTGCGAACAGCGGTGATTTTGATGTCAGAACAAAAAACATTGACGAATTAAAAGACGCAATTACGTTCAATCCTGCCGTGATTGTCTTAAACTGCTCCGAACAAAAGCTCAAAGAAGTTGCAATGGTCACAAAATTGCCCGCTCCGGCACTGATTGTTGCAGACAAATTCATTGGTGATGTTACTCTGCGCGGTGATTCGTACGATTTTGTTACAGAACCGGTTAACGAAAAAGAACTTTCGCTCAGAATAAAAAATTTGTTTAAAATAAAAGAGCTGAAAGAAACAATTGACACTGTTTCCACGACGGACGCACTCACGGGGCTGCATAACAGAAAATATCTCCATGAGCGGCTTGAAGCGGAAATTTCCCGTGCAAAAAGGTACGATATAAAGCTTTCATGCCTGCTTTTGGACATTGACTTCTTCAAAGTCGTTAATGACATGTACGGATACGACTGGGGTGACGTACTTTTGAAAAAAATCGCGGAAATGCTTAAAGGATTTGTCAGAAAAGAAGATATTCTCACAAGATACGGCGATGAGGAGTTTATTGTAATATTGCCGAACACGCCGGAAGAAAACGCGTTTCTTTTTGCTGAAAGATTCCGCAGGGACATAGAAAAAATGGAATTTATCCCTGCCGGAGAAGAAGAACGCCATCCGATAACGATTTCAGGCGGCATTGCGTCGTTCCCGTTCCTGCAAAATGTTGACGAAGACGCGAATACGCTCATCCGATACGCTGAACATGCGCTCTACAACGCAAAAAAACGAGGAAAGAACAAAATAGTTCAATTCTCGCAGATAAATATTGAATACTAAACCCAAAAGCCCCTGATTGAGGGGCTTTTTAGTATTATTATCCCCAAGTGTACTGTTTATATAGCAATTTCAGCTTAAATAACGACTAAATTTGCCATTATAAGCGAATTTTCGACACATTGCCATACAAAAACTGCCCCAAAATACCAGCATCAACCATTTGTTAAACTTATTGTCTAATCCGAAAAAAAATAGTAAAATAAGAGAACCAATATATGAGAGGAAGCACTAATGAAACTACATATGCAGATTTTGATTGCACTAGGATTAGGAATTAAACGTAACGGGCACATATTTTTCGGGCTAATCGCAGGTATAATAGTCGGGGTGCTTCTTCATGCCCAAAATGCCGGTACGCCCGATGCAACACCGTTGTTTCATTACATTTACGGCGCTTTGAACTTTATCGGACAAGCATTTATACGGCTTATTCAGATGGTTATTATCCCGTTAATATTTAGTGCAATAATAATCGGCATTTCCAGCATTGGCGATAACAAACAGCTTGGCTCATTCGGACGCAGAATGATTCTCTACTACACAATAATCTCGGTCGCAGCGGTAATAATAGGCACAATTCTCTCTTTGGGAGTAAAACCGGGGCTTGGTGTACAATCTTACATCAATGCACAATCCGCAACAGAATCGCAGCAAATAGTCGCTGCCGCAATTGAGGACCAAAAAAATCATTTCGGTGACATATTCCTGAATCTCATACCCGCAAACCCGATGTCTGCGCTGGCAACGGGCGATATGCTGCCGATTATTGTGTTCATTATGGTTTTTGCGATTGCTTTGTCAAAAGTCGGAGAGATAAACAGGCCTGTTGTTTCGTTTTTTGAATCAATATTCGCCGCAACGATGAAAGTTACGGACGGAATAATGTATTTGGCGGCTCCGGGCATTTTTGCTTTAACTGCAACGGCAATTTCATCATTCGGAATGTCCGTTTTCACAAGCATTTCCAAGTATTTTCTGGTTATATTGGTTGGATTTGGCATACAGCTTTTCGTTGTATATCCGCTTGTCATGAAAATATTCTCAAAAGTGCCGATAAGACAGTTTTTTGCGGCAATAGCAGAGGCAATGATGGTCGGATTCGGCACAGCGAGCAGCTCTGCTACGCTTCCGCTCGTAATTGCTTGCTGCGAAAAACGCGGAATTTCGCACAAAGTATGCAGCTTCGTACTTCCGCTCGGTGCAACGTTGAATTTTGACGCAACTGCGCTGTTTCAGGTCGTTGCGGTGCTATTTTTGGCACAGGCGTACGGAATTGTAATGGATCCGATTATGATTTTACAAATTTGCGTGCTCGCAATCGTTGCTTCAAGCACATGCGCTGGCATTCCTGGCGGCGGAATCATCACAATCGCCCTTGTTTTGAACGGAATGGGACTTACTCCGACGCAAATGGTCGAAGGATTCGCATTCTTGTTTGCTGTTGACAGAATTGTCGACATGTTCAGAACAATGCTCAACATTACCTCTGACGCGGTTGTTGCGGCGGTAATTGCGGACAACGAAAACGAACTGAACTACGATTTGCTGACAAATACCGAATCTTACAAAGAAATAATTTAATGGTTACCGTTCAAAAAGCTAAAAAACTCAAAGGCGAAATAGTTATCCCTCCGGATAAGTCCATAAGCCACAGAAGCGCGATGCTCGGGCTTTTATCTGGCGGAAAAATGGAAATACGCAACTTTTCAGCCGGGCAGGACTGCAAAAATACGCTTGAAATTGTAAAAAAACTGGGCGCAAAGGCGGAATTTAAGTCAGAAAAGCTCATTTTACTTGATTCTTCGGACGCTTTCAGAGATGTTGACGGCCAAATTACACTTGACTGCGGGAATTCCGGCACTTCAATGAGGCTTTTTAGCGGGCTGCTTGCACCTAAAATAGGCAAGTTCGAACTTTTGGGCGACCAAAGCCTCAGCAAAAGGCCAATGAAACGAATTATTGAGCCGCTTCAGAGCATGGGTGCTATAATCGAACACAATGACTACAAAGCCCCTTTAAAAATAACCGGAAACGAGCTCAATGCCATCAATTATGAATCAAAAATCGCCTCTGCACAGGTAAAATCCTGTATTTTGCTCGCCGGGCTGGGCACTGAGGGGATAACAAGCTTTAGCGAACCGTATATTTCGCGCGACCACACAGAACGCATGCTAAAATACATGGGCGCGGGCATTATCTGCGAGGGAACGACAACCAGAGTCGCAAAATCACGACCGGAGCCAAAAAACATAACGATTTGCGGCGATATTTCATCAGCTGCGTTTTTTCTTGCGGCAGGTGCGATTGTTCCGGACTCGGATATTATAATTAAAAACACCGGCCTAAACCCGACCCGCACAGGAATCATAGATATCTTGCAAAAAATGGGCGCAAATCTTGAAATCCTCGACGAACGCACGGATTGCGGCGAAGATGTCGGCGATATAAGGATAAAATCTTCTTCATTAAAGGGAACAACCATTGAGGGTGCGATTATTCCGCGTTTAATCGATGAAATTCCGGTTATTGCGGCAATTGCGGCCGTTGCAGAGGGCGAAACTGTAATAAAAGACGCCTCCGACCTCAGGAACAAAGAAGCAGACCGAATTTCCTGCCTTGTTTCCGAGCTTAAAAAGCTTGGAGCCGACATTGAAGAAACCGCCGACGGAATGATTATCAGAGGGCAAAAATCCCTGCAAGGCGGGGCTGAAGTCGAATGTTATCATGACCACCGGCTCGCAATGAGCTTGTATGTGGCGGGTCTGATGTGCGAAAAATCCGTAAAAATCAACGAATTTCAATGGGTGGACATATCTTTTCCCGAGTTTTTGCCGCTAATGACCTCTATCGCTGTTTTTTAGCTGCAAATGGGTTTTTCTTCGCCTTTTCGGGAGGTTCAACCCAAGCATACGTCTGTCCGCACGTAAAAGAGAACGGATTTGAGTTGTTGCAGTTATTTTTGTAAAAGCGCGTATATTTTTTGTCGTATTTATCGACTTTTTTCATGATTTTTATCAGCTCCGACAATATATTCATAACCTTTACACCGCCACTATCCAGATTAACTATCGCATTTTTTTATTACGGTTTAATCCTCATTTTCGACTATAAATGCTAGGCAAATGGGCTATTTTCTAAGATAGTTTGAGGGGATTTAAGGCTTGAAATGGTGAAATTTAGCGGTACATGGGTGGTTGGGCGTGCAGCAACGCAGATTTTCCTTTTCCGTTCCGATTCCCCCGGCAGATATTTCAATTATTTTTTTATAACAAGATTTTGCTGCCTCCTCCATAGTCACTACAAAGAAAAATCTGCGTTGCTGCACTATTCACGTTATTTGCAGAAAAAAATTGGAGGCTGGGAGCGTAATAAGCGCTAAAAATAAAATAGAGCAGAATAAAATTAGAATTTGCGCATGAAGCCCCCTCATGCTAGTATTAAATGACCTAAGGACATTAACATGGCAAAAACAAAAGCAAAAACCGAAAATATAGAGGAAAAAGAGCAAAAGCCTAAAAAAAGCAAGAAAGAAAAGGCTCTTGTTATAGTTGAGTCGCCTGCAAAATCCAAAACTATCAAGAAAATTCTCGGCGATTCATACCAAATTGAGGCGAGCTACGGGCATATCAGAGATTTTCCGCCCAAAGTGCTCGGTTTCGACGTTGCAAACGACTTTGAGCCGTCGTTTATTGTTATTCCCGAGAAAAAGGCCGTTGTAAAAAAATTAAACGACCTTGCAAAAAAATCCGATAAAATTTACCTCGCATCCGACCCTGACCGCGAGGGAGAAGCGATAGCCTGGCATGTCAGACAGGTGCTGGACGTGCCAGATAATAAAATTTGCAGAATTGAGTTCAACGAAATCACCCCGAACGCAATTAAACATGCAGTAGAATCCCCGAGAGCCATTGATATGGACAGGGTTAAGGCACAGCAGACCCGACAGATTCTCGACAGGCTCGTGGGCTACAAAATCAGCCCTGTTTTGTGGGAAAAAATGCGAAATTACAGACTCTCAGCCGGCAGAGTGCAATCTGTTGCGCTCAGGATGATTTGCGAGCGCGAAGAAGAAATCGAAGCGTTCAAACCCGTTGAATATTGGTCAATTACGGCCGAATTAGAAAAAGATAAAAAACTTTTCAGCGCAGAACTTTCAAAATATAAAGATAAAAAAATCGAAATAAAAAATGAAGCCGAAGCGCAGAAAATTGTAGAAGATTTGAACGAAAAAGGGCTGAAATATCAGGTTTCCAAGGTCACATTCAAAGATACGCAAAGAAAACCGGCCGCTCCGTTCATTACCTCGACTTTGCAGCGCGAAGCAAGCTCAAAACTGGGCTACGGCGTATCAAAAACAATGCAGATTGCGCAAAAACTCTACGAGGGCGTAGAAATCGGCGGCGAACCGGTCGGTTTGATTACATATATGAGAACGGACTCGGTCAGAATCTCGGATGACGCGCAGGCTGCAGCTAAAGAGTTTATTCTGGACAGCTATGGTGAAAAATACTACCCCAAAACCCCGAACAACTACGTTAAAGGCGGAAAAAAGAACGTCCAAGACGCTCATGAGGCAATCCGCCCCTCTTACATAGACAAAACGCCCGACAGCATTAAACAATACCTCACATCAGAGCAATACAGGCTCTACAAGCTCATCTGGGCACGATTTATGGCTTCTCAGATGGAAAACGCAAAGGTCAAAAACACTTCTGTTGACATAAAAGCCGGTGATTACGGTTTTAAAGCTGGGACGAGCAAAATTACGTTCGACGGTTTTCTAAAAGTTTACAATGATACAGAAGAAGCGGCAGATTCAAGCAAAATCCCGGATTTGAACGAGGGCGATGAAGTAAAATTAAAGAAAATTGACCCAAAACAGCATTTTACCCAGCCGCCGCCGAGATTTACCGAAGCATCGCTGGTTAAAGCGCTTGAAGAACACGGAATCGGCCGCCCGTCTACTTATGCGCCGATTATTTCGAAAATTCAGCAAAAAGGCTACGTCGAAAAGATTGAAAAAGCGCTTGCGCCGACGATTTTGGGCCGAACTTTGAGCAAACAGCTTGTTCAATACTTCACAGACATCATGAACTACCAGTTCACGGCTCAAATGGAAACAAAATTGGACGACATTGCAGAAGAAAAAGCCGTTTGGAAAGATGTTTTGAAAGAATTTTACACGCCGTTCAACGATGTCGTAAATTCAGCCAAAGAAAACATGCCCAGGGTCATGATTGAATCTGATCAGGTCTGCCCCAAGTGCGGCAAGAAAATGATTGTCCGCACAAGCCGTTTCGGCACGCAGTTTTTGGGCTGCTCGGGCTATCCTGAATGCAAAACAATGATGCCGCTCACAAAAGACGGAAAAGCAGCGCCTGTTGACGAAAAAACCGACGAAAAATGCGAAAAATGCGGCTCGGAAATGATTGTAAAAGTCGGCCCCTACGGAAAATACCTCCAGTGCACAAACGACGAATGCAAACACAGAAAAAGCGTAGTCATCACAACCGGTGTAAAATGCCCAAAATGCGGCGAGGGCGAAGTTATCCAGAGAAAATCAAAATACGGAAAAATCTTCTTTGGCTGCAACAAATACCCGAAATGCGATTTTGTTTCGTGGAACGAGCCCGTAGAAGAAAAATGCCCGGAATGCGGCGAATATCTTGTCAAAAAAATAACGAAAAAAGAGTCAAAACTCCAATGTTCAAACCCCAAATGCGGTTTTTCAAAGCCAATGGAGGAAAATACTGATGCTTAAATTTGCGGTTATCGGACATCCGTTGAGCCAGTCGCTTTCAGGGGTTATGCACAACGCAATGCTGAAAGAATTGGGGCTTGAGGGCGAATATGAAACGCTGGATACCGACAACGACGGGCTTGTTGACCGGATAAAGTACTTAAAATCCCGCGGTTATGCAGGTTTTAATGTTACAATCCCGCTAAAAGTACTGATTACGCTCTTTTTAGACAGCGTTGACAACCTGGCGGACATGGCCGGATGCGCAAACACCGTTAAAATTATGCCGGACAGGTCGCTTCACGGTTACAACACGGACATTTACGGATTTCAAAAGGCAATTCCGGCGAAAACCCTTGAAGAATTAAAAAATTCAACGGTAACTATCCTGGGAACCGGCGGAGCAGCGCGCGCTGCGGCGATTGCACTCAGCATGAGCGGGGTTAACCAAATAAATTTTTATGCAAGAAACATAATCAACGCCAGCGAAATGGTCAACTACCTGAGAGGGCAGTTTCCGCATATAACGTTCAATTTGAAGCAAATGCAGAGCATAAACGACCTTTCCGATTCAAAAATGCTTGTAAATTCAACGCCAATCGGCATGCGCGGCAAAGCAATGGGCACAAGTCCGATAGATGAGCCTGTTTTGAAGACATTACCGGCTGACAGTGCGGTTTACGATATTGTTTACAACCCTTTAAAAACCGAACTTTTGCGGCTTGCGCAAAAAAACGGGTACCAAACAATTACAGGGCTTGATATGTTCGTTCATCAGGGCGCAAAAGCCTTTGAAATCTGGACAGGAAAGCAGGCAAAACCCGAAATCATGAAAATTGCGGTTTTAGAGCACCTTGTTGACTGATTTTAGCCGGGACAGATACTTTCCCAGTCAATTCCGTCATCATCATCCTCGCCCGGCATAGGAATTTCCTCGCCGTCCTCCAGCATAATTTGAATAACAAGTTTTAGCTGCTTTTTGTAGTTGGCAAGTGCAATTTCCCGTGTTTTTGCGCAATAAGCAAAGCTTGGGAACTCTTTAATTTCAATATAGTGATACGGATTACCGTTAAAATCCAAATCTTCGCCCTCGATGAGCGTCCAGTCGAGATTCAGGTAATATTCAACATCTTTTTCATTATTCATCGAGCGAATTT
>CALUPP010000117.1 GCA_944322685.1 Candidatus Gastranaerophilales bacterium
CCACCGCGAGCACCTTTCCGAACATCAACGGCGGTGTTCTTAACAGTTCTATGAGCTCCTGAGGCTGGGGGTTGTCTTTTACTTTGTAATTTGTCGATAAAAACGCCTTATCCACGGTTTTGGATTTGAGTTTTTCCAGCTCCGTTTCAATATTAAATTCTTCCTGTCCGAAAAAGAAGTCTAGCATAGAAATATTGTAGCACAATGTGTTTTGTTTTTTGCGTTTTTGACATTTGCGGCTTTGCTGCGGAAAATTTTTGTTATTCCGCCTTGCTTTTTCGCTTGTCCCTTACTGAAAAGTCCGCTCCGTTGTGACGTGCATATCAATTATTTCCCTCTCCTTTGGGAGAGGGCCGGGGTGAGGGTTGTCCCGCAAGGGCCGCGCAAACCCCGCAAAAAACAGAAAGCAGGATGGAAATAGAAAGTAGGGTGGGAAAAGCGCAGCGGTTCCCACCGCAAGGATTTTGCGCTTGAAGAACGGTGGGAACCGCCGCAAAGATTGAAAAATACCTTTTAAAACCCAAGTTTAAGCTATTCCCACCCTACATTCATCCTCTCCTCGGGAGAGCCCGCCCCGCAGATGGCGGGACAGGAGGGTGAGGATTGTCCCGCAGGGCTGCGCAACCCCGCAGATTGGTAGAAACCGTCTCAAAGTCCGACTTATCCGGTCGTTATTCGCGCCGTACCGGCAAAAATTATAATAAATTTAAAAAAGTTTACAAAACCCTTTGAGAGTGTTATTCTTATTTATAAGAATTTTTCAAAAACCAAGACTAAGGGAGATGAATAGATGAAAAAGTTTTTAGCGAGTTTATTGATTTTTGTCATGACCGCAGGGAATGTGCTGGCTGCTGTCGGTACGGATGTTTCTGACGGATTTTGGGCAGAAAAAGAGATTGCGGCATGCGTAAATGACGGAATTATCAGTCTTTATGATGATGGTTCGTTCCAGCCTGAAAAAGAGGTAAAAAGAGCTGATTTTAACTCAATGCTGTTAAGAGCGCTCGGCCATGCCCTTGAATCTTCGACGGTTGAGAACAAATTTACCGATATAAACTCCGAATCGCCATATTACAACGATATTTTAAAATCGGATTCCATGGGGCTTATCTATGGTTACCCGGATAACACATTCAGACCGGATGCAAACATTACAAAATCCGAAGTTGCGTCAATCATCAGCCACATCACAAAAGATGAAGTGAAAGATGTAAATGTTTTGAATCAATTTACGGATAATAAGACAATTCCGGCATGGGTCAGAAACCAGTTTGCAAAATCAATTGAGCTTGATATCTACGTCAACTATCCCGATGCGCAAAAATTGCTTCCCAATAAGAATCTCAACAGAGCGGAAGCTGCTGTTATCCTTTATAAATTGAAAAATAAGCTCAATGCCGTAAAAGAAGAATACGTTCCGCCGAAAGAAGAAGTTCTAGGCACGGAACACCTCAACATCAGCGACAAAGCGGCTACAAATGAAGTTACTGTCACAAATATGAGAAAAATCATACTTGCGGGCAATATTTTGAAAGTTAATTTTGCGGAAAAATACAATTCCAGCAAATCCGATGTTGGTTCAGCCGTAAACTTTACTTTTAAAGACAACGTGTTTACAAAAGAGGGTACGCTCGTCATCCCCGCCAACACAACGCTCGCAGGATATGTGCAAACACTTGAACCGCAGAAAAAATTCAACAAAAACGCAAAAGTTACTGTAACATTCAAAGATTTGACCACTCCGAACGGCCAAAACGTTACGGTTGCGGGCAGAGTTGTTGATAACAACGGCGTTCTTACGGCAAGCAAGCTCAAAACACTCGGAAAAGTTGCTGCTTATACGGCCGGCGGTGCTGCAATCGGTACAGGTGCCGGTGTTGGGTTCGCTGCAATCCCCAGCCCCCAAAATTATGACACCGGTGTTGCAATCGGCTTGCCTGTTGGTATCGGCGTTGGTTTGATTGCCGGATTGGTTACTCCGGGGCTTGCTTACAAGGCCGACACAAACGATTCTTTGTACATTGAGTTGACAGAGGATTTGAGCATTTACAACGAACAGTAAAAATCAAAAAAAATAAGCAAAAACCGCTCCAAAACGGGGCGGTTTTTTAATTTTTCTGTTATTGTCGGGTAAAAATCCGATTTGGTTTTTATTTTTTGCCTGTAATAAACTATCAGGCGGTGTCTGACCAACCTCGGGTTATTTTTATGCTTCTTACTTTCCCCTTGCGGAAAATTTCGCCAATCAAAAGCGTAAAACCCCGCAACAAAACCGTTGCGCTAATTTCGCCCTGTTTTTTCACCATACTTTTAACGCAAAAAACGAAAATTCGGGGATTTATTTTAATTTTTGCAACAAAATTAAGTGTAATTTTGACAATAATTTGTAAAATTCCGATTATTATATTATAATGTTAAGGCTGTAACATTATAACAGTTTTTTAGAGAGAGAAAAAACACAGGAATGGACAGTTGGCACTAACTTTTCAGGAATTAATTTTAAATTTGTCAAAATACTGGTCGGATTACGGCTGTATTATTCAGCAGCCTTATGATATTGAAAAGGGCGCAAGCACAATGAATCCGGCGACGTTTTTGCGTTCATTGGGCCCTGAGCCGTGGAATACGGCGATGGTTGAGCCTTGCAGACGCCCGACTGATGCCAGATACGGCGAAAATCCGAACAGATTGGGTCATTATTTTCAATATCAGGTCATTTTGAAGCCTTCTCCGGACAACGCTCAGGAGCTTTACCTGAAAAGCTTGGAAGCAATGGGGATTGACCTGTCAAAACACGATGTCAGGTTCGTTGAGGACAACTGGGAATCGCCCACGCTCGGTGCGGCCGGTGTTGGCTGGGAAGTTTGGCTCGACGGAATGGAAATTACGCAGTTTACGTATTTTCAGCAGGTTGGCGGGCTCGAAATCCGTCCTGTGGCCTTGGAATTGACCTACGGGCTCGAAAGAATTGCCATGTATCTTCAAAATGTTAATTCTGTTTTTGATGTTATGTGGAATAAGGATTTAAAATACGGAGAAATTTACCTCCAGAACGAAATTGAGCAGTCAAAATACAACTTTGAGGTTTCGGATGCTCAAAGATTGTTCAAATTATTCGACCTTTATCAGGAAGAAGTCGAAAATTGCGTAAAAAATGAGCTTGTTCTTCCTGCTTATGATTATGTTTTGAAATGCTCGCATGATTTTAACCTGCTTGATGCAAGAGGCGTTATCAGCAAGGATGAGAGAATTAATTATATAAATCGTGTAAGAAGAATGGCTGCAATGGTTGCAAAATTGTACGTTGAGCAGCGTGAAAAACTGGGATTTCCCCTTTTAAAGAAATAGAAAATAAGGATAAATTACATGCCCCAAGAAAAAGAAGTAACAGAAGCAGGTCTGGTCGAACATTTTGTTTCAAAATTGTTAAAAACAAAGAATCCGGACGATATGATTGCGGATTCGAAAGAAACCGGGTTGAATAAATCGCTCAACTGGATTGATTTGATTATTTTAGGCATCGGTGCGGTCATCGGTGCGGGAATATTTTCAATGGTCGGCTCTGCTGTCGTTGGAACTAACGGCCACCCGGGTGCAGGCCCTGCGCTTATTATTTCAATGATTATTGCGGCAATCGCATGTATCTTTTCTGCGTTGTGCTATGCGGAATTTGCTTCAATGATACCTGTTTCGGGCGGTGTTTATGCTTATACATTTGCCACGATGGGTGAATTAACCGCATGGATGGTGGGCTGGGTGCTGATGCTCCAGTACACTATCGGAAATATCGCTGTTGCTTGCAGCTGGACGGGTTATTTGCTTCAGTTTTTACGCGGTTTTGAGCCATATACGGTGCATTTGCCCGCTGCATTGCAGTCAATATGCCATCATATAATGTATCCGCCCTTGTGGCTTGTGAGCGATTACGGTACGGCTTGTGCTGCTTATGCAAAAATGGGCATGAATGCTGCCGAACATATTCCTCATTTGTTCGGCGTGATACCGATTTGCGTAAATGTGCCGGCAATTGCAATGATTTTGCTGGTTACGGCGATTCTTGTCAAGGGAATTTCCGAATCCAAAAACATGGCCGGAATAATGGTTGTGATAAAGCTGCTTGTTATTGCATTGTTTATCGGCGTTGGTGCTTTTTATGTAAAACCCGGAAACTGGGTTCCTTTTATGCCTAACGGCATTGGAAGCGTGCTAATCAGCGCATTTACAATATTTTTTGCATATACAGGCTTTGATGCTATTTCGACAGCCGCAGAGGAAACCAAAAATCCGCAAAGGGACGTTCCTATCGGTATTATTGGCACGCTTTTGGCCTGCACGGTTGTTTATATATTTGTAGCACTGGTTTTGACCGGTGTTGTCAGGTGGGATATGATTAATATTCATGCTCCTATCGCGCATGCAATGCAGATGACAGGCCAAAATTGGGTTGCCGGGTTTATTTCGGTCGGTGCGTTGACCGGTTTGACCTCCGTTTTATTGGTTATGCAGCTTGCGGCTACAAGAATTTTGTTCGCAATGGCGCGTGACAACTTTTTCCCGACAATATTGAAAAAAGTACATCCGGTTTACAAAACTCCTCATATAATCACCTGGCTTGTGGGCGGGGCAATGATTATCGGGTGCTTGTTCCTTGATTTGAACCTTGCGGCGCAGTTGTGCATATTCAGCGTGTTCACTTCGTTCATAATTGTTTGCGTTGGCGTGTTGATTTTAAGAAAAGTTGATCCTGAGCGCCACAGACCGTTTAAAGTGCCGTTTTCTCCGTTTTTCCCGGCGATGGGTATACTTTTGTGCGGTACTTTGATGTGCGTAGCTGTCGCCAGCATGGGCAAAACCGCATTGCTGTTCCCGCTTTGGCTGTTAATTGGCGTTTTGATTTATGCGTTTTACGGTTACAAACGCAACCGTAGAATTGAAGGCATTGAGGAACGCAGAAAAGCTAACAGAGCTGCACGTGAAAAGGCCCAGTTGTAACAAATAAGCCGCGATTTGTTTATTTGTATTCCGCAAAGAAGCAAGAAAGTAGGCCAAACACCGTCTGATATCAGTTTTTGTCAAAAAATATCTTCAAATACCTAAGTTTTTGTAGGGTGGGAATAGCTTATACAAGGGTTTTGAAAGGTATTTTCCGATTTTTGCAGCGGTTCCCACCGTTCTTCAAACGCGAAGATTGGTTTAGCCCTTACGGGACAACCCTCACCCCGGCCCTCTCCCAAGGAGAGGGAGAGTTTCGTAGGGTGGGAATAGCTTATACATGGGTTTTGAAAGGTATTTTTCGATTTTTGCAGCGGTTCCCACCGTTCTTCAAGCGCGAAGATTGGTTTAGCCCTTACGGGACAACCCTCACCCCGGCCCTCTCCCTAGGAGAGGGGGCTTTGTTCCTTGCGGCGAGAACTGTTGCGCTATTTCCACCCTGCTTTTTTAACCCAACGGGTCGGCCTACCGCCCAAAGAAGTCTCCTCACCCCGCCCATCTCTCGCAGTTGGAGATGGAGAATAATTAAGGTGCCTCCGTAGCTTCTTCCGTATGGGGATGGCGAGATTAATTAAGATAATCTGCGGATATTCTCCGGCCAATATTCCCTATTACTGGCAAGTTTCGTCCTGTGCGGATGTTTTTTCAAAAACAATTAATGTGTTTCATAACATGCCGAAACTCAAAAAAGCGGAACGGGCTTTTGACCCGTCCCTTAAACTCTCTCTTAACATTAGTGTTGTTAGTTAGGTGTTTGTTATGATTTGTACTCTTTTTCGAACCCGAAAAGCGAGCTGACGGATTCATTGTCATGAATTCTTGAAATAGCTTCGCCCAGAGCCGGCGCAATGCTTAACTGGGTGAATTTTTCGGGAACATAGTTTCTCTCAAGCGGGATTGAGTTCGTAATAATGACCTCTTCGACCGGTGCTTCTTCAAGTCTTTGGATTGCCGGGCCGGAAAGAACGCCGTGAGCAGCACAAACGTAAACTTTTTCAGCGCCTTCTTCTTTAAGCAGCCTTGCCGCACCGCAAATTGTGCCTGCTGTGTCGATTAAATCGTCAACAAGAACGCAAATTTTGCCTTTTACATCGCCGATAACGTGTTCGGCAATGGCTTCGTTGTGCTTGTCGCGTCTTTTGTCAACAATTGCGAGCGGGCAATCGAGTTCTTTGGCAAAATGTCTTGTTCTGGCGACTCCGCCTGTGTCAGGGCTTACGGCAACAAGTTTTTCGCTCGGAATATTTAATTCTTTTATGTAATTTGTTAAAACCGGGGTTGCAAAAATGTGATCAACGAGAATGTTGAAGAATCCCTGAATCTGGCCTGTGTGCAAATCCATTGCAAGGACGCGGTTTACGCCTGCTGTGGTCAAAAGATCGGCAACGAGCTTGGCTGTGATGGCTTCTCGGCCGGAAGTTTTTCTGTCCTGGCGCGCGTAGCCATAATAAGGAATTACGGCTGTGATAGATTTTGCGCTTGCACGTTTGAACGCGTCAATTATGATTAAAAGCTCCATCAGGTTTTCGTTAACGGGGTTAGAAAGCGGTTGTACGATAAAAATATCATCACCGCGGATGCTTTGCTGGATTTGAACGTAAATTTCGCCGTCTGCAAAGTTTTTTATCACCATCGGCCCTACGGTCGTCCCCAGATAGTCTGCAATCTCCTGTGTGAGCTTCATATGTGCGCGCCCCGAGAAGAGTTTTATGTCATGCGTCGGGTTGATTGTTTTTTCGCGCTGGGGAAAATCCATAGTAAGTTCCATTTTCATTCCTTCCTTAAAAACTTTATTGCACCATAAATTATAGCAATAAAATTATAAAATTTATATATTAGTTTGCGAAAACTTAATTATTTTCATGCATGTGTATGCTTTAAAAATGGTAAATTTTATTTTTGCTACTTTTGTGGCAGTTGAAAACGGATTTTTGTGAAAAATGTTACAAAAGTTTAACTTTTTGGGCATTTTGCGCTGTTGGGCGTGCCGGATAATGCTTTGCGCGTTGGTTGAGTTGTCTCCCTCTCCTAGGGAGAGGGCTGGGGTGAGGGTTGTTCCGTAAGGGCAAACAAAACCAATCTTCGCGCTTGAAGAACGGTGGGAACCGCTGCAAAGATTGAAAAAACACCTTTCAAAACCCATTTATAAGCTATTCCCACCCTACGGGGGCATTGCCGAGGGGGTGGTGCTTGCCCTTTTGGCAATGTTTGACCGACGGTGCCGGAGAACCTCGAATTTGCAGGAATTACGACCATTTTGGAATTGGTTTTTGGTCGATTTTCGCTATTTTACACTATTTTTATTGCTTAATTTCTACCTGAACAATCAAAGACCCCAAAAAATTACAACAAGAGCAACCAAATTCGTTTTTATATATGAAAAATATATAAATTATATTTACTTTTGTAAATATTCTTTAAAAATCACTAGCCCGTCTTAAAAAAAAGATTTATACTGACATTGTAGGTATAAGAACTACAAGTTGTGTATTGTCTATGAGTTGAATTGATGTTTTTGCCGCTCAATTTATGAAAATCAAACTGAAGTATGAAGAATTTCAGACTTTAAATTAGTTCTTAAGGAGCACTAAAAAAGCTATCATACAGCTATAGGTAATTAGTTTTACAAATGAGTTTTACGAATTTTTACAGGATGTAAAAATGCAAACGTCGAAAGGAGAATGACATGGCAATTGTCGTAAACACAAACATCTCGTCTTTGGTATCACAAAGAAACCTTACCAACGCTACAAATTCTTTGAACTCTGCGTTGCAAAGAATGTCAACAGGTTACAAAATCAATTCTGCAAAAGATGATGCAGCAGGATTGTACATTGCAACTAACATTGACACACAAATTAGGGGTTCAAAAGTAGCTCAGACTAACGTTCAAACAGGTTCTAACCTGTTACAGATAGCTGAAGGGGATTTGGATGTTATCAAGACAAACTTACAGCGTATCAGAGACCTTGCAGTACAAGCAGGTAACGGTGTTTATTCAGAAGAATCGATGCAGGCAATGGAAGATGAAGTTACCGCACGTGCAGCTGAAATCACAAGGGTTGCTACTGCTTCTCAGTTCAATGGTCTTGACCTTTTGAGCGGACAGGGTCTTGGAGCAACTGGTCTCAGATTGCAGGTTGGCGCAAATGCTGAAGAAGCACAAAACGCTTTGATGATTGACGCTGACGTATTTGCTGCTACTGATGCAGACACATTGGGACTTGATACCACTGCGATTGAGGATGCATTTGAAAATGCTACTGCTGCTGCTGCATTCATCACTACTCTTGATACTGCTCTGGAAAATATCAACACAAGAAAATCTTCAATTGGTGCTTACCAGAACAGGCTTGATTCAGCTGCAAGCTCTTTGGTAACTAACATTGAAAACAGCTCAGCTGCTAAGTCAACAATTATGGATGCTGATATCGCAGAAGAATCTTCAAACTATACAAAAGCTTCAATTCTTCAGCAGACTTCAGCAGCATTGCTGACACAAGCAAATCAATTGCCGTCTTTGGCGCTCCAATTGATTGGCTAATAAAACCTTTTTACATAATAGGTGATGGCAACTGGTCCGGTGAATTTCATCGGACCTTTTTTTATGTTTTTTGGGGGGATTTTGTGCTTCTCCATCGCCTTTGCGGGAAAGCTTGCTCCGTTGATGGCAAAAAATGAGGCTGAGGGGTAAATTTGAGCAGCAGACCGGCTTTCTATACCAAAAGCATCAGCCGCTAACCGCTGTTGAGTCGAAAACCCTGCCTAATTCAGCATTTTCGTAAAAAAACGCTATTCCTGCTTTAACTTTCGGTTCATAAGTTTGTTTAAAACTTCCTGCGGGGTGATTTCCGTGTAAACCGCCTCATAAATCGCCGCAGAAACCGGAACTTCAATATTCAGCTTTTTCGCAAGCTCACAAACCGCTTTTGAGGTTTTTACGCCCTCAGCGACCGAGCCGAGCTCGCTTAAAATATCGTCAATTTTCTTCCCCCGGCCAATCATCGCCCCAACCGTGTAATTTCTGGACAACGGGCTTGAGCAGGTTGCAATCAAATCGCCCATTCCTGACAATCCGTACAAAGTAGCCGGTTTTGCGCCAAGCGCTGTGCTTATGCGGACGATTTCAGCCATTCCGCGGGTCAAAAGTGCGCCTTTACAGTTGTCGCCGAGGTTGAGCGCACCGGCAAAACCCGACGCAATGGCGATTACGTTCTTTAAACTGCCGCCAAGTTCAACGCCTATTACGTCGTCGTTCGTGTAAAGGCGGAATTTCGACGGAACGGTCAATTTTTCCTGCACAAATTTAGCGATTTCCATATCCTCGCAAGCAACCGAAGCCGCAGTCGGGCAGCCGGCAAGCACTTCTTTTGCCAAAGTCGGCCCGGAAAGGATGGCGATGTTCGCATTTGGCAATTCTTCTTTCATAACTTCGCTCATTCTCATCAATGAGGGCAATTCCAGCCCTTTTGAAGTATTAACAAGAATCTGATTTTTCTTTAAACCGGTGCCGTTGTTGAGTTTTGCCAGATTTTTACAAACATCTCTGATTCCGGATGTCGCCACGACCAACAAAATTATATCCGCATCAGATACGGCGCTTTCAAGGTCGGACGTGACCTCGACTTTTTCCTGCAATTGAATTTCAATGGGCTTTTTAACGGATTTTTTCGTTTTCAATTCCTCTGGAATGTCCACATGGCGCCCCCAGACAGTAACTTTTTCAAAATTATTGCTCAAAAGCCAAGTCAGAGTAAGCCCCCAGCAGCCCGCACCTAATACAGTAAGTTTCATATTTGACCTCTTTCAAGAAACATCGTCTCATTCCGAACCCGTTTCGGAACCTCCCGCAAAGCGGATCTTGATTTAGAAATATTATAAATTATTAACTTAAATTTGTAAAAGCCTTTACATATACTAATTTATGCTAAAATTGTAGTGTATAAGCCGAATTTGGACTAAAAAGGAGAGAAAAATGACAATGACAGCTGTCAAATGTGATGTTAAAGACATGAATCTTGCCGAACAGGGCAAAAATAATATAGAATGGGCGCTTAAGGACATGCCCGTTTTACAGAGAATAATGAATCGCTTCAAAAAAGAGCAGCCGTTCAAGGGACTTCGCCTCACCGCGTGCGTGCATGTAACAAAAGAAACCGCAGCGCTTTGTATTGCAATGAAAGAGGGCGGTGCAGACGCGGTTCTTGCTGCCTCAAACCCGCTTTCTACGCAGGATGACGTTGCAGCTGCGCTGGTCAAATACTGGGGCATCCCGGTTTTCGGCTATGCGGGCGAATCATCGGAAACTTACGCAAAACACGTTGAAGAAGTGCTCAACCATAAGCCCAATCTCGTTATCGACGACGGGTGCGACCTTGTTGCGACAATTCACAAAAGCAGACCTGAACTTATTGAAAATATCATCGGTTCTACCGAAGAAACCACCACGGGAATCATCCGACTTCAGGCAATGGAAGCCGACGGAAGCCTGAAATTCCCCGCAGTGGGCGTAAATAACAGTCTGACAAAACACCTTTACGACAACAGATACGGCACAGGCCAAAGTGCAATCGACGGAATCATCCGCGCAACGAATATTTTGCTTTCCGGCAAAACATTTGTTGTCTGCGGCTACGGCTGGTGCGGAAAAGGCGCTGCAATGAGAGCCAGAGGCCTCGGTGCAAACGTTATCGTAACAGAAGTTGACCCGCTCAAGGCGCTTGAAGCCGCAATGGAGGGTTACAGCGTAATGCCCATCGCTGAAGCGGCAAAAATCGGCGATATTTTCCTTTCCATCACGGGCGACAAGAATGTTGTCGATGTTCATCACATGCTCACGATGAAAGACGGCTCTTTCGTTTGCAACGCAGGGCATTTTGACGTCGAAGTCAACGTTAACGGCCTGAAAAAAGAAACGACAGAAATCAGACAAATCAGACCGTCGCTTGAAGAATACAAACTCAAAAACGGAAAGTCGATTTACGTTCTTGCAGAGGGCAGATTGGTCAATCTCGTTGCTGCTGAGGGTCATCCGGCTTCGGTTATGGACATGAGTTTCGCAAATCAGGCGCTCGGAATGGAATATATTGTCAAAAATCAGGGCAAACTTGAAAACAAAATGTACACGCTTCCGCATGAAGTCGATGTCGAAATCGCAAAAATCAAACTCGATGCAATGGGCATAAAAATTGACACATTGACCCCCGAACAGGAAGCTTATTTGCACAGCTGGAATGCAGGTACGGTTTAAAATCGCTAAAACCAACATATAATAAACAAAAACCGCTCCAAAAAGGGGCGGTTTTTTAGTTTTTCGGTAATTGTCTGGGTAAAAATCCGATTTTGTTTTTATTTTTGGCCGGCCAATTGTCAGGCGGTGCCTGAGCTGCCCTGGGTTATTTTTATGCTTCTTCCTCGCCCCTTACGGAAGAGTCCGCCCCGACGATTGCGGAAAAATAAGGGCTATGGATTTATTTTAATTAATTTTCTTTTCCTTGGGATATGGGGTTGTGAGGGTTGTCCCGCAGGGTCGTGCTAATCCGCGGAAATCAGGGCAGGAATAGCTAAAATAAATCTTCAGAGTGAACAAATTCAAGTCCGAATTTCTCCTCAAACCCCGCTTTTAACCCGCAACAAAGCCTTTCCGGCGTGATACCGGGCGAAATTTCATCCAAAACCGTGATTTTGTCCTTGCGCGGTTCTTCGCCGAAAATTTGTGATATTTTTTCCGGTTCATAATGAAAAAGTATTGAACCATGCTGCAAAATTGCGCCCTCTTTTCTAAATTGCGCCGAACCGACAAGCTTTTTGCCCTCAAAACTCAAATCAGCACCGGTTGAAAGCGACATGCAATATTCAAATTTTGTGTTTATCGGTGATTTTGGCCTTTCTTTCGGAAAATCTGCACTTATTCCAAGTTTTTTCAATCCCTTTATCAGCGCACCGGAAATTTCTTTGTAGGATTGGACAACCGAATCGCCATTTTCAAGAAAATCGGCCCGACAGGTAAAAGAATAGGTCAATTCGTTGTCATGAAAAAGCGCCCTGCCGCCTGTGAGCCGGCGGACGATGTTGATTCCGCACTTTTGGCAATAATTTGTATTAATGTGCGAAAAATCCTGATTTCGTCCGAGCGAAACGCAAGCAGGCGACCAGCCGTAGAATCTCAATGCCGGAAGGCCTGTTTTTATTGTGTTTTCGAGCATTTTTGCATCAAAATTCATGTTAAAAGCCCCATCCCGCACCGAATGCGGAAAAAACAGCCCTTTCATCAGCCAAGAACCCTCTTAAACGCCTCCGGAACCGCATCCACGACATCCTGAGCCAGAACGCAGTATTCTGTCAGTTTTTCCGACGCAATTTCACCGCAAAGCCCGTGTAAATATACGCCCGCAATCGCAGCATTTTCGCAAGAAAGCCCCTGCGCAAGAAATGCGGCAATAATTCCGGTTAAAACATCTCCGCTGCCTGCTTTTGCAAGCGCGGAATTTCCGCTTGTGTTTTTGAAAAACCTGAAATCCTTTGTGCAGACAATTGTACCGTTTCCTTTCAAAATAACCGTGCAGCCGAACTTTTCAGCCGCTTTTCGCGCGGAATTTTCGCGATTTTCCTGGATTTCTTCAACAGAAACCTCAAGCAGCCTTGACATTTCCTTGGGATGGGGCGTTATGATGGAATTTGGCGGCAGTTTTGTCATTTTTGAATCCGCAATCGCGTTCAATGCGTCCGCGTCGAGCACAATTGGGGTGTCAATGTCTTTCAAATACCCGAGAGCTTCATTTACAAAGGCGAAAACCGCGGCATTGTCCGAAAGCCCGGGCCCCATGGCGATTACGTTGTAGTTTTTTATGTGCGGTTTTAATTCGGAAAACGAATCGCTCGCAATGCACTGTCTGTAAGAATCTCTGAGGTGCAAAAACGTCAAATTCGGCGTCAAAGCAGAGATATTGTTGATTACTGTTTCGATTGTTGCAAGCGAAACAAGCCCCGCGCCTGCCTTTAGTGCGGAAACAGCGCTCAAATAAGCTGCGCCCTGATAGTTCAGGCTTCCCGCTATTGTCAAAATTCGTCCGAAAGTGCCTTTATTAGATTCTTTCGGGCGTTTGGGAATCAAATATTTTACTGTATTTTTTTCAATTAAATCCATTTTGACGCAATGCCTCATAAACCACTATCGATACTGAATTTGAGAGATTCAGGCTTCTTTGGCCGTCTTGCATGGGGATGGTTATTGAATTTGCTCCCTTTGAAAACAGCAAATCTTCCGGCAATCCGCGTGTTTCCGGCCCAAAAACCAGAAAATCACCGCTTTTGAACTTCACATCAGTGTATATATTGTTTGTTTTTGTGGTCAGGTAATAAAAATCGCTGTGGGGAAACTCATTCCACAAATCTTCAAGTTTTTCGATTCGTCTTATGTTGACAGAATCCCAATAATCAAGCCCCGCGCGCTTCAAATGTCTGCTGTCAATCGAAAACCCGAGTTTTCCAACCAGAAAAACATCGCAGTTTGTACAAGCGGCGAGCCTGACGATATTTCCCGTATTTTGGGGGATTTCCGGCTCAAAAAGGACTATGTTTAATTTTGTTTTGATGTTCATTTGTGTTGATTTTAGCATATTTTCAAAGATTTGCCAAAAATAACTGTCGCCTGAAAATCAATCTGTCAACTTGTCGAATAAAATCAAAATATCCCCGCCGGAAAAAATACCTCAAACGAAAAAATTATTTGTAAATTTCCCCTGCGGCGCTGTTTCGCAAATATTCAAGAATCGCTCCGCCGACTTCTTCGTTCGGGTCGAACGGTTTGGTTGTCGGATTTTGCGCATTTTGTAAAAACATCGCCATTAACGGCCCAAAACCGTCCGGAACCTGCGTTTTTCGATAAATTCCCGCGAGCATGACCTGAATATTCGGCGATTTTTCGTAATTAAAGCGGGAAATTACGTGATATTGCCCGCCAACGCCCTTTGCGCCCGCATCAATAATCCTGTTGAGCAAAAACAGGCCGGCTGTGGCTTCTTTTTCGTCTTTTGCGGCTTCCAGCGAGGAAATAACCGGCATAATAGCCCTTTCTTTGTAAGAAGCAATTTTTTGAGCCAATTTTTCATCAAATCGGGCATGGTTCGATTTTTCGTCGGGCAGCTCGAAAGTTTTGTAAAATTCCTGTACCAGTTCGCATTGTTCGGGCGGTTTTTGGGCCGCAAGAACGGGCTGAATCGGGTTAAACTGTGAAAATACGGGCGAAATCTGCATAAAAAACCTCCAAAACCCTACGAATAAACAAACGGAGGGCCGTTTTTGATTTCGTAAAGAATGTTTTCCGCGCGGACTTTCAGCTCTTTTTTGTCCTTGCCGTTGAACGCCTGAAGCCTGAATTCATCCATAAGCGGCTGAATGACGCTGTTTTTCTTTGTCGCAAAATTCTTCAATTCCACCTCGACGAGCCTGTTTTGCAAATCAAGCTCGGTTTTTGCGTTTTCTTTTATGACCTGAACCTCGCGCATTGCCTCAACGGTCTTTGTCGCAACGTACCCGACGCCCGTAACCGTTGCCATTCCGGCAAAAAGTATCTTCAAAAGCGGGTTTTCCGGGTTCACAATCATGTTGTAAAGGTGCGCGCGGTCATCGTTCGTGTGAGAGTAGTAAGACGGCTTGTTTCCGGGCGAGCCGGCAATCGCTTCTGCGCCGCGCTGGGAAATTTTTTCAACCTCACGGATGGTTTCCTGCGTAAATTTCTTCATATCAACGTTTTGAGGCGCTTTTTTTACGCCGGAGAGGGTTTCTTCGATGAATTTTTTCGGCACACGCAAAGATGTAAACAGCTTTTTGATATAATCCAAATCCTCTGCGTTTAAATCCGAGTTCTGAATCAGCGATTTGACCTTGTCGAGCAGATTTTTTTCATAATCCGAGTAATATTTCGCGGTTTTTTGGACATTTTTGAATGCAAAAAGCCCTAGACCCGTAATCGCCAACGCGCTGGCCCCGATTGCGGCAAGAAGCTTTTTGTCGCTCTTTTTCGTATGAAGATTTTCGGCCTCAGCCCCGCCAAAGTTCAGAAATTTCCTGAAAGCAACGGGCGTTCTTAGCGAGGTGTTGTTTTTTTGGAGAATTTCTTCAAGCTCATGGGCTCTGTCGCTCAACATGTTGCGCAGAATTTGCATTTTCCCTGAAAAAGAGCGGGTTTCGACCGAAATCAGCTTTTCTTGCAAATCCCGCTGGACATCTGCTTCTTTTTTGCGCACCCAGATGGATTTTACGCCGTCAACAAAGTTTTTTCCGACGAGCCCGGCCGCGCTGAGCACAAAAACGCCCAGAGCGCCCAAAACTGTCCTAGTGTTCGGGTCTTGAATCATCAAATATGTGACAAAATGCGGCTCGCTGTTGATTGCAAGGTTTTTGGGGACTTCGGGGAGGGTTTTCCAGCCGGGAAGCTTTGTTTTGTGCTTAGCAGCCGATGCGACGAGCTTCATTCCGCCCGCAAGAATCGCAAAAACGCCTGTTGTAAGGGCTAAAAGCGGCGCAAAGCTCCTTGCTGCCGATTTTTCTGGTTTTTCGGGCGAATTCGGGCTTTTTGAATAAACAAAACCGTCCGCGCGATCAGGAATAACAAGGCTGTCGTACATGCTTGTCAGGCTGACCGGCTCTTTGATTAAATTGTTGACAACAAGCGCCTCTTTTGTTTCTGAAAGCTGCCTTTTTTGGGTTTCTGTTTGATTTCTGTACTGGCGGCGGGTTTCGTTGTCCTGATATGGCCTGATTTTACTCATTTTCCGCCTCCGTGCCGCTTTCTTGCTGAATTTGTTTCAGCAGCTTGTTTGCTTTTGTTAATTTTTGCGATTCTGAAACGGATTCGGGGCGAAAGCCGTTTATTAATTTTTTCATACTTTCTTTTTCTTCTATTTTCTTGACTTCTTCATCTTCTTCGTTGTCAACTATCGCGATTCCGAAAAGTTTGAACGCTTTTTTCTTCAAATCTTTGAATTTTTCGGAGATTTTCTTCTCAATTGCGGCTTTTGTTTCGCCGAAAAGCGCTGTGAGCTTGTCAGTGATGTTGACGAATTTTTCTTTTATATTTTGGGCAAAATCTGCGATTTTAGCGCCGAGATTTTGCATTGCGCCCTCAAATTTTGTTCCCAATGACGAAACGGGCGAGAGCAAAGCGTTTTTTATCCCGCTCAAAGCGTTCAAAACCGGTGCCGGAAGCGCATTTACGAACGCATTTTTCATCGCGGCAGCGTCTTGCGCGAATTTTTGCATCTGTGCGGCTTGCAGCGCCTGTTCCGCTTGAACATTTGCCTGATGATGCGCAAGTTTTTGGGCCTTTAGCATTTGTCCGATTGCGTAGCACTGCTCCCAGGACATTTCTCCGGCTTTTGGCTTTTCATGAGCGCGTGTCGGGCCGCCTCCGCCGCCCATTCCGTTGCAAATCGGGCATGCGCCGAGCGGCAGTCCATGCGGACAGGTGCCGGCTTTTTGGGTTTGTGCTGACATTATCGGAGTAGACATTAAAAAATCCTGTGTTTTTACTGCACAGGATACTTTCAAGCTCTTTTTTCATGTACCTTGGCCCGAAGTACCCTGAATTTTTAGAGAACCGTTTTCATCACCCTGCACATCGCCGGGGAAAGCAAGATTTATGCTGATTTCGCTTAACTTTTTGCGATTTTGTTTGTATTTTTGCCCTGAATTTGTTTCAAGGCCGCAAAGTTAATGCGATTGCGTATCTTGAGTCCTCTGCGGGTATTCCGACTCTCACGGCTGCGGCACAGCTGAGGATTTTCACCTCTATTTCCCCGCGGCATGACAGCGAACCGTCCTGCCTACCCAATTGTACACGCCTGAATGTTTATAATCAAATTTATTTGCCGATTTTTTTATAAAAGTATACAGTTCTGGCTTCTTCGCGCCATTTTGAGGTGTAGCCGATGATTTTTATCGGCTCAAAACCCTTTTTCATGAAAAAATCACCGCTTGTTTTGCAATACCAGTAGGTCGGGTGTGATTTGTCGTTTTCAAGTATTGGAAAACCGTCTTTTCTGAGGTAAAGGCACTGCGGATCTACGCCCGGTTTGAAGAAAAATACGCCGTTTACGAGTTTAAAATCGTTATGCCCTTGTTTGAACCTTTTTATCACCGAGCCGTATTGGACTTCGTTGATTTTTATGACGTAGTCGTATTTTGAAAAATCCACATCCGAAATCGTTTCCACAAGCGGCGTATCAATAACATATCCTTGGTGTTCAAGCATTTTTATGGGGTAAAATCGATCCTGTTCTGAGCCGAAAATGGCTATTTTTGAGCCTTTTGGAAAATCGTTTCTGATTTTGTCGCGGATATGGCAATATGCGGCTTTTCCCTGGTAATCCTCAAAAACTCCGCACCGGAAAGTTTCTCTGGCGTCTGTGATTGAGGGTGATTTTTTGAGAATTTTGATTATTGAGCCGAGCGGGCGTGCTGTCATGTGCCTGCTGATTAACAACATGTACGAAAGCACGAAAAACAGCACCAAAAGCTTAACGGGCGGGTTCTTTTTGTAATAAGTCAAAACAAGTACGGGCGAAGAAAGCAATATAAAATAGGTCAAAAACCTTACGCTGAACACCATGTAGCCGACTGTGCCCGAAAGTACGAGCAAATTTATCAAAAACAGCCAGCCAAACGGCATAAGCGAGCGGATTTTTTCACTGCTGCGTTTTATCAGCCCGAGAATTATCGAAACAACCACTCCTGGGAGAAAAAGCAAGAATCCCAGGATTCCTGCGCCCATTTTTACGTCAATAAGCCCGTTGTTGACCTTGTTTCCGTCAGAAAGTATTACGCCGAGGTTGTGCGGTATGTGAAGCAGGTCAAAAATCATGAATTTCAGCGAGAGAATGTATTTTCCAACGTATTCGCTGTATCTGAACCCGGAAAAATCAAACATCATGAAAATATATCTTATGAAATTGGCGATATAAGCTTTAAAACCGCCGTAAAACCGGTGATATTCGTACGATGCCGGTGAGGAGAGCGGGTTTCCGTAGTTTATAAGGTTCAAAAAGTAATTATAACCCGCAAAAAGGATAAAATTTATGAATAAAAGACCGATAAATGCGGCAACGGGCTTGAAGCCTTCTTTTCCCATTTTTCGGATTGAAAAATATAAAAATAAAAGCATTAACCCCGGGAAAGCCATAACCGCGGGGCTTTTTGTGCCGATGGCCAGCGCATAAGCAAGCGCGGAAAAGAAAATCGGGCTGTTTTTTCTTTCTTTGAGCGAATAAAGATAAAACAAAACCGCACTGAGTGTCAGACCTGCAATTATAACGTCCGTTTCGGCTGATGAGGCCTCGGCGATTACCGATGCGAACGAGGAAATTATGAAAACGCTCCAGAGTTTTTTTCTGGTGCAAAATCCGAATAAATCAAGGATTCCCCACAGCGAAATGACGGACATTGCATACCCCGTGAACGAGAAAAATCCCAAACCCCAGTCGTTTTTCAAAAATGCAAGCACCCATGTGTACAAAATCTCCGAATTTATCGGCATAACGAGGTTTCTGTCGTCCGGCGTGAGAAAATGGTTCAAATTCCCCTGAGAAAGCCAATATGCGGCTCTGTTCAGGTGATATGTGAGCGAATCATAGGAATTTATCGGCATCAGCGCGTCAATGAACACCAGCATCGCAATCAAACAAACAAATCCGACCGCCATCAGCCCGAGAATTTTATCTTTTTTCAGTGCTTGAAAAATTTTTGCAAAAGTCCGCTTAAAATCGGGCACATATAGGCTTTTTTTTGATTTTTTAAAGAAAAATACCGACAAAATCAGGAAAATTGCATTGATTATGAAGATTCCCGGGGCGTTTATCAGGCTGAAAATCGACAAAAGCTCGATTGTGCCTACCATCTGGGCAAAAGCGATGATAAGAACGTACAAAATCCCTATTCCGTATTTTTTCGGGGCAAATATTGACGCAATAAGGTACGACGACAAAATTACCATCAAAAAAGATAGGATAAACGGGATAAATGTGTGCATTTTCTATCCTTTCTGCCTCTTTTCTCCGAAAAATTATTCCTATAAATAATCCTATTTGATAAACAGATTTATACAAGTGGCTGATTAAAGAAATTAATACATTTTAATAATATAACTTTGTGCATATTCCACTCTCACTCGTAAACTATTTACCATGACCGCTTTGCGGTCTTTTTTTTGTTGGTTTTCCCATTGCAGGGAACAACTCCCCCTCTCCTTTGGGAGAGGGTCGGGGTGAGGGTCGTCCTGCAAGGGCTCAATCAATTTTCGCGCTTGATGAACGGTGGGAACCGCCGCAAAGATTGTAAAACACCTTTCAAACCCCATTTATAAGCTATTTCCACCCTACGAAAACTCTCCCTCTCCTTGGAGAGGGTCGGGGGTGAGGGTTGTCCCGTAAGGGCAGCGCGAACCCGCAGCAAGTAGGGTGAAAAAATCACAGCGTTTCCCGTTGCAAGGAACTAATTTCATGAGCAAGTAGGGTGGGAAAAGCGCAGCGGTTCCCACCGCAAGGATTTCACGCTTGAAGAACGGTGGGAACCGCCGCAAAGATTGAAAATACCTTTCAAAACCCAAGTTTAAGCTATTCCCATCCTACATTCACCCTCTCCTCGGGAGAGGGCCGGGGTGAGGGTTGTCCCGCAGGGCAGCGCAAACCCGAGCAAGTAGGGTGGGAAAAGCGCAGCGGTTCCCACCGCAAGGAACAAAGCCCCCTCTCCTTTGAGAGAGGGCCGGGGTGAGGGTTGTCATTGTGCGTGGGCCTTTCAAAGGGGGCGATTTTGGGGAGAAATTTGGTGTTGCCGGACTGAAAACCCAACCTGCTCAAAAAAACGGCAGAAATACATTTATGTGGACTGCGTTACCCGCAACTTTTGCAAATAAACCGCGGACGGTATATTATTAAAAACAAACAGAGAAAAAACGGAGCTAGAAATGGAAAAAAATGTAAAATCAATAATCCTTGCCGCAGGAAAAGGCACAAGAATGAAATCAGAAACCCCAAAAGTGCTTCATAAAATTTTTAATAAGGAACTGCTGGGCTATGTGCTGGACGAAGTGAACAAAACCGGCGAAATTTCCGAAAATTTTGTTATTGTAGGCCATAAAGCAGAAGAAGTGGAAAAATTTGTCGAAAATCACTATGAAAACGCAAAATGTTTGCTCCAATCTCCCCAGCTCGGCACCGGGCATGCTGCTTTTCAGGCTTATGAAGATTTGAAAGGCTTTGAGGGCGAAGTAATTATCCTTAACGGTGATATACCTCTTTTGACTACCGGAACTTTGAAGAAGTTTATTGAAAATCACCGTAAAAATAACGCGGCATTGACTGTTTTGTCTGCGATTTTTGAAAATCCGCAAAATTACGGACGGATAATAAGGGATGAAAACGGCAATCTGAGCGCCATCGTTGAAGAAAAAGACGCGACACCTGAGCAAAAGGCAGTAAATGAAATTAACACTGGCGTTTACCTACTTGATTGGGCAAAAGTTTCGCCGGCGTTCTTAAATCTCGATTCTAACAATGCTCAGGGCGAATATTACCTCACGGATATTGTAAAATGGACGATTTCTAACGGTTTGAAAGCGCAATCTTTCATTCTTGAGGACAACACTGAATCTTTCGGCATAAACTCCAAAGCTCAGCTTGCTCAAGCTGCGAAAATCTTGAAAAACCGTGTAATTAACCGGCTTCTTGAGGACGGAGTAACAATTGTTGACCCGGAAACCACTTATATTTCGCCGGATACGGAAATTGCGCCTGACGTAATAATTTACCCCTGCACATATATTGAAGGCAAAAATAAAATCGGTAAAGATTGCAAAATCGGGCCTTTTGCCCGCCTGCGCGGCGGAGTTGAGCTCGGCGAAGGCGTGAAAATCGGAAATTTTGTAGAAATCAAGAATTCAAAAATCAAAAATCATACAAATGTTTCCCATTTGAGCTACGTTGGCGATTCCGAGCTCGGAAGCAACGTAAATATTGGCGCCGGAACCATCACAGCCAACTACAACCACGCTACAAAAGAAAAATTCTGCACAAAAATCAACGACGGAGCCAGCACCGGTTCAAATTCCGTGCTTGTTGCGCCTGTTGAGCTTGGCGAAAATGCGTCAATCGGCGCGGGAACGGTGGTTTCAAAGGATATTCCGGCGTTTGCTCTCGGTTTAACGCGAGCTCCTTTGAAGATTTTTGCGGATTGGTTCAAAAAATCGAAATAAAACCAAATTTTCGGCAAAAATGCAATGGCGGCTTCGGCTTTTTCTTTATCCCTCTCCTCGGGAGAGGGCCGGGGTGAGGGTTATTCCGCAAGGGCAGCGCAAACCCGAGCAAGTAGGGTGGGAAAAGCGCAGCGGTTCCCACCGCAAGGATTTCACGCTTGAAGAACGGTGGGAACCGCCGCAAAGATTGAAAAATACCTTTCAAAACCCAAGTTTAAGCTATTCCCACCCTACATTCACCCTCTCCTCGGGAGAGGGCCGGGGTGAGGGTTGTCCCGCAGGGCAGCGCAAATCCGAGCAAGTAGGGTGGGAAAAGCGCAGCGGTTCCCACCGCAAAGAACAAAGCTCCCTCTCCTCGGGAGAGGGCCGGGGTGAGGGTTGTCCCGCAAGGGCTCAACCAATTTTCGCGTTTGCTGAACGGTGGGAACCGCCGCAAGGATTGAAAAATACCTTTCAAAACCCATGTATAAGCTATTCCCACCCTACTTGGGTATTGTTGACCGGCTTTTAGGCTGGGATTTTCATCCAAAATGTATCAAATGCCGGCTAAAAAGCCCCAAAACCACTGAA